>CALIMM010000014.1 GCA_938045445.1 uncultured Candidatus Saccharibacteria bacterium
TCGAGCAGGGCACGCATGACGAGCTACTTGCCCAGAATGGCTTTTATGCGGAATTGTACCAGAGCCAGTTTGCGGAAGACGTCGATAAACCGACAAAGTAAGATGTCTAGAGCTAACTGCGTTTGGGTCGCTTGATGCGGGCAAGCAGGACAGCCCAATCGCCATCAGTTCTTTCGAGGACTTCAAGAATTGTATAATGACCGGTGTTTAATTTCTGATTAAGCTCCGGCAAGCCTCGACCATCCATGTCATCGCGTGTGCCGTTAATTTTTCGGATAACTACTTCCTCGATCTCGTAAATGACGCGACTTTTGCGCCAGGATACAACCGCAACCACGACAGAGATGATTGATATAAGTAGAGATAGGAGTGCGATACTATCGGGTAGAGACATTGGTTTATAAAATTAATTAGTCGCTTGTTACCGCAAATCAAATATGTCCAGTGCGCCAAACTTCCCTGTCAGCATGGTGCGCTCGATGATATGTGGGGCGATTGCCTTGGAGAATTTCTTGGGGCGTGTTTTGGCGGGGAGGTCGAGCACGGTATTGAGTGCATAGACGAAGAACTGATAGCGATGGGTGCCAAAGGCGGGGTGCGGACCACCCCAACCGGGCTTGCCCCAGGTAGTCGTGCCTTCGATGGCGCCGTGAGGGAGGTAGTCACTGCCGATTTCTGTGGTGGTGGGTGGAAGGTTCCAAACAATCCAGTGATAGAAGCCGCCGATAAAGGGTGCGTCGGGGCTATAGCACACCACGGCGAGGCTCTGGGTACCATCAGGGATGTCGCTGATGGTGAGAGGCGGTCGCTGGTTGCCGCCGAAGCGCGAATAGATCTTTGGTATTTTGGCGTTGTTGTTGAAGGCGGGGCTGGTGATTTTCATGTCTATAGTATACCGTATACTGGTCATGCTCGCCAGAATAATTTCGATCAAATGGCATACAAATGGGGATATGTACGGGAGAAAGCACCAAAATAAGCCAGGCAATAGCATCGTAAGCAATTATTTGCTATAGTGGGCCAATAATGATTACCGACCAACTTCTCCGCACCTACCCAATCATCTCGGACCAAGTGGATGAGCATGAGCTGCGGGTTTTGCTGCATGAGCTTGAGCGGCTCCTCGGGGCTGGCTGCCGGGGGTCGGTTGTTGAATTTGGCTGTTATGTGGGGACGACGAGTTTGTTTATTCGGCGCTTGCTTGATGCGTATCAGTATGCCGGGGTCTTTCATGTTTATGATTCATTTGCTGGGTTGCCAGAGAAGACGGCGCAGGATGTGAGCGCAGCTGGCGAGCAGTTTGTGGCAGGGGAGCTTGCCGCGACGCGCAAGGGGTTCCTCCAGCAGTTCAAGAAAGCTGGCCTGCGCCCGCCAGTGGTGCACAAGGCGTGGTTTGCCGAGCTTACCCCGCAGGATGTGCCGGAGGACATTATGTTTGCCTTTCTCGATGGCGACTATTACCAGTCGATTATGGACTCACTCCGGCTCGTAACACCCAAGCTCACTACTGATGCGGTGCTGGTGGTGGACGATTATGCTAACGAAGCGCTGCCTGGCGCGGCCCGGGCAGCCGATGCGTGGTTACAGACGCACCCTAGATTCCGTTACCGGGTGGAAGCGAGCCTGGCGGTTATGACCGCAAAAAAATAACCAACGGCTGGTACGCAGTTGGTAGAGTGACGATGCTATCAAGATAGGGGTGTCGTCTCCGCAGAACCACGGTGACGCCACCCCGTATCTAAATAGTAGCGGAATTATTTACTGATGTCAATAATCTTCTTTGATTTTGGAATAATAATCAGCCGTTTGGCTCGCTTGATATCATAAAATTCTTTCTTAAGTCGGGCAATATTAACCGCATCGGTTATTTTCGATCGACGAAGGTCGAAAATAATGTACTCAGATTGATGAATCGCAACCTTAAATGCACGTTTGATAGTGTGTGGACTTCGGCCGATTGGACATTTCATCTCCCACCGCTTGTTGAGCATGATGATGTCTGGTGTATGGACTCCTTTTCGTTGATCGGGTGGAATGATTGTAATATCATAGCCTTGCTGTGTAAGATAGACAATAGTTGCATTCTCGTGGTGATGAAGAATAACTCCATTTGTTGTGATAGACCCCTGCCTCATACAAAACCATGATAGACTATTATGGTAATAATAGCAAAAATAAGCTTTTGTGATTCATTATTCAGTTTCATATTCGTGACACCTGTTATCCATTGCACTTACCTCAGAACATGCTACAATGAAAGCATCAACTATAAGCCACACAGGGGGAAAAGGTGGACGATCCAATTCATATTACATCAGAAATTGGCCGGTTGAAGACAGTGCTCTTGCATCGGCCGGGTGAGGAGCTCGAGCATCTCACGCCAGAACATTTGCAGCGCCTATTGTTTGACGATATTCCGTATCTCAAGGTTGCGCAGGAGGAGCATGATCGCTTCGCGGAGCTGCTCCGCTCGCGTGGGGTCGAAGTGTTGTACTTAGATGAACTTGCCGCCGAGGCACTCGCTGACGAAGCGGTGCGGCGGCAATTTGTTGTTGAGATGCTGGTGGCGTCGAAGCAAGACAACCAACGCGCATCGCGGACGCTTGCCGAGTATCTGCTTGGCATGGAGCCACGCCAGATGGTGCGCAAGCTGATGGCGGGGGTGCGCAAAGATGAGATTAGCCTGCCGCCTGAGCAGCAGCAACTCCACACGATGGTGGCGCATGAGCAATATCCGTTTTATCTTGACCCAATGCCGAATCTCTACTTTACGCGCGACCCAGCAGCGGCGATTGGCCAAGGTCTGACGATCAACAAGATGCACTGGCCAGCTCGGCGACGCGAGTCGCTCTTTATGCGCTATATTATCGATTTCCATCCACGCTTTGCTGGCAAGAATGTACCGGTTTGGTATGATCGCAGCCAACCATTCTCGATTGAGGGCGGTGATGAGCTGGTGCTTAATAACCACACAATGGCCATCGGTATTAGTGAGCGCACCTCACCAGAGGCGATTGAGCTGATGGCGACGAAGCTCTTTGCCGAGTCGAATTTTGACACAGTGATTGCGCTTGAGATTCCTAAGAGTCACGCCTTTATGCATCTGGATACCGTCTTTACGATGATTGACCACGACAAATTCACCATTCACCCAGAGATTCGGGGCTTTGAGGGGCGGATGAATATCTTCGTCTTGCATAAAGCAGACGGGCAAGCCTACCCAACCATTACCAAAGAACATAATCTTGAGCAGGTGCTCAGCCAAGCCCTTGGCGTGCCGTCGATTACCTTGATCGAATGCGGTGGCGGTGATGATATCGCTGCAGCACGCGAGCAGTGGAATGACGGTAGTAATACCTTGGCGATTGCTCCTGGGGTGGTGGTCACCTACGACCGCAACTACGTTACCAACCAAAAACTGCGTGAGGCAGGTGTCGAAGTGCTGGAGATTACCGGCTCAGAGCTTGGCCGGGGCCGTGGCGGGCCACGCTGCATGAGTATGCCATTAATACGAGAGGATGTGTAAATGAACCTACCAACCAATCTAAAAAACCGCTCATTCCTAGCCCTCAAGGACTTTTCATCAGAGGAGATCCGGCAGATGCTCGACACTGCGCACGAGCTCAAGAAGCTCAAGCGCGAGGGCGTGCCGCACCGCCTGCACGAGGGTAAGCAAGTCGCCCTCCTGTTTGAGAAAAACTCCACCCGTACACGCTGTGCCTTCACAGTGGCGGCCAATGACCTTGGCGTTGCGCCGGAGTTCCTTGGCAAAGATGATATCCAGCTCGGCAAAAAGGAGTCGGTTGAGGACACTGCGAAGGTGCTGGGCCGGATGTTTGATGGGATTGAGTTCCGCGGCTTTAAGCACTCGACGGTGGAAGACTTGGCCAAGCACGCTGGCGTACCGGTGTGGAATGGTTTGACCGACCAGTTCCACCCGACGCAGATCTTGGCCGACTTTATGACGCTCGAGGAGCACGTTGGGCCGCTGGCTGGCACGAAGCTGGTCTTTGTTGGTGACGGGCGCAACAATATGGCCAATAGCCTGATGATTGGCTCGGCCAAGATGGGCGTTGACTTCCGCATCTTAGCGCCAGCTGAGCTGCATCCGAGCAGTGAGCTGGTTGATCTTGCCCGGGCAATTGCCGCCGAGACTGGCGCGCAGATTACCGTGACGGATGACCGCGCGACGGCTCTGGAGGGAGCAGACGCGATCTATACCGACGTGTGGGTGTCGATGGGTGAGGAGGCACAGTTCGCTGAGCGGATTGCCTTGCTTAAGCCATACCAAGTGAATCGTGCCATGCTCGATGAAACGCACAATCCACACGTTAAGTTCTTGCACTGCTTGCCAGCCTTCCACGATCTCAACACCGAGACGGGGCTGAAGATTTACCAAGACTACGGCCTTGAGAGTATGGAGGTGACGGACGAGGTATTCCGGAGTGAGCACAGTGTGGTCTTCGACGAAGCGGAGAATCGCATGCATACGATCAAGGCAGTGATGGCACTGACGTTATAACAACTAACTGAGGCATAGGGGGCCTCACGTATGACAACACAACAAACACAACAAGAGAGCAAGCTGGGGTGGCGATCGCTCACCGGGCTTGTTATCGGCAGCATGATTGGGGCTGGTATCTTCAATCTTGTCCGTAATACCGCAGAGTCGGCGGGGCCACTGGCGACGATTATCGCCTGGCTCGTCACCGGGGTGGGGATGGTCTTCCTCGTCCTGAGTTTTCGCAACCTTGCCGAGAAGCGCCCCGACCTTGATGCTGGTATCTATAGCTATGCCGAGGCAGGGTTTGGCAAATATGTTGGGTTCAACTCGGCTTGGGGGTACTGGATCTCGGCCTGGATTGGCAACATCGCCTATGCTGTAACGGCCTTCTCAGCGCTTGGCTATTTCTTCCCGCAGCTGTTTGCTGATGGCCAAAACTGGGCTTCGGTGATTGGTATGTCGATCCTGCTGTGGGGTGTGCATTGTCTGATTCTCAGAGGTGTGCGCACGGCGAGCGTAGTGAACTTGCTCATAACGATTGCCAAGATTGTTCCGCTGATTATCTTTCTTGTGGCGATCATCGCTGCCTTTAAGTTCGATATTTTCTCGAAAGATCTCTGGGGGCTGGCTGGCAGTAATTTCAGTCTTGGGTCAGTACTGAGCCAAGTGCAGAGTATGATGATCGTTACCGTCTGGGTGTTTATTGGCATCGAGGGTGCGGTTGTATTCTCGGGCCGGGCTAAGCAGCGCAGCGATGTCGTTAAGGCGACCTTCATTGGCTTTGCTGCCGTGCTTGCGCTCTATGTCTTGATGACCGTTCTCGCCTTTGGCGTGGCAACGCAGCCGGAGCTGGCTGGCCTCAAAGACCCAGCGATGGCGCTCTTGCTCGAGAAGGTGGTTGGACCGTGGGGTGCCTGGCTGGTCAATATCGGGTTGATCATTGCGGTGCTCGGTGGTTGGCTGGCTTGGACGATGTTTGCGGCCGAGCTACCATACCAGGCGGCAAAGGTTGGCACTTTTCCGGCGTTTTTTGCGAAAGAGAATAAGGTTGGCGTGCCAAAGAACTCGCTGCTCATTACTAACCTCTTGGTGCAGCTCTTTATCCTGACGATACCGCTGACAAGTGGCTCGGTGTATAACATTGGTATTGCGATTGCGACATCGGCAATCTTGGTGCCTTATGCCTTGACGGCCTTCTATCAGCTGAAATACTCGGCTCTCGAGAAGCCAGAGACGAAGGGCCGGGTGGCCAATATCTTGATTGGTGTGATGGCTAGTGTCTATAGCGTCTGGCTGGTCTATGCCGCCGGAGTAGAGAACCTGCTGGTAACGGTATTCTTGTATGTGCCGGGCATTGTGGTTTATGGCCTGATGCGCAAGCAGCAAGGTAAGAAGCCATTTACGGCGCTTGAGTGGTTGCTCGTCGCAGCACTACTGGTGGCGCTGGCCTATGCGCTGCTTCAGCTGCTGACTGGCGGGCTGGATAAGACACTTGGTATTACCATGCCCAAGCTGTTTAATTAATGAGTAATCATGCGGTGTGCCGAGAAAGGTGCACCGCATTACATAAGAGAAAGGAGTGTGATGTTTCGCTACGCGATTACCCGCCGGCCAAGCCGTAGTTTGATCAACGGCATTAGCCAAACACCGGAGAAGGGCAAGCCAGACTATGAGCGGGCCATGCAGCAGTACGACCAGTACGTTGCGTTGCTGCGTCAGTGTGGCCTTGAGGTGACGGTCTTGGAGCCTAATGAGGAGTATCCGGATAGTGTCTTCATTGAGGATAATGCTCTTTGTACGCCGCATGGGGTGGCGATTTTGTCGCGGCCTGGGGCGGAGAGCCGGCGCGGCGAGGCGAGCTTGCCCGATTTGCGTCAGGCGCTGAGCCAGCACTATGATACCATTGAGCAGGTCGAAGCACCCGGCACCGTCGACCCCGGCGATATTATGATGGTGGGCGACCACTACTACATTGGCCTAAGCCACCGCACCAACCAAGCGGCGGCCGAGCAGATCACTGCTATCCTTGAGCGCTATGGTATGACGGCCGAGACGGTTGAGGTGACAGGTATTCTGCACCTCAAGGATGATGTGGTTTACTTGGATAATAACAACCTGATCGTTGCCAAGGCCTATGAGTACCACCCAGCCTTTGCAACATTTAATAAGCTGGTGGTGGATGACGATGAGTACTATGCGGTGAATAGTTTGTGGATTAATGGCACAGTGATTGTGCCGCAGGGCTTTCCCAAGATCGAGCAGCAGATTCGTGACTGCGGCTACCATGTAGAACTAATCGATACCAGTGAATTCGAAAAAATAACCGGCAGTTTGACCTGCATGTCGTTGAGGTTTTAAGATGAGTACAATTGTGATTGCATTGGGTGGCAACGCCCTCCAAAAACAAGGTGAAGCAAGTGCAGCTGCGCAGCAGCGAGTGGCGAGTGAGACGGCGGCTCAGCTAGTGCCGCTGATTGCGGCTGGGCATCGGCTTGTGATCGTCCACGGGAATGGGCCACAGGTGGGGAATATTGTGCTCCATGAGGAGGCGATTAACACCCCTGAGGTGCCGACGATGCCGCTTGATACATGTGGCGCGATGAGCCAGGGGGAGATCGGCTACTGGCTGCAGCAGGCGTTAACGAATGAGTTTGCTCGCCGTGGCATGCCAAACCACGCCGTGACGATGGTGACACAAACGGTGGTGGATGCGAATGACCCAGCGTTTGCCAATCCCACCAAGCCAATCGGGGTCTTTTACGCTTCCGAGGCTGATGCGCAGCAGTCGGCGGCTGGGCGCGATTTCGTCTTCAAAGAAGATGCGGGGCGAGGTTGGCGCCGCGTCGTGCCATCGCCGCGGCCGCAGCGTGTGGTCGAAGAAGGTGCGGTGCGTGCCTTGCTTGATGCTGGCTTGACCGTTGTGACAGCGGGTGGCGGCGGAATTCCGGTGGTTGAGAATGAGGCGCAGGGCATGACCGGCGTCGAGGCGGTGATCGACAAGGACTTTACCGCTGCGGTGGTGGCTGATGCGATTGATGCCGAAGCTTTGGTGATCCTTACGGCCGTCGATAACGCAATGGTCGACTATGGTACGCCACAGGCCCGGGCGATTGGCCGGACGACCAGCCAAGAGATGCACGCCTATGCCGAGCAGGGGCAGTTTGCGTCGGGCAGTATGCTGCCCAAGGTGCAGGCCGCGCTTAATTTCGTGGCAAAGCCTGGTCGGCGCGCCATCATTGCTAATCTCGAGCATGCCGCTGCCGCTGTGGCAGGCGAGCAAGGGACGATTATTGTGTCGTAGGATATTCGCGAAGAGAGAAGCAGATAGACACTGGTGTAAAGGGCGCTGGTGTCTATTTTTGATGGCATTGTTCTGTGGTGAGTGTGGTGTAACCAGTATTTTATTTCTCAAACTACTTGACATTTCAATATACCTTGTATAGCATAGTACCAGGCAATAACAATAATATAGTAAGGAGTATCGAATGAGGAGAATCGATATAATCAAGCGAGCAGGGCGGAACCTACGCCAAGCCAAGGCTCGCACAGCATTAACAGCACTGGCGATGTCAGTGGGAGCATTTACCATTGGTTTGGCGCTGATGCTGGGCAATGGTGGCCGGGCTTTCTTGACCTCGGTGATTGATAGTGCCGGTAGTGCCTCGACGGTGTATGTGACGCATGCCCGTAACGAAAAGAAATTACCTGAATATGGCAAAAATAAGGCGGTGAATGAGAGCGGCACCCTCGTGCTGAGCGATGATGATGTCGCCAAGCTCAGCAAGCTGGATCACGTCAAGACGGTGCGGCCGTATGCGAATGTGACCCAAGTGGTGCGCTATGTAGAGAGCCCAGCTAACCATAAGCGGCTGATTGCCTCCATTAACGTCAAAAATGAAGGCAAAACATCGAAGATTGTGGCCGGTGAGCTGACGAAGACTGATGATGGTACAGACCTCGTGCCTGGCCAAGCCATCCTTGCCAAGGAATATCTGGCCGACTTTGGCTTTGATTCGGCCCAGGATGCGGTCGGCAAGACGGTTACGCTCCATGCTCAGGGGCCGGGCGGGACGCATGATGCCCAGCTGACTATTGTGGCGGTCGAAACAGCCGGTATGGCCTCAATTGGCTACCAGCCTGGTGTGACGATTGCGACTGATGATGCACTGCTTATCAACCAAAAGACCAAAGCTCCCGGCGCAGCTAACCAGTACCCAAGCGTCGTGATACGGGCAGACAGCGATGATCATGCTGCTGCTGTGAAAGACGCCGTCGTGAAGCTCGGTGGTGGTACCTACCAAGCCCAGACGTTTACTGAAGCAAAGGAAGGTATGCTCAGTCTTATCAATGGGGCGCAATATGCTCTGCTCGCCTTTGGTGCCCTTGCCCTGCTGGCCAGTATGTTTGGGATTATTAACACCATGTACATCTCGGTGCTGGAGCGGACGCAGCAGATTGGCCTGATGAAGGCGCTGGGGATGCGTAGCCGTGATGTTGGTAAGCTATTCCGCTACGAGGCTGCCCTGATCGGCGTCATCGGTGGTGCGATTGGTGCGGGCGGGGCCAGCCTACTGAGCCTGCTCAACCCATGGATCGTCGAAAAGCTCAAGTTTGAGGAGGGTATGCAGCTGCTTCTACCCGAAGCCTGGCAGATGGTTGCCCTGGTGGCACTACTAGCCATCCTCGGCATTATTGCTAGCTACTTGCCAAGCCGCAAGGCAACCAAGCTTGACCCAATCGAGGCACTAAGGACAGAATAGAATAAGGAGAAGGATATGATTGAATTACGGCATATTACCAAAACCTACGGCAAAAAGCACAACCAATTTAAGGCACTCAATGATATCAACCTCACCATCCCCGGAGGCGCGAGCGTAGCTATCCTCGGCAAATCTGGCTCGGGTAAGTCCACCTTGATGCACGCTATCTCTGGCCTCGACCGGCCGCAAACGGGGCAGGTGGTGATCGGCGGGCGAGATATCCTGCAGATGAAGCCGCGGCAGGTTGATGCCTTCCGGGCACGGACGATTAGCTTCATTTTCCAGAGTTTCTTTGTGGAGGGCAACGACAGCGTGGTGAGTAATGTGATGCTGCCGCTGGAGATCGCTGGCGTGCCGCGGGCTCAGCGCAGCGCTAAGGTGAACCAAGCGCTGGAGGCGGTCGGCTTGGCCAGCAAAAAGCACAATAAGGCCAAGGATTTGTCTGGTGGGCAGAAGCAGCGCCTGGCGATTGCCCGGGCAATCGTCGGTGAGCCCAAGATTCTGTTTGCCGATGAACCAACTGGCAACCTGGATAGCGAGACGGGCACCCAGATCGAGGAGCTGCTCTTTCGCCAGCAGCGTGAGCATGGCACAACGCTGATTATTGTGACGCACGATGCGGATCTGGCTAAGCAATGTGATTACCAAGTGGTGATCAAAGACGGGCGTGTCACACGCCATAACATCCCAGGGGGGCACTGATGAATGCAACTGACTATGCCGAGGCGCTGACGACGCAGCTGCGCAAAGGCTTCTTATCGTACTGCGTGCTGGTGGTGTGTGCTAAGGAGCCACGCTATACCAGCGAGATCATCCAGCAGCTCCGTCAGGCTGACCTGATGGTGGTGGAGGGAACGATCTACCCATTACTGAGTCGCTTGCAAAAGGACGGGCTCTTGCAACACGAATGGAAAGAAAGTGAGCAAGGGCCACCACGCAAATACTATACGGCCACACCATTTGGTGTAGAGGTAACCAAGCAGCTCAAACACAATATTGCGGCACTAAGTAGTACAATAGAGAAGTTGTAAGGAGGACATGTCATGAAGGAAATTACCAATATCCACCTTGCCAAGACACCGTTTCGTGTTGAGGTCGAGGCGAAGCACGCGCTGGGAGAGTATCTGGCGTCGATTCAGCAGCGGATGCATGCCGAACCAGAAGCAATGCGCGAGATCGAAGCGCGGATGGTTGAGCTGCTCGCCGAGCGCGGTGTGACGCGCGATGATGTGGTGACTGCTGAGGATGTCACGGCGCTGCGCGGTCAGATGGGCGAACCTCGGGAGTTTGCCAGTGAAGCCGAGGCAGGAGATGACGATGCTGCGCTGCGAGATGCAGCTGAGGCAGCTCTCGCGGACGGGGCACCCAAGCAGCTGATGCGCGATACAAATCATGCGTTGATCGGTGGGGTGTGTGCTGGGGTAGCGGCATACTTTGGGATCAGCCCGCTGTGGATTCGCTTGCTGGCGATCGTCTCACCTTTTATGACGTTTGGGACGGCGCTGCTGATCTATATCGTGATGTGGCTTTCTATTCCACCAGCAGTGACCGCGTCGGATAAGCTGCGCATGGCAGGTAAGCCAGTGACGTTTGATAGCTTAAAAAAAGCCGCTGCCGAGCCTGCCAGCGGTAGCCAAGCGGCCCAGACTGCAGCGAAAGTCCTGCGCATTATGATTGGCTGTGGCGTCTTGATGATGGCGCTGGGCGCACTTGTCGCGCTGATGGTCGGTGGCGTAATGAGCGCGACTATGGTCTCAAACATGGGCGACTTTGCTGCGCAGAGCTGGCTGTGGTTGGCGTATGGCTGTGCAGTGCTCGGCGGCGTGGCGCTGACTGCTTTGCTCTCACTCGGTGCATGGAGTATCTTTGCCTGGCGGCTGAAGCGGCCAGTTGGCATTGCGATGCTGGCGATGCTCCTCGTTGGGGCAGTTGCTATCTCTGGCCTAGCGGTTGGTGGCATGAATGCGGGGATGAGCCTCGAGCGCCAAATGCGCGACGTGCAGCGCACCAAGGTAGTTGACGTAGCCGATGCCACTACGGTGCGGGTTGATGGCACCGCCAGGGTAAGCTATGGGGGCTACGCTGAAAAGCCGCGTGTTGAGATAGATTACCTGCAGATGAAGGGTGTCAAAGAACCAACAACAAAAATTACTAAGGAAGGCAGCCGGGCTATTGTGATGGTGCAGCACGATGCTTGCCGCGACCGGCACGACTTTTTCTCGACGTGTACCTACTCACCCAAGGACTATGTGAGCGTCCGGGTCTATGGGCCATCGCCGCAGACGATGGAGGTGAACCATCGCCCTGACACGGTGACCGATCGGCTATAGGCCAGGGGTAGTTAGTATCGATGCCAAAGACCCGCTTGCATGGCGGGTTTTTGCATTTTTTGCTTGCGGGGAGGCGGAGCGTGAGAGATGGGCCGCAGCATGGTTGGTATGGTGATTTATCTCACCTTTGCTATACTAGAGGTATGAGTCAGCGGTCGTCTCCACAGGTTTTGAGCCCATCGGCGCTTGCGATGGTGGCGCAGCGCTGTAAGGTGGCGCGCGATCAGGTGCGGGTGGTGCCGATTGAGGGCGCGTCAACCGGGTGTCGACGAGCTGTTGCACTGGCTGGGACGCAGTCGGTGTTTGTCAAGGAAGCTGATCCAGAAGCTTCGAACCACGCTGCACTGGCAGCGGCCCTGAGCAAAGATGATGCAGTTATTCGGGCGCTGCAGCAGGCCGGTTCGCCTCTGGTGACGGAGTTTGTTCAGTATGATGATGAGCGGGTGATTATGCTTAGCCAGGCGTATATTGCCAAGGATGGCTGGCAGTGGCAGCCGCCTGATGTAGCGGATACGCCGGCTAGCCAGCGCTATATAGCGGCGGTGCTGCGCGCGATTGCTCAGCTTGAGCAGACCGAGCTGCCTGCGCTGGCAGCTGAGACGTGTGCGCTTCATACTACGGCGTTTGACCGAGTGGTACAGTGCCAGGGGCTTATGCTACTGCGTGATGATGCGACGCGGCGTGAGGAGCTCCAGCAGACATACCGCTCCTGGGCTGAGCAAGCCAGTAAGCCAGTGATTCGCCAGCGCTACGAGCAGTTTTGCGCTGTGCTTGATAATACCGAGCGCTTAGCTGATCTTGCGGCGCTGGCTCAGCAGGTGGCCGATCAGCCGTGTGATCGCTTGAGCCACGGTGATGTGCGGAGCGAGACGATTGCCTACCATGCTGCTCAGGATGTCGTGAAGCTGATTGATTGGCAGTGGGCAGCTTATGTGCCCAAGCGGTGGAGTGCAACCGAGTTCTTGCTCGACATGGCGCGCCGCGGCTACGATGTGCAGGCCTGGCAGGCTGAGCTGAACCGGCCGCTACTTGCTGCTCTAGTGGGGTACTATGCCGTGTGCAGCGCCCAGCCTGCTCCTGAGGCAGCTCAGGCAGTGCGGCGGCTCCAGGCGTATATGGCGGCCACGGCGTATGATATGCTGGGCTATGAGTAGCTGACTGGTTGATGGATGCTGAGTTGGTTGCGACGAAAGTACTTATACGCGTCTAATTTTAGAGTAGCGCATTAACATGCGTCAAACACATGTAATTCTCCAGAAGATAGCAGATGAATGTTTTTTCTACAGCAGGTGTATAACACCAGTTTTATACAATAATGCATCATTGATATGAGCGTAAAACTACCTTGAAGGTATGTTTCTTACCAACACGCAAAATGTCACTGTTAGTAAGTGGTGTATCTTCGCTGGAAATTTTGGAGTCATTGATCTTCACGGCATTTTGCTTGATGAGCCGTCTGGCCTCGCCGCGACTTTTTGTGATGCCCAGTCGAACAATGATATCGATAATTGACTCATGGGCATCTACCTGAATGATGTCAATATCCTTGGCAAGATTCTTCTGACTCACCTCAGAGACCCATTGCTGCTCGGCATCAACGGCGGCGCTCGCTCCGTGGTACATTGACACTATCTCTCGAGCAAGATCCTTTTTGATATCGCGTGGGTTTTCTCCGTCGTTGAGTCGATTTTTAATTACAGTAATCTCACTCATAGGCAGGCGCGTACAATCCACAAAACACTGGTAAATACCCGCATCCGCCAGCTGCATGATTTTAAAGAACATATCTTTGGCATTCAGATCGAGACCCACACCGGTGCCAAGGCTTTTGCTCATTAATTTTTCGCCGGTTTCTGGGTTTTCGAGCAGTGTGGTTGTCATGACAAACTTTTCTTTTTGCTTGTAGCGCTTGAGCAATGTACGGCCAGCCAGCATATTGAATGTTTGGTCGGTGCCACCAATCTCTACATCAACATCCATTGCCACAGAATCGTAGCCCTGCATCAGCGGATAGAAGAACTCATGGACGAAGAGTGGCTTCTCGGCAGCGACTCGCTTTTTGAACGCATCGCGCTCTAGCATCTGCTGCACGGTAAAGTTGGAGGCAAGCTCCACAGAATCTTCAAATGTTAGCTTGGAGAGCCACTCCGAATTAAACTGGAATTCTATCGGGTTGTCGATATCGTTAAAGTCTAGAATCTTGCCAATTTGTGCCTTAAATGTCTGCAGGTTCTCCAGCACTTGTTCACGTGTTAGCTGCACACGCATCGAAGTTTTATCGCTCGGATCACCGATCATCGCGGTAAAGTCGCCAATTAGCACAATAATCCGGTGGCCAAGAGCGTGGAACCGTTCGAGTATCAGATAATTTGTTGAATGCCCAAGATGAACATAGTTCGCAGTTGGGTCAATACCAAGATAGAATGTGAGGCGGCGGCCACTTTGTAGCTCCTTTTTGAGACTATCTTTGCTCGGAAGAATTTCGGCAACTGAGCGAGATAGCGCTTCATCGATCAAGTGTTCGTCGGTAATAACGTGGTGCGCTTGAGTATTCATGTATAGTATTTTACTACATACGAGAAGAGATAAAAACTAACACGTCTTGAGCTCACTTGTTATGTGCCGCTGGAGTCCTATGATGCACGGCGTATCACAGCTTGAAAGGCAGTACAAAGTTCCATTGCGCTTTTTGGAGGTATAACCATACTATGGATTGAGTAGGGAGTTAACAAGAGCATGATATGTAGTGACTGCGAGTGTGTAAATATCTTGTTTATACATAGATGTATGACACCGCTTATGCTACTTATGCTACTGTTGATGGTAGTGCTAGATCTGAAGATACACTACAATAATACTATGAATCAAGAATGGAACGTTATAAGTCAAAAGAAGTTAGTTGACTCACCGTGGTACAAGCTCAATATTGAAACCGTCAGGCTCCCGTCAGGCAAAGTCCTCGATGATTATTACGTGCGAGAGGGTATGAACGCCGTTTTGATCGTTCCACGCACTCATGAAGGCAAATTTTTACTGGTGCGTCAGTATAAACACGGAGCGCAGCAAAGTGTTATAGAATTTCCTGCGGGTAAGATCGATGCGGGTGAATCTGCTTTAATTGCTGCAAAAAGGGAATTATATGAAGAGACTGGAGGCACCTCCAGTCTCTTTGTAGAGGGACCTACATTTTTTGAGGATCCTACGAATAGCCGTGTCAAGATAGCGATCGTCTTTGCTGATAATGTCACTATAAAGCACAGGCAACATCTTGACGATAATGAGGATATTGAAGTAATACAGCTAACAACTGATGAGCTACGAACTATGCTCATGAACAATGAGCTATCTGTGGCAGCATCCGTAGCAGCAGGTTGGATAGCGCTAGAGAGGAGATGGTAACATGAAGAGATATAAGTCCGGGACAGTAAACCAGGTATTGAAAAAAGCAAACTGTTGATTGAGGTGATTGATAAGGAATGAGGAGTAGGATGGAGACTGTTTATCGATGTGGTATCTAGACAGATATAGCGTATAAAAGGGAAAATCAGAAGTTCTATATTCGTGCTAGAATAGTCACAGAGCACAAAGTAGGGGGTGAGGGTAGAAAATATGCATAAGAAAAAACCAAGCGATAACACCAAACTAAGCTTCCACACCATCCTCTTTCGTGGTGTTCTCTATATGATTATCATTCCAACAGTTATTATGTTGGTAATATTTGGTATATTCTACACAAAATCTACTATTGATGATCATATTGCTCAATCACATATGCAGTCATACCTCAAACGTAAGTATGGCCAAGAATTTGTAGTAGAGAATTATCGAATCGAGGGAACTGGCCTTGGAGTAGATGGTGTCGCTAAGGCTGAGGCGTACGCTAAAAGTGACCACGCGTTTCGATTTATGGTGAAGGGTTTTCCGGGGGACAGTCCATACAGTAATAACTATTGGGATGGATACCCCGATATGATATGGGCAAAACACCTCAAAAAGGATATTGATCCTATGATAAAAAACGTATTTGGTGCCGACACATCGCTCGCATCAATAGAAGTCTACAGTATACCTGCAGTGAACCAAAGGATAGGAAAAGAAATACCATTGTATCGTGATTCCTTTCAGCAATTCGGTAAAGATATACATGTCGCTGTGCGTATAAAGAGTGGGATTGTCCATAATGATGTAGCCGCACAGATATACCAGATAATCGTCAAGCTGCGAGAGCTTGGTGCGTCGCTATCTATTAATTATGAGAACCCCACGGTATATGTTGCATTAGTCGAAGAAACAAGTATACGCGGTATACACTCGCCGCAGGATGTGGGGAAATATATCGAAATGAAGGGGGAAAAGCTATGAAAATAGAACAATGCTTGGTGTTAAGCTCATTATCTTAATAGTACATCCCTAAATAGTTTTGCCTCTAGCAGCGAGAAGCCACCATTGAGGCGCTCATAAAACAGGGAAAAATTGACAATTATTGCCATAGCGATGGATCTATTTCTCTCGAATGCAACCCATTCCTCTCTCACACCTTGGCACCTCATCAACGCTACGACTTTCAGAGTAAGAAGAATAACTCAATAGTTCTGCATTTGTGCTACAATAGTTGCGTAGCCAAAAAATAGGGGTTGTTGGGAGAAGGGAATATGTTCAAGAAGGAACTAAATAATAACACTAAACTAAGCTTCCGTGCCATTCTTCTCCGTGGTATTCTCTATGTCATCATCATTCCAACAGCTGTTATATTTCTCCTTGTTGGTGGATTCTATCTCAAGGCCGATATTGAGGCGAATCAAGCTCAAGCAACAATGAAAACTTATTTACAAAACAAATATAATGAGGAATTCATCGTTGAGAAACCAGAGCGGAAGAGCAGTGGCCTCGGCGTAGAGGGAGTACTAGCTGCCAATGCTTACCCTATACGGGATCCTCATATACGATTTTCTGTAAACACCTCATCGAATGGCAATCAAGATAACTATCCAGGTGTAATATGGTCCCGCTCTCAGAATGATAAGTTAATAAAGGATCATATCATAAATAACTCGTGGGCGCAGACCGACATCACTGTCAGTCTTGCAGACAATACAGCACAGTCGCTGAGCGGTACACCTAAAACATACGAAGAAGCGATAGCGTCTTATGGAAAAGATATTCACTACATAATAAGTGTTAATCGTAATACAAATCAATTGGCTGTCGATAACCGGGATCGGTACTATCTCATCAGCCTTATTAGATATATCAATCAGCAAAAAGTTGGCTACCGTATTATACATTACAGCATACATGATACGAAGATGGATACAGACGTAGTGTGCAATATACAGGTAGAAGGTACGCGTCTATTAGATGAAAAACAAGCCAATGAATGCTTTAGAAAATAAGGGGTGGGGACAGAAAACATGCACGAGAAAGAACCAGACGAGAATAATAGGCTAAGCTTTCGCACCATCCTCTTTCGTGGTATCCTCCGCGTTATCATTATTCCGACATGCGTCATACTTCTATTAACTGGTGCATTAATCGGTATATTTCATATTAAGTATCTTATAGAGGCTCATCAAGCTCAGGCTGAAATGCGCGCCTACCTAGAGAAAAAATATCACCAGCACTTCATTATCAAGAACTATCGAATTGAAGGAGGAGGATTCGCAAGAAGAGGCGGCAAAGTTGCAGATGCACATAGAGAGGGTAGTTCTTATACCTTTCGTGTTTTAGAGAAAGATCACCGGCTCTATCGCGATAACTACCTCTCGGCACTTTACAATGAGCAAGAAGAAAAAGATCTTACCAAGATGGTTAAAAAATTGTCTATACCTGCAGTAAAATATATGCCAGATATTACAATTGCTCCTGATGTAGCTGATGGGATACAGGGTACGCCAGCTTTTGCTGAGATGTTGCGAAAGTATGGGGACCATATTATATATGAAGTATCTATTGTTGTAGTAGGGGACCAGGTAAGAGAAGAAGATGTCCAAAACGTAAGAAGACTCATGGAGTATGCCCAATCAAAAAACCCGAGAAGTTATGCTGT
This sequence comes from uncultured Candidatus Saccharibacteria bacterium, assembly GCA_938045445.1. Taxonomy (GTDB): domain Bacteria; phylum Patescibacteriota; class Saccharimonadia; order Saccharimonadales; family Saccharimonadaceae; genus Saccharimonas. The sequence continues at coordinate 17,641 of CALIMM010000014.1, forward strand.
GAGATATGTTGTAAATAGCAGAACTGAAGATGCACGATATATTTGTCAGGAGTATGGAGGTATAAGCGAGAAAACGGCGCAAGAAACTTCTAAGGATTGCTTTAAAAAGAGTAAAGGGAGGATATAGTAATGGTAAAAGACGAACAGTTTTTAACTTTGAGCTCATTGGCATATGAGCCGTTTTCTGATAATGATATCAACAAATCTTTAAAAGAAATTATGAAGGAAGTACCTAAAAACCAATCGCCTTGAGCGTAAACCTCTCTCATACCTTGACAGCTCATCAAAGCTACAGCTTGCAGAATAAGAAGAATAACTCAATAGTTCTGCATTTGTGCTATAATAGTCGCGTAGCCAAAAATAGGGATCCTGAGAGCAGAAAATATGCACAAGCAAAAACCAAACGATAACAGTAAACTAAGCTTTCCCACTATCGTCTTCCGTGGTGTCCTCTATGTCATCATTATTCCAACAACTATTATGCTTCTCCTCGTTAGTGGATTTTATCTTAAGTTAGATATCGAGGCTGGCCAAGCTCAAGCGACAATGAAGACGTATTTACGTAACAAGTATAAAGAAGAATTTGTTGTCGAGAAACCAATACGAAACGGAAGTGGGTTCGCGGTGCGGGGGTGGTTTGAGGCGGTAGCTTATCCTGTGGCGAACAAAAAACTTCCCTTTAAGGTGATGATGTCACTTTCAGACCCATGGGATGATTATGTAGATACACTATGGGGCATGCAAGAAATGGCAAGAATAAAACCGATGGTTGATAAAATAATGGCTGGATCGTACGAGTCTACTGTGGATATAGCAACGGGCGAAATTGGCAATGCTGTTACAGATACTAAGGCTTTGCCATTATTTCAAGAGGTGGCGCATAAGCATAGCAAAAGTATACTCTATAAGCTAGAAGTAACTGCGCAAAACGATGCTTCTTCGTTGATGCACTATGAGCGAGTCAAGCAGTTGTTGCAGATTATTAAGGATGTTCCTGCTAAGACTAAACTGATATACCGATGGTACGAAAATGGTACTAAACACGTCATAGTGCTCTTAGAAGATGAAATAGCAAAAATACTTCACGAAAACCAGGATATTCGTATATATGATAAAGAAATAATTAAGGAGAAAAAATGAATTTGAAAGTTGAGCAGTATCTTGCCTTGTCATCGCTTGCTTATCAAGTAATACCAAATAGTTTGTTAGATGATGCATCAAAACAAACCCTTGAAGAGATTGTCTCTCACTTGACCGCGAGAACTAACTTGCTTGAACTTAAACCACTCTCCTCCCTCGCATCCTGGCACCTCATTAACGCCACAACCACTTCATCTGGTATGTCGGCTATTGCTGTGCAAGATCCAGCCACCAAGGACATTGTCTTTGCCTACCGCGGGACAGATATTGATAAGAATATCTGGGAAGCGATGAAAGATATTGAGTCGGATATTGCGATTGCATCGAGTGGGAATGTTTTTGTGCAGGATGGGCTGAACCAATTCCACGATGCCCACACCTTCTATACCGAGACGATCAAGAAAGTTGGTGGCGGTGCTCATGTAGGTGCCAAGAGCTTTACTGGCCATTCACTCGGTGGTAGGTTAGATGGTTTGGGCTACTTTCTCAATATTGGTGCTTAGGCAAAATACTAGCCTTCATAATTTCCTAGAGGAAGAATAAGAAGCGAGAAATAATAAATGGGCCGATACGAGCGCGTCGCCTCAGCAGAAGTCTCTTTAAGCTAGCTTTCATCTCCCTCCTGCACAATACCATACATGAAAACAGCAACCATGACCCAATCAGCCGCAGTGGTAGAGACGCCTGCTGCGCCGGTGCTGCGTGCGCTTAATCCGCGGACGCTCAGTATCGATATTGTGCTGCCAGTGCTTAATGAGGTGCATGTTATTGCGCGCTCGGTGAGCACGTTGCACGCGTATTTATCACAACATATGTCTCATCGCTGGCGCATTATCATTGCCGACAATGGCAGCACGGACGGCACAGCAGAGGCGGCGCACCAATTGGCGCTGCGCTACCCCAAGGTGCAGCTCATTCAGCTTGCCGAGAAAGGCCGTGGCCGGGCTCTCAAGCAAGCGTGGCTACAGAGCTCGGCCGACATTCTGGCCTATATGGATATCGACCTCTCTACCAATTTAGACAGCTTCGTCCCAATGATCACCCCGCTGATTATGGGTGAGGCAGCTGTGGCGACGGGCTCGCGCCTGATGAAGCAGTCGCGTACAACTCGCGGCTTCAAGCGCGACACTATCTCGCGTTGCTACAACTGGATTATTCGCCGGACGATGAAGACAAAATTTGTTGATGCTCAGTGCGGTTTCAAAGCGATTCGGCGCGATGCGGCACGCAAGATTCTACCTCGTATTAAGGATACTGGCTGGTTTTTGATACCGAGCTGCTCGTCAAGGCAGAGTACGCTGGCTATACCATCCATGAGGAGCCAGTCTTTGGGTCTGGCTCTCTATTATTTCTGTTATCTCAACTAACGCAAAGCCTTACTTGTGGCGCATTGCCAGGCCAGCGCGAAGTGTTTCATGATAAAACGGTAGCAGCGGCAAAGCATCGATCTCGGTGAGTGGATACCACGCTGCTGCGCTATTTTCGGCATTAAGCCGAGGTGTTATGCGCTGCGCACATTCAACGAGCACCGGATACACATACCACTGGCGGCTATGCGCTGCATCGATCTGCATCAGGGGCTGCTGCGACACCACGATAGTCGTATCTCGCGGGTCAATGCCTAGCTCCTCGGCCAATTCTTGCCCGGCCAGTACCGTAATGCTCGTATCGGTTCGGTCGATGAAGCCAGAGATACCATTGAGCATACGCGGCTGCTCAACCTCTTGCTGGCTCCGCCGCGCCAGTAAAACTTCATCACCATAGCATACCACGCAATTGAAGACAAAGCAGATGGGCTGGCCAGTGTAGTCGATCCTTCCATCAGGCAGGCGTGGATAGTCTTTGGTCTGGTACGCAATCATCGCAAGCGGATTCATATGATTAGTATAGCATAAGAGGAATGGACAGAGGTAGAAAATACAGTATGCAAGCTATAATATACGGTTATGTTTCACCTCTAATTCTCTAGGTGCAGCGTAATGGAGCAAAAAATAGAATTTTTAAGACTGCCCTAAGCCATGTCGTGCATACTAAGATACAACCATAAACAGGAGTATACGACAATGGCACAGCAACCAACTCTCACCACAGACGAAGCGCTTGTTTTGCAGCAGATCAACGAGCATAGCGAAGATGATGTGATCGGCCTAGAGCAGAGCCTGCGCATGAGCCGCCCAAAGCTTATGGCGCAACTCACTCACCTCAAGAACAAAGGGCTTATTACAGTTAAGATGACGACTGGTGATTGGCAGTGTGGTGGGCTATCTCCTCGCGGAGCACACCCTGCGGCCGATCCGCGCCAACATGCACGCCCAGACTCAGTTCGTTAGTGATGCAGTCATGAGCTGCGCACGCCGCTGACCGCGCTGCGTACTGCGAACGAAGTAGCGCTGCGCAACCCCAAGCTCACCTTGGCCGAGGCCCGCACCGTCATAGAAGCGAATGTGACCGATGCGACGCGGCTGCAAACGCTAGCCAATACAATGCTTGGCTTGCTTCGGCACGACCACTCGACGGTGCAGCTGCAGCCAGTTGCTTTACAAACAGTGGTGAGTGAAGCAATGAACTTGGTGGTGGCACCTGCCCAAGCGAAGTCGATTGCCATTGACGATACCACGCCACCTTTGATGGTGCGGGCTCATCAGCAGCGTCTTGTTCAGCTCCTTACCATTTTGCTCGACAATGCCATCAAGTAAAGCCCGGAGCATATCACCATCACCGCCGAGAGTACCAATCGCTGGGCTAGGGTGCAGATCATTGACCAAGGCATCGGGATGGACGCCGCCACGCAGCGTCGGATATTCCTGCGCTTCTACCGAGCCGACCAAGCTCGCACTGGTGGCCTAGGCCAGGGCTATGGCCTTGGGCTTGCGATTGCCCAGCAGATCATCACCGAACATGGCGGCAAAATTACTGTCGACAGTACGCCTGGTAGTGGCACGACCTTTACGGTGAGCTTGCGCCTTGCTGGTAAACAGAGTACGCAGTAGATAACGTTCTGTAGAAATAAAGAGCGGATGCATATCAAACTAGGCTTGGAGCGGCTGGGGCAGTAGGGTATATGGGTTGTATTACTTTTTGAGATCAGCTAAAAATTCTTCGACAGAGTTAAACGGCTTACTCAGGCCATTACTAGTTGCTAGCGACGGCTCTGCAAGATCTCACTTTAAGCTTCTTTTAACGCCCATTCCCTATACTCGAACCATAATAACGAAAGGAGTATGTATGAAAATAGAAGATGGCTTTGCAACGGAGAAGCGTAGTACGTCGCCAACATCCCCATCGTCCACGCAAGTGCAGGTCAAAGGTGCGGCTAACCCTGGTTTGATCGCAGCGGTGATCGGCGGTGTGATCGTGGCGGCGGCGCTCGGATTTCTTGGCGGTATGCAGGTCAATAGCCGCAGCACATCGAGCCAAAGTGGACCTGGTGGCCATGGTATGATGGGTAGTCAAACCAGCCAGGGGAATATGTCGCCACCAGGCCAAGCAGGGCAGTCGGCGGGCAGCGGCAACCAGCCAAGCGCACCGTCAAATGGAGCAAATACCACTACGCAAACCCAGCAAGGTACCACCCAACAAACCACGCAAGATACGACCAAGAATACCTAATACTAATAATAAAACCACCTCTGATATGAGGTGGTTTTTGGCTTACTGGAGCAAGGATTATTGTGGTAAGGAGATGCCCTTTTCTTTGAGGGCTGGCTCGATGACGAGCTTGCCAAAGGCGTCGGCATCGGCCCACACTTGGCGCGCATCTGAGCTGCCTGAGGTGGTGAGTTTGCCGTCCTTGACGTATTGATTGGTTACATTCTTGCCATTGACAAGAATAGCTGGTGTGGCGCTGGCGGCATTTTGAGCGCCAGCCAGCGATTTATCGAAGGCGATCTTTTTCTTGATCCGAGCACCTGAGCGGTCGGCCTCGGCGAGGTCGGTCTTGAAGCGGTTGACATCAAGGCCAAGCCCCTGTGCAGTGGTGGCGAAGTAGTTGGTACGTTCTGTGCCATCGAGTGACTGCCACGAATTTTGTTCGGTGTAGAGCTTATCGTGCATTTCCCAATATTTGCCTTGGAAGCCAGCTGATTCGGCTGCTGCTGCTGCTGCGAGTGCGTTGGGGTGGATGGACGAGAGAGGGTTGTTGCGGAAGATGAGCTGCACGTGGTCCTTGTATTTCTCAGTGACTGCTTTGAGGGCGGGCGAGGCCTGCGAACAGCCAGGGCACTGGAAGTCTCCATATTCGATGATTGTTACCTTGGGTGATTTGCTTCCGTGGGTATGGTCGGCGATGTCGCCATTTTGGCTACTGGCGCTTTGTTCTTGCAGTGGATCAACGCTCGACAGATTGATCGACTCACCTTGGCGCGACAGCCACACGAGCCCACCTAAGATTGCGAGACAAAGCACTGCAAAGATCAGCCATGATTTTTTTGTCATAAACGAAACATTCCTCCTTATTCTTGCATATTATATCGTGCTCGAGAGACCGAATCAAGCTGACAGAGGTGCTGCACGCGGCTAAAGCATTGAGCCGATCAGGGGAGTGCGCTACAATGATGGCATGGAAATGCTCATGATCATCATCTTTGCTATCTTTGTGATTGCCCTCATTCTGGCTGGCAGTGCATGGCCCGATATACCACCGGTGAGCCAATACGAGCTTGAGCGCCGTCGCCAGCAGAATAATCGCACAGCGATCCACCAGTTGCGGCGCATTGCCGTCTACGATGATCTCGTCTCGCTCCAGCGCTGCGTGGTGGCGCTATTGCTGGTGCTGATGGTAATGGCAAGCATTGGTGCATTTGACTTTGGTGGCGGTGTGCTGGTGGCGCTCGCGGTGGCACTGCTCTATGGTGGCGTGGGGCGGATTGGTTGGGTGCATGCGATTGCCCAGCGCTTTTATAATGCGGTTGAGCCGAGCTTTGTGAGCTTTGCTGGGCGGTTCCCGCGAGTGGTGCGCATTGTCCGTTCGTTTGTGCCGCCAGTAGAGACGAATCTTCGCCTGGGGTCGCGGGCTGAGCTTGAGCATCTGGTACGTCATGCTCGGCCATCAGTCTTGCCACCAGTCGAGCGTGAGCAAGCGCTGGGGAGTTTGACCTTTGCGCGCAAGACGGTCGAGGCAGTCATGGTGCCGCGCCAAGCCATCAAGACAGTCGAGCAAGACGCCATGGTGGGGCCGCTGTTGCTCGATGAGTTGCACCGCACAGGGCATAGCCGTTTCCCAGTGGTGGATGGCGACATTGACCACATTATTGGCGTACTACACACCCGCGACTTTATGTCGCTTAAGGAGGCGGTGTCGGCTCAGGTGCAAACGGTGATGGACCCAAATGTGTACTACATCGATGGGGCACAGTCGCTCGAGCAAGCCTTAGGTGCGTTTATTAAGACGCGTCAGCAGGTCTTCATTGTCGTCAATACCTATCGTGAGACGGTGGGGATGGTGACACTGGATGATTGCATCGAGGCCTTGCTTGGCCATGCTCCCACGGCGGATGATGACGAGGTATATAGCCAGCCAGTGGCCTTGCCCGAGCCCACGCAGCCACGCGCCCTCCCTATGGGTGGGCAGAATGATGCCTGAAATTGTGGTATAATCTAACAGATATGACACAACGAATACTTGCCAACCAAACGCCGGATTACACCGGCCAAACCATCACTGTGGCCGGCTGGGTGCATGCACGGCGCGACCATGGTGGCCTGATTTTCATCGACCTGCGCGACCACACTGGCCTGGTGCAGCTGGTCGTTAGCCCTGAGCAAACCGCCGCCTTTGCCCTGGCAGAGCATGCCCGCGACGAGTACGTTCTGCGAGCCCGCGGCGAGGTGCGCCAGCGTGGCGAGGGCCTGGCCAACCCCAATATTGCCAGCGGCAGCATCGAGCTAGCCGTAAGTGGGCTAGAGGTGCTGAACAAAGCCGAGACGCTGCCCATCCAGCCCTTTAGCGAGACCAATCAAGCCAGTGAAGACCTGCGCTTTGCCTACCGCTACCTGGACCTGCGCCGCCCCAAGCTGCAAACAATGCTGCGCCGCCGCGCCGATATGTACCGCCGCATGCGCCAGTATATGGATGAGCGCGATTTTATCGAAATCCAAACGCCAATCCTTGCAAATTCCAGCCCCGAGGGTGCACGCGACTTCCTCATCCCCAGCCGCTTGCAAGAGGGCAAATTCTACGCCCTGCCACAAGCACCGCAGCAGTTTAAGCAGCTGCTGATGGTCGGTGGCGTGCCGCGCTACTACCAGCTGGCTGCGTGCTTCCGTGACGAAGACCCGCGTGCCGACCGCCTGTATGGCGAGTTTTACCAGCTGGATCTAGAGATGAGCTTTGTGGAGGATGGCGAGCAAGTCCGCCAGATGATGGAACCACTGATGCAGCAGCTGGTGACGGACTTTGCTGGCAAGACGCTGCTGGATCTGAGTGATCTGCCGGCCGGTGATGGCCAACCCATCCCGCGCATCCCGTACCAAACCGCCATGGAAACCTATGGTAGCGACAAGCCAGACCTGCGCTTTGGCATGGAGCTGGTTGAGCTAACGGATGTGTTTGCCGACACCGAATTTGGCGTGTTCAAAAACGCGGAGTGTATCAAGGCAATCTGCGTCACAAACGGTGCGTCGCTCAGCCGCAAGCAGATCGATGGCTTTACCCACATCGCCAAAGCCGAGGGTGCAGGCGGCCTGGCCTACATTACCTACCAAGATGGTGCGGCCAAGAGCCCAATTGCTAAGTTTTTGAGTGAGGATGAGCTGGCCGCCATCCAAGCCAAAACGGGGGCCAAGGACGGCGACGCAGTCTTCTTCGGGGCTGATAGGCGCCCCGTGGTCAATGCCGTGCTGGGGCGGCTGCGTAGTGAGTTTTCCGAGCACTTTGGGCTGAAGGATCCGCAGGCGGTGGCGCTAGCCTGGATTATCGATTTCCCATTCTACGAGTGGGACGAGCACGCCCGCAAGCTCGACTTTGGCCACAATCCCTTTAGTATGCCAAAGGGTGGGCTCAGCACGCTGCAAGCCGCCCAGACCGATGACGAGAAGCTAGCTATTCTGGCCGACCAGTTCGATATGGTAATGAACGGCTACGAAATCTGCAGCGGCGGTGTGCGCAACCATAACCCGGCTGTGCTGTATGAAGTATTCGGGCTGCTTGGCTATAGCCGGCAGTATGTGGAAGAGAAGTTTGGCGCCATGCTGCGGGCCTTTACCTACGGCGCGCCGCCACACGCGGGCTGCGCCTTTGGCATTGACCGCATCCTGATGGAGCTAACCGGCGAGCATAACGTCCGCGAAACCCTCGCCTTCCCTAAAAACGGCAGCGGCGTCGACGTCATGATGGACTCACCCGCGCAGGTAGAACCCGGGCAGCTGAAGGAGTTGGGGTTGTAAACAAACGAACGATGGCTCGCTATCGCTACGAATCTGCTGCGCACCAACCCAAAGCACACTAAGGAGGCAATACCCCTATGAGTTGGGATCTCACCGCAATCAAAACAAAACGTCATGTCCAGTCGGTTGGTGACCTGACGGAAGAAGACTGCGTGCCGCTCGAGCGCCAGCAGATGATTGCCGAGCTTGAAAAGGCTGCCAAAGCATGCGATGCGCAGTTAGACACGCGCGACCCGTCGTGGCTTGTTATGGAGAAGAAAGAGTGGCTGATCGAATTTAGCCTGAGTAAACATAGGGAGCAACTCATCACCATAGGGCTGCGCGTCAGGGGTAGTAGGGAACCAACGGAGGTATTTGCGTATCTCATCCAACAGCTTGGCATGCGGCTGGTGGAGTGGAGCACTGGCGAGTTCTTGGATCTATCCAAGCAGAGCAGCTTCGGCCGCTGGCAGGAGTGGAGCGATCGGGTGCTGCAAAATAGTGCAAAATTACCAAAAGCATAAGCGCGTGTGTGATTACGGGAGCTGTGGGATAGCTAGTTACGATAGCTCTATCGTTTCTATCCGCTGATACTTCACCCCAACCTCGGCCGCCGCTGCTGTGCACAGTGTATCAATCAATCCCTTGCCAGCGTCGCTCAAGATAGCGTCATGAACAGGGAAGGCGAGGCGCGGGGCGACGGCCTGCAAGAAGCTGCGTGCCTCGGAGAACTTGAGCCATGGTGCGGCCACTGGCAGAGCGAGGACGTCGATGGGGCGCTGAGGCAAAGCGAAGGAATCGCCAGGGTAGTAGATGCGATTGTTGATCAGCGCGGCAAGGTTGTGGAGGCGCGGGATATGTGGGCTCACCACGGCATGCTCACCGCCAAAGAACTCAAGCGTGAATGGCCCAATCTGGTATGTATCACCAGACATCGCGGCTATTGCATGGCGGACAGAGAGCGTGCCTTCTGGTAGAGATATCGTTGTACTATCTACAATAATATCATCAACACTTATAATCTCTGCTTTAGGAAATGCTTGCATAATACGCTTGATGAGCGCAGGGCTACAGTGGTCGGGATGCGCATGGGTAATGAGAACTGCCGCTACCTGCTGCGGCATAGCAAAGTCGTCGGTGTATACACCTGGGTCGACGACCAAGCTTTGGCCGTTGATTGTAAGAGTAAAGCAAGAGTGGGCAAATTTCGTTAGTGTTGTCATACATCTAGTATAGCGAAGAAGAGGGTGAAGCGGTAGGTTGCTTCTTGCCGCGTGGTATTGGTTAAGAATATTTGACTGGTGTCAGTAACTATAGGGCTCACTATAGTAAAGATACATATGTACGCTCAAAAATCGCTTCCTAGTGCGGGAGCTGAAAAGCATAACTATGGCGTAGTAGCAATTTCTGATATTTCACAGACAGAATAGTAGGCAGGAGGGAGATGGTTCTGAAAGCAAGCTAGGAAACCATTGTGCTATGGTAAGAAATGTGACATCATAGCTGTATGAACAAGACAATTCTCTTTGTACCGGGCTTCCAAGAAGGGCGCGCCGACCGTGATTACGATACACTGATGAACCGCTGGCGAGCAATGGGCTACGCGGTGGAATTTGTACCAATTCAATGGCATCGCACTATGCAAAAACAGTGGTTGCAGACGCTACATGAGCGGTATCGGCAGTATGATCCAGCCAAGACCATCCTGGCTGGCTTCTCATTTGGGGCGTGCATTGCGTTCTTAGCGGCGTGCGAGCAAGCACCAAGTGAGCTGTGGCTCTTCTCGCTGTCGCCGTCATTTGCAGAGTGTGCAGAGTATTGGTCTAAGCGCGATTGGCGCGTGATCGGTAAGCGGCGGCTCGAATATGCCAAGCAGGTGAGCTTGGTAGCGGCTGCGCAGCGTATTACGTGCCCTGTGCAGATTTTCGTTGGCTCCGAGGAGTTTATTAAGTGGCCAGAGATGAAACTTGTCTTTGATACTGCTATGCAGCACATTCCCGCCGTCCATGGCACAGTGGTAAAAGGCGCTGGGCACGCGGTGGATGACCCGCGGTATGTGGCAGCAGTGTGCGACGCAATAGAGCGATAGCCGATGGAGCTACGCTAGCCGTTTCTTGGCTAGCGTAGCGTGAGCTTTAGCTTTATTGTATGTGCTTTGTCTCGACATCCTGCCAGTCGCTATTGTGCCGGAGTTCGGCGTTGTCACCAGCGAAGACCGCTTTTGCTTCGGTATTGTCGCTCAGAGTCCAGAGGAACCAGGCGGTCATGTAGGCATCGCCATATTCCAGCACGTCTTTGTGACCAACGGTCTTGCGCCGCGCGATGACGCTGGGTTTATCTGTACTCAGGGCACGGAAGTTCTGCTGCAGGTCGCTCAGTGGGCTAATGGCGAGGTTGTCGCTTGGGCCAGTCCCAGCCATCATGTAGGTGGCTGTCTTGAGCTTGCTGGTGTCGTAGTGCCAGTTGTTGTCGTTTGCGGTGCCATGGCCAACTGCGCTAGCGGTGTAGAGGGAGGTATAGCGGTTACTATTGCCGTATTTTGTGGCGGCATTGATAGCACCGGCTCCGCCTTGGGAATGCCCGGCGATGCCGATTTTGCTTGTATTGACGAAGCCTTTGATGGGGCTGTTCTCGGCAGCATTGAGCTCTAGCGCGGTATCAAGCATGGCCGACGTTGTTGCGCCTGTGCCTGTCCAGCCATCCTCATTGCCAATGACAACAAAACCCCAGCTGGCCAAATGCTCGAAGATTGGCGCATAAGTAGACGCGTAGGTGGCGGTGCCATTGACCATCAGCACAAGGGGGAAGGTTTGGCCCGGAGCGGTGCGTTGCGGGGCATAGATATGATATTCTTTGATGGCTGTGCTATCGCTGCGATGAGTGTGGTGCGCAACGTGGTAGGGGCCAGGCTTAGTATAACGCTGCTCTAGCGTGCCACTGGGGCTCAGCTTCGCAGCGTAATCCTTCGCCACGCCGTCATCGCCGGTGATGCTTTGGTTGAGGTAATTCATATAAAGCACAAGCAACACAAAGCACACGAAGAGTATTGCTATGATGATACCCAGAATTTTCAGAAGCTTTTTTGTCATTGCTTTATCCTCATTCGGTTAAAATAATACTAGTGATATTATCTACTATACACCGAGTGTATAGTAATGACAAGGGGAGAGTGATTACTTTTTCACTGTATATTTTGGTTTTGCGGATAGAGATAGCATGGCCGATATCCTTCCAGCTATGGTAATGGGAGCGTCTCAGTATTGCACTCACAAGAGTCAACGGTATATACTGATGAGCATGTACGAACAAGAACTTCATACCGCGCAGCGGATTGCTCGCGAGGCGGGCGATATTATGCGCCGCTATTTTGATGGCGACCAGCAGCGCCAGACCAAGGCAGATGGCACGCCAGTGACAATTGCCGATATAACAATTAACTCACTGGTGATCCAACGCCTCCACGAGACCTTCCCAGACGATGGCGTCATTGGCGAAGAGGAGAGCACGGCAGGCTATGGCCTTGGGCGGAAGTGGCTGTGCGACCCGGTCGACGGCACGAAGGCCTTTACTTGGGGTGTGCCCACAGCGATGTTTTCGCTCGCACTGGTGATTGATGGTGTGCCAACCGTTGGCGTTGGCTATGAACCAATGACGGATCGGCTCTACTGGGCGGTGCGTGGGCAGGGCGCCTTTTGCAACGGTACGCGGCTGCAGGTGAATCACCAGACGCTTACAGAGGGGATCTTTGCGGCGTCGTGTAGCTATGCAAATATCCGCCGCCATGAATATTATGATAAGCTGATCGAACGCAAGGTGAGCACAGCAAGCATTAGTGGTGCAGTGGCCAAGAGTGTTCGCGTGGCTGAGGGGCGCTTCGTTGGGTATTATGCCGAGAAGGTGAATGCGTATGATATGGCAGCGGTGCACGTTATTGTTGAGGAGGCTGGTGGTAAGATGACGAATGTATCGGGCCAGCCGCTTGATTATACGCGGCCGTTTTGTGGTGCACTTGTGTCTAATGGTGTCGTGCACGATGAGCTGATGGCAATAGTGCACGATGAGTGCTCATAAATACCGCACGCTACCAAACGGTATTTTGCGCTTCATCTGCGCAGCAATACCGAGAGTATCGGCTGGCTGGACGGTGTGCGGGCCATAGAATTGGTTAATCTCATCGATCGCGGCAGTGAGAGCGTGGCGTGCTGATAGGTCGTCGAAGAGTGCGAGCTGTGCGTCTGTCTCGCTTGTGAGAAGATAACACGACATGCCAATCTCATAGGCGGGCAGTGGCATCGACCGGGTGAGTCGCTTGACGATATGAAAAAGCGTGGTGCCATCACATAGTGGATGCTCGCGGCGCTCGTGGTTGTGCCAGCGGCCTGTTTGGTAACTTTTGACATAGAGGCGCACACCACGGGCGCGCACGTATTGCTGCCGGAGCGCAGCCGCGATGTCTTCGCACAGGACGTGGAAGCGGCGCAAGACTTGATCGTAATTGAGGTTTGGCTGATCAAGGACGAACTGCCGCCCGACTGTCTTGAGTGGGCGCTCATCACTATCTACCTCCCAACCGCGCAGCCGCTTGTACCAGTCGCGCCCTGGCTTGCCATGAAACACCATGTGCTCGAGCGTTGCTTCGCTTGCGGCCAGAAAGTCCAGTGGTGTCTGGATACCAACCTGGTGGAGGCGCTTGCTGTAGCCAGCGGCAATACCAGTGAGGTCTTCGAGCGATAGTGTAGCGAGTACTGCGTGGAGATTGTCTGCAGTGATGCAAGTCAGGCCATCGGGTTTATTGATGCCGGCAGCAATCTTAGCTAGCCAGCGGTTGGTGCCAATGCCAACATTGCAGCGCATGTAGTCGCCAACCTCGCTACGGAGGCGCTGCTTGATCTCCTGGCCGATTGCCAGCGCGCCGCGTGCCCGGATGTTGGGTGGACTTTGGCTGAGGTCGATTACCCCTTCATCAATGCTTTTCATGGTGGCCTTGGGCGAGTAGTCGCTGAGGATAGTTGCAAGTCGGTGGTAGACATAGCGATACTTTGGTGGATCGCTTTCTAGCGGGACGATATTGGGGCAGAGAAGCCGCGCTGCTGGTAGGCGCATGCCGGTATGCACACCACGCGCTTTGGCTTCGTAGCTTGCGGTGACGATAGTCGCGTGTTGGTTGCGCCGATTAACGATGACAACTGGCCGGTGGCGGAGCAACGGCCGAGATTGCTGCTCGATTGTGGCAAAGCAGCTATTGAGATCAATATGCATCATCAGTGGTGAGGCGGGATTGATGTCGCTACGAGACATGATCAGCCTCGCGGGTGAGCCGCCATACCAGCGTGATACTATCAAACTCCAGGCGGTAATCAGCCTGCTCATCTGTCACATCGAAGATATGCACCGTACGTGCACCGCGCTGATGCTCGAAACCCAGGCCGATTCGCCTGATCGTCACTTCCTGGCCATTACTACGCCGAAATTTGACTGGCTGGCATGGCTGATACCCACGCCGAAAAATCGCCACTACCTCCACGACTTCATCAAGATATAGTTCGTCATCCATTGTTCTTAGTATAGCGCATGAGCCAGGTACGGTCGACGAGTGAAAACACAGTAACAGAGGTAGAGTGTGCTTATAGCTAAGTGATGCATTGTGTATTGCTGGGCTGGTGTTTCATGTGACTTACTTCTACTTCGCAAGAAAACATCTGCGGAGGCGAATAGAACCTAACCTTTTGCATAGGACTAAAGGAAAATGACACATAGCTCTTACATACTGTATTGCCTCGCACAAGAGCATAGCGAAGACGAAGAAGGGGATATTTTACAAAACGAACAATGCCAGCTGTCCTTGGCTCAGTTGTCACGATAAGCTAATATAAACAGAGCGGCGCAGCTTAGAAAATTATTTCTGCTGCTTGCGACTCTCGATAAACATCATAATGAGCCAGATAATGACGACGATTGCTGCGAGCGAGAGCAGTCCGTTGATAACCCATGCGGCTAGCTTTAGTACAACACCAAGTAGCCACGCGGCAATAATGACAATAGCGATTGTGAGAATAAGTCGAGATAGTTTCATCCTTCTAGTATACTATACTTATGGACACAGCACAATTCCAGGCCATGATATGGCACAAAGCCAAGCAGCTCTACCGCCCTATGCCGTGGCGCAGCCAGCCAACGCTGTACTATGTGCTGGTGAGCGAGCTGATGCTGCAGCAGACGCAGGTAGCGCGGGTGCTACCTAAGTTTGCCGAGTTTACTACCCGATTCCCAACTATCGAGGCCCTGGCGGCGGCCCAGCTACCAGCGGTGCTGCAGGCATGGCAGGGCTTGGGGTATAATCGCCGGGCCAAGTACCTCCACAGCGCGGCGCAAGCGATTGCTGCTGGTGCGCCCACCGCCACACAGGCCGACCTTGTGGCGCTGCCTGGTGTTGGTGCCAATACCGCTGGGGCCATCATGAATTACGTGCATCAAACCCCGACCGCCTTTGTAGAGACCAATATCCGCACAGTGTATTTTAATCACTTTTTTGCTGGGCAAGAAGGTGTGAAGGATAAGGATGTGCTGGCGCTGGTGACGCAGACGATGGATACAGCTCGCCCACGTCAATGGTTCTGGGCACTAATGGACTACGGCGCTGAGCTGAAGGCGGCAGGTAAGGGTCAGCTTGGCACCAGCCGGCACTACACGCGGCAGTCGCGCTTTGCTGGCAGCCTGCGCCAAATGCGGGGCGAAATTGTGCGGCGCATGGCGCAGGGGCAACCACTGAGCGCCATTACCCAGGAGCTGCACGGCGACCCGCGTTTTGCTGCTGCGCTGGATGGACTACGGAAGGATGGGTTGATATGAGTGAGTTAGTCCTCACGCGAGCAGAGGCTATCGCGCTATGTCACACGTGGGCGCGGATGCTTCGCCGAGAGTATACAATCGACACGCTGGTGAGTGACTATGGCGATGGGGTGCTTATGTCTGACCAGTTGGCCTATCCGCTCGAGATGCAGCCATGGATCACGCCAGAAACGGAGCCGCTCCTCTGGGCGATTCGCGACCATGCAGTAGATGTCGATATTGACCACACCCGGCGAGCTGATTGGGAGAAGCTACTGGAGCTGATCGACCAGCTACCAAAGAATGGTCCGGCAAAATGAGCAGAGATGCCAAGCTTATTTCTAGGGTGTGACGAAACCAGTCATTATGGTTTAATGACTATGCCATAAACGATGATGAACATTCACTAAATATATTCATATCCATAAAACTTAGCAAGTTATAGAAGAAAGATAAATAACAGAGGTAGAATCATTAGAATTGTGTGCGACTTCTACAGCTGCACGCCAAGCCACCCAGCGAGCACTGTTCCGGCGCCATAGGCCAGGGCAGCGGCGATCGCACCGAGCGCAAGAGTCTGCAGGGCGGCAATGAGTGGATTCTCACCACCAACCTTGCCTTTGATATAGCCAATTGCCACAAAGGTGAGCGCCGTAGCTCCCGAGCTGATATAAAACAGCAGAGGATGAGCCGCGCTTGAGCCGCGTGCCAGGACATGGGCAAGATAGGGGATGACAGGCACACTACCAACAACGACAAAGGCAGCGAAGGTCATGAGGCCGATGATTTTTGGCGAGGCGCGTTTGCTTGTACTCCGCGCCGACTCATCGTGCTCAGCACTGGCCGCGAGGTAGGCGCTCGCACCCATCGAGAAGCCATCGGCAATGAGGTTAGCTGCGCCTAGCACCAAGATAATTGCACTCGAGATGCCCGCGCCAGCACTGGCTGCTACTACAGCAAAGGTCGTGACGGTGCCATCGACCGCACCATAGACAAATTCAGAAATATAACGTTTGAGGACAGGTTTCATATTCATAACTTGGCTAGTATAGCATAGTGTGGTGCAAATGCAAAAAATTGTGCTATGGGCAGGTGAATGCTTTGGTGTTACAGCCTCCCGTACTATAGATTCTTCGTGCTATAAAATTGGTGAGTGCTGAAGGTAGCTCCCTTGGAATGAGTGCGAAAATCATCAGTGCAATTGAATGAATAGTTAAAAAATATATCCAGCGTAATAAATACACAGAAAAAGAATTTAGCAAGAGATGAGATAGGAAACCGCTAGGGTCCAGCTGCTCACTCGTTTGGTTGCTTAGGCTTGAGGAGAAGCTGATTGCGCTCGGCAGTGCGCGTCCGCGCCTCATCTAGCAGAGTGATACCTTCTTGCGAGCTGAGGCTAACGATCCGTACATACTCGCTCTTGGTCTTCTTGTCGTAGCCCGAGACAGCGACGATGCCGAGTTGTTCGTCGGCATAAATGACGTTCTCTTTCTCGCCGCTGTAGTCGATTTTGTTAAATAGGCTCACATCTAGCAGCGCCGTACCACGGCCATTGTCCCACGTGGCAAAGACACCAATGCGGCGCTGCACTGCATCTAGATTGGTCGAGTCAAATGGCGTGTCTTTATCGATATACTCGATGATCGGCGCAAAGACCAGCGTATCGGCCTTGGGAAGGATCGTCTTGAGTGCGTGGTCATTTGGTAGCGAGTAGGCCAGGGCAAAGCGCTTGCGAAAGTCGTACGAGAGTGGGTAGCGTCCATCGGTCGACGTAGTGTATTCAACCTGGTGGCGCCCATCGAGGAAGGCAAGCTCGGCGGGCGAGTAGATTGGTTTGCGCTCCTCTGTTGCGGTGACTTCATTCGTCACTTGGCTGACTTTTGTGTCTGAATCTGTGTAGACCATAGAATTACCCATAACAGTGACCGGGGAAGCGTATTCATTCACGGCGTCCGACTTATCGCGCTTGCTGAGGCCACAGCCCATAGCAAGCAGCTGCTGGATGGTATCGACAGCACAATACTGCGTTATATTGCCCTCGGCATCAGTAATGAGGCAGTCCATCACCATCTCGTGTCCCATACCTTTGCCGAACTGCTTTTCTTTGCTGGGGTCGCCGTTTTTCTCATCTCTCGAGAGTACGTGCCCAATCTCATGGCTATAGACATTGCCACCAGTCTTGTTGCTCAGCACGAGCACCATCGGGCCGTTGCCGCCCTTGGCCTTATCTTCGTCTGTGCTCTGGAAGGCGAGGCCGAGTACATCATTTTCCACACCTGCTGTGTTAACGGCCATCAGCATGAGTGAATGCTCACCATCCTGCACGTCTAGCTGCTCGCGGTATTCTTCGGCGATTTTTTTGATTTGGTCGTTGGAGTAATAGTATTCGGTCGTGCCATCTTCTTTGGTGCGGGTGCTATCTGGCGCAACGTTGCTTGCAAACTCGGTAATGTGGAACTCATACGCACCACGAGTTGTATGGGTAATGCGGCTGGTATGGACATGCACTTCTTCGAATATCTCTTCGTTACTCTTGCCAGGTTCGAAGCCAGCGGCGTTGAGCGCCACAACACCAAGCCGGACAACAACCGGCTGGAATGAATCTTTCTCGTGGTCTTGACACTGCTCTGCAGAAGGCTGAGGGGCGTCGCCGCTGAGTAGAGCACTCAGTGCTCCGAGGCAAGCTGCTGCCAACGCCTCACGGCGCGAGAGATGTTGTGGTGTTTTTTTGACTGAGCCGTCTGGTACAGCCTCAGATTTTGAGCGAGTCATATTAACTATCTTATATCACGAAAGGGGTAACAATGTCAAATTATGTTGGCTTACGCTGTGTAGTTCTAGCTATCTGCAGCTTAAGATCCTACTTCTCATTCTCTTTTGTAAATATAAATAACGCTGAGCATTCCCTCTAAAATATTCAGCCGTTCTACAGAGGTAGAAGCAGATTAGTAGAAAGCTAAAACTCGCTTGTTACTGAAGCGAGTTTTAGGTGTGCTACCAGCGTGAGGTACTATTGCTGCTCAGCTGGCGCTTGTGTTTGTTGCTGATTCTCGGTGTCGCTATTGGTGGAGAAGAGCTGGAGTGATTCATCACTCAGGACGTTTGGGTCAAAGGTGCCATCGGCGATCTTGCTGCGGCGCTGTTGGTACATCTTTTTGAACTCGTCGAGCGATTGCTTAGTAACGCTACCCTCAGTTTTGTATGTCTCGGGCTCAGCATCGCGAGCGGCTTGCTTGCGCACCTCCTGGAAGCCAGGCCGACTGAGATCAACCTGCGCCGCGCCACTGGTGTTGTACATATCCATAGCGATCCACACCATGACGCCCGCAATAGCGATCACCCCACAGATCATCACCAAAAAACGGTGCTCGCGCATGGTGCTCAGCTGGTGCTCGAAGTCGAGTTTATTGGGCTGGTTGGGCTGGCTGCTGGGCACTCGGCACCTCCTTCTTGGCAGGGAATTGCTTGCTATAAAATACGTCGAACTGTGAGCCATATTGGCTCAGTAGCTGGTTGAGCCGCAAGGCGACATCGGCCACTCGTTTGCGGTGCTCACGCACGGGCTTGATGCGGTAGTAGAACTCGACTGGTTGGTCGGTGCAGTCGATACGTAGCAGCTCAGATAACTTCTCCTCGTATTGGCGGTATTCGCTGCGGAAGGCGGCAAGCTGAGTATTGTATTCTACCGTTGTCTTGGCAAGCTCCACACCATCGAGTCGGTTGAGAGCGATGCGGCTGTTGAGTGGTGCCATCAGACGGGTGGCAATCACCTCATACTGCTGCCCTTGGTTGACCCGGACGAGCCCGTCGTTGGCATGGATGCGTCGCAGGGTAGACTTGACGCGGACGCAGTTTTGTTTTATTTGAGTGAGTTGATCGTTGCTGAGTGGTGCAGCAGGCTCGGCATAGGCCGGAGAGCCAAGTGCAGCAGTAGCAACTATAACAACAGCAAGAAAAGTGCGCTTCATAGCTCCCCATTATGACGCATCAGAGGAGATTGGTCAAATAGTTTGCCTAGATTGAATTAAATTCTTGTGTCGCTCCGGTTGGCCACTATCTTACGCAGATTTTGCGTTAGCACCTTCAAGCTCAGCACAAAACCCGGGAGTCCTTTAAGGGTGGTGTGATGCCATCTGTATAATAACTACAATAACTGCAAGAACAAAAGCCATGAAAGGTATTGCAAGACCAATAGCAACACCAATCTTGAGTCCTTGGTCGTCACCATCAACGAATTTGGCAGATGGTGCGTATGTCTGAATATTCCACCACCACCAGTTGTAGTGGTTATTGAGAGCATCTTGAACGGTATGGGAATAATAAAGGATTCCCATACCAGGTGACACACCGGCGCTCAGGGCATTGAGTAATCGCGTGTTTGCTCCAGCAAAGTTAAATTGGTTGCGTTGACCGTTGACCCAGATAATAATAAAGCTTGACTCAGTTCTTGCTTTGGTAATCTGCTGTGGGTCGATGTCAAAGATAACACCGATTGATTGACCCATCGAAGCATCTACATCAATAGCACGGATACGGTTGGTGTTCGTCCATTCGAGAACACAGGGTGTCTCATTGAAATAACCAGTGCTATACCAGACAAATGTTGCTGCAATGAGTGGTGTGCCATCAAAGACGCTGCTATAACTAGCCTCAATAGTAGGTTGCAATGATTGGGCAGTAGGTAACTGCATTGGCTGCATAATGGGCTGAGGGAGAGGGTTTGCTGCAACAGGAGTCCGGCCAATTGGTGGTGCGGGTTGCATAGTTGGTGTTGGTGGGTAGTATAAGGTGGTTTGCGGGTATACAGGTGTCGTGGGCTGCTGATTCATGGAAGTATTATACTATATAACTTGAGATCGGCAAGTACGAATATGTTTTACGGTATATATTTTTGGTTGTAGACTTCCTATAGAAGTAACAATGCAGGAGTATGTCTGCATTTGCTGTATCTATTATATGGTGTCTTGGGCGCTGTTGTTTATTAGAAAATACGTCAATCAGCTTGCTGGAGTCATCTGGTTTTATGATAATAATGCCATAATAAAGGCGATAAGTACTACTATGATTGGTGTCACAAAAGCCATGATGACGCCAATGTTGACGCCATTGTTGATAATCATCGCGTCGCGCTTGAAGCCGTCAATAATTTTAGCATAGGGTGCGTAGGCTTGAATGGCAGCCCACCACCAGTCGTAGTCGTTGTCGAGTGCACGCTCAACATTGTGCCCATAGAGAACACCACCAATACCTGGCGATACTGCAGCGCCAAGGCCAGTCAGCAGCTGGGCATGTGCTCCAGCAAAGTCGAACTGGATGCGCTGGCCATTGACCCATATGATGATAAAGCTTGCCTCGACAGCTGCTTTGGTGATCTGCTGTGGATCGATATCGAGCACCACGCCGACCATTTGGTTTGTTTTGGGGTCGAAGTCGATGGCGCGGATACGATTGGCCCGTCGTCCATTCGAGAATGCAGGGCACTTGGCTAAAGACGGTGCGGTTGTGATAGTGCGAGACGGGCGTCGCCATAACCAGTGGTGTACCGTCGAAAACGCTACTGTAATTGGCATCCATCGCTGCCGGTGCCGGCTGGGCTGCTGGCTGGACAACAAGGGGTGCGGGCTGCTGAACGGGTAATTGCTGGGCTGGTTGCGCAGGGTTACTTGGGGGCGTTGGAGTTGCCGGTTGTGATATCTGAGCTGGTGCAGGCTCGGGCTGTTGGGCTGGCCATGCCGGTGGCTGCTGTGGCTGTGATTGCGCTGGCTGCTGTGGATAATATGGAGCTGGCGGCACAGGCTGAGCCTGAGGTGGAGCTGTCGGCTGTGATTGATAAGGATAAGAAGGAAATTGCTGATTCATGAGTGTATTATACTATACTGGTAAATACGCGATACGTCTTAACAGAGGTCATACACCTTGAGATCAGGGCTTCATTAAAGCATACTAGCTCAGCAGGATATCCGTTACGTAGAATGAATTTTTGTTGTGGCGGGAGCAATGCATACGCAATAGAGGTTACTTGTGCTTGCCTGGCGAGGCTGCACCGAGCTCGATGTGCTCTTTTTCAAACTCACGCAGGATCCGTCGCCGCATCTCGGCTGTGAGGGCCCACTGGTCGGATGGTTGGGTCTTGCCAGAGACGACAAGGCTAATCGACGACGCATTGAAGTCGCCAAGAATGTCGAAATGTGGTGGCTCGATCACTTTGCGCTGCCATTTTTCCTCGCCAGAAATTTCCTCACCAATCCGATTGATGATATCGCTGGCGGTACTAATGTTGGTATCAGGCGCAACGGTAATGGTGAAGTATACTTTGCTATAGCCCATCGTCTTGTTGATGACGTGCTGCACGACACCATTAGGGAAGAAGTGGACGTTGCCCTCGACATCACGAATCACTGTGGAGCGCACGCCGATCCGCTCAACCGTGCCGCCAAAGCCATCGATCTCGATAATATCTCCTACCCGATACTGGTTTTCGCTAATAATAAATACGCCTGAGAGAAAATCCTTAACGAGTGACTGCGCACCAAACCCGAAGGCGACACCAATAATCCCTGCGCTCGCAAACAGCGGCGCAAGAGCTGCGTCATTGAAAAAATGAGTGAAGATAGCATAGCCCGCAATCACCACCACAATGATGCGCCACACATTAGCAAAGAGCCCGCCCAGCGTCTTATGCCGTTTCTCGAGATCCTTCTTAGGCAGTGTACGCTGATATGTGGTAACGAAGGCATGCCGCGTCAGCCACATCACCACGCGTGGTCCCACCCAATACAGTGCAATCGCCACGATAATAATGATAATAATCTCTAGTGCAGTGATCTCAGGTGAGGTAATTGGCTTCATAATATGGTAGTATAACAGATGTGAATGATGAATTAAACCAGCTTGTGCTTACTTTGCAGCGTGGTGGTGTGGCAGTACTCCGGACTGATACGCTGTATGGCATTGTTGCCCGGGCAGATGACGAAGCGGCAGTAGCGCGAGTATATCGCCTTAAGCAGCGTGATAGTAATAAATCATCCATCATCCTCGTGGCTGATGCCAGCCAAACCTATGCCGGTGTACCCACCTTACCGTCGCTTAATACCTCTCAGCCCACGAGTATCTTGCTCGATTCGCCCCATGCTCCGCGGTGGTTACGCCGCGCTAATGATATGCTGGCCTATCGCCAGCCGCAGCTGCCGTGGCTCCAGGCGGTCTTGCGCCAGACTGGCCCGTTGATCGCTCCCAGCGCCAACCTCGAGGGGCAGCCGCCCGCCCGCACTATTGCCGAAGCTCGTGTGTACTTTGGTGATGGTGTCGATTACTATTATGATGGTGGCACTGTACCGACTGATACGCCACCGTCACGCTTAGTACGAGTGCTATCTGATGGGGTGGTGGAACGACTCAGGTAGGGCATAATAACCTGAGAAAAATGTGGAAGCTTACTCAGTGATATAATTATTACAACATTTTTAGAGCGGTTCTCATTACGCAAGTGAAAACATGCTAGACCAATAGTGAGTTCTCATACCTCACCCAAATAATGTGGAGCGTGGGGTCGCTCACGAAAGAGGCTATGTGATTCAGGTATAATAGACTCATGACGTATCTTGACCCTCAGCAATTTATCATCACTCGCAAGCGCAAGAAATATCGCTTTGCTAAGTTCCATAACGCCATCAACTGCTACGAGTACGACGAATGGTGCCAGGCAACGCCAGAGGTGCGGCAGAGTGCGACAGTGCTCGAGGTTGGCGCTGGCACCGGGATGTTTAGTGTGGAGCTGGCGGCGCGGCACCCGGATGAGGTGTTTGTAGCACTGGATGTTAAGGGCGATCGCTTGCAAAAAGGTGCATACACGGCGCTCGAGCGTGGCATCACTAATGTGCTGTTTGTGCGGGCTCGGGCCGATCAGATTGGCGAGCTCTTTGCTGCTCACTCGCTCAAGCAGTTGTGGGTGACTTTTCCTGATCCATTCCCCAAGCGGCGTAGCGCTGGCCGGCGTCTTACCCACCCAACATTCTTGCGCCAGTACGAGCAGCTGTTGCGGCCTGGTGGCTCGCTTTTACTCAAGCATGACGATCGTGATTTCTTTTGCTGGAGCCTGGAGCAGCTCGTTGCCTGTCAGTGGTCAATTCGCGAATTATCGTTCGATCTCCACGAGTCGTCGCTACCCGATGAATACAAGACGCTCACTGCCTACGAGCAGCGCTGGATGAGCGAGGGGAAGGCGATTGGCTGCGTGCGAGCGACGGCCGGTAATGGCCAGTAGTACCGCTCCGTGGCAAGATTACATACTCACCTGACTGAGCTCTAGCATGCCGTGTTGCTGGCTCGCTAGTGCGTTATTTTTGTAGCGTTGATCATAACTAATATCTGTGCTGCACCACTCGGGAGGGCAGAATGTTTCAGCACGTAGTGTCGCCTCGGTCTCGCGGCCACGAAACTCAACTTCAGCAGTGATGAGCTTCCCCTCAAGGTTGCCGTGGTAGACATCAAGTTCGATTGTATGCTCGTTACTATCAGGGTCGGTGTAGGGTACATAGTAGCGTGTTTTCTCGATGCGCTTGCCCTTGGTGAGTGGCCATAGCGAAGCAAAGGTTGCTTCATTAATAATGATATTTTGCTCATCTCGCACGACAGTACCACCCGATTTTACTGTGAGCTCAAAACGTTGCCCATCGCCAAAACGCCGGACGCGTGTCTCCGATCCATCGCTGCTGTGCGCGAGATAGCCCTGACTGATGTCGATATGATCATATGAGTCAATATCTGATGGTATCTTATCAAGATTGACTAAAAATTTACGCTCAACTTCTTTGAGCTGATTAGGGCGCTCAGGGACGTGAGAACTCATCATGTCGGCAGATTTTTCTTGTGTATAGCATGTCTCAAAATGATAAGCGAGGTTTGCATACAGCTCAGCAAGCTCAGGAAATTCTGTGCCAAATCGCTGAGTGAAGCTCTCGATGAGTTTGTCGTGTGCTGCTTGCAATTCAGCAAGATTTTTAATGCCATAGTCCTCTTCGACTACCCGCACCCCTTGCCCAACAATATCCATCGCTACTGGAAGAATCTTATCGACTGCTCGTACAAAGCGTGCTTCGGGTGTGTTTTGTGCTTCGTAGCGCTCTAGCCCTTGACGCATAACGGGTGGAAGACGTTGTAATAATGTGTGGGCTGCTTGCTGCTCGTTTTGTTGTTTGATGGAAAGTTGCACAGGGGTAAGGTCGAACGTTGCGACATCGCCAGTGGCAATCTCGAGCAGCTCGTGGACAGTTGCAAATTGCTGCACCGCATCATTATCCAACTGCGGATAGAGACAGGCACGTAATTCTGGCGCAAGGGCGGCAAGCGACCAGCTATGCTCTGCGTCATTCTCGCGCTCGCCACCGGGCCGGCGTGGCACGCGCACTACATCGGCCAAATCACAGCTTATCTCCATACTCTGCAGTGCAATATGGCACAGCTGACTTTGGACTGGTGATGGTGTGATACCTCGTTCGTGTGACGTGTGTGGTGGATAATTGTGTTCTGGCAGCCAAGTCGTTGGCGTGTGATTATATTGGTTATTATTGTGGTGACTATTGTATGGCAGGTTATTCATATCACTACCATAGCGTGCTATAGTAAATATGGATAGATAGGATAATTTGAGTCAAATATGTTTGAGCAAAATATGATTAACCACCACATCCAAAGGCGTATTCTTAGTGTGCTATGCTACCGCAAAGTGGCTCGCTTTCGTGATCTGCGCCCGCCACGGGTGGATACCAATCTCTTTAGCTATCATCTCAAGGTACTGCTGCAGCACCAGCTTGTTCAAAAGGTGCCGGGTGGCTATAGCCTAGCACCGCGTGGTTTGGCGTATGTCGATCGGGTTAGCACAGACACTATGCTGGTTCGCACCCAGCCCAAAATTGTGACTATGCTCGTGGTGCAAAATAGTAATGGTGACGTCTTACTCCAACAGCGCACCAAGCAGCCCTACATCGATACCTGGACGCTCCCCTATGGCAAGCTCCACATTGATGACAAATCTATCCAAGCGGCGGCTCAGCGCGAAGCAGCGGAGAAGCTTGGCACCATGGATCTCGCGTTGCAGCATGCGGGCGAATGCTATATTCGTGTTTGGGCAGACAAAGCGATTCTCTCAACCACGCTGGCTCATGTGTTTTATGGGGTGGCTGATGACATCACTCCGCACGAGCGGCTTGTCTGGGCGCGCCCACACAGGCTGGCGCAGTACACGCTTGCACCAGCAGTGGAGCAGATTGTAGCGCGGGCGTTCTTTTGTGACCCGTACTTTTTTGAGGAATTTGACGACGTTTTAGATCAATAACAAGGAGGATGATATATGAAGATCGACGACTACGCACAGCAAGCAATCACTACCCTGAGCAGCGACTATGCCTACGGCGATGCCAATGCCCAGCTGATGGGTATGGTACTGGGCCTGGGTGGCGAATCGGGCGAGGTGCTCGAGAAGTTCAAGAAGCTCCTGCGCGACCAGAAGGGTGAGATAACAGAGGAAGATAAGCAGGCAATTATTAAGGAGCTGGGTGATATCTTGTGGTATGTGACGGCGGTGGCGCACCTGCTTGGCTCGAGTCTTGAGGAGGTCGCTCAGCGCAACAACGCCAAGCTCGCCAGCCGCCAGCAGCGCGGCCAGCTGCGGGGTAGTGGGGATGACCGGTAAGTCACACCCTGGCTGAGGCCACTACAACTCACCACAACCACCACTCGCGGATAGCAGTGGCGGTGTGAGAACTCGTCAATACTTTTGAGGTGTTTATTTACCCCTGTTGTGCGAGCCGCTCCCGTACCCAGCCATCAATCGTGCCTGCTCCCATGCAGAGCACAAGCTTGCCCTCAGCGCGGGCGGTTTGGATAGCGTGCCACAGGGCATCATCGAGCTCGGCATAGTAAACGCTGCTACGGTTTGTTAGTTGCTCGGTCAGTTGCTGTGGAGTGAGAATAGGCAAGGCTGGGTCTTCGCGGCTAAGGTAGGTTGGCAGCCAATAGATTTGCTCGGCGCGCTCCATACAGTCGGTGTATTGTTGACGGATCTCATGCTGGCGGACGTTTTGATGTGGCTGATATACCAGCACAACGTGGTCGGACAATTCTCGTGCCATTTGCAATGTTGCGGCGATTTCTACCGGGTGGTGGCCATAATCGCTATACAGCCCAGGCCCAAGCCGCTCAAAGCGTCGCTGCACTCCCGGGAAGGTATTGATAGCCGCTCGAATATGCTCGGGTGAGCCAAGCCTGAGCTGCTTGCATGCCGTTGCCACGAGTGTTGCGTTTGCTCGGTTGTGGGCCCCTGCGAGGGTAAATTGCTGTACATCTTCATCTTCCAAGACACGCGCCCGCCGCCGTGGTGGCACAACGCCTGCATCGGCATCGCGCTGCCACATGATAGTATATTCGCTCTGCTCAAGGAAGCGGCTAAAGGCATCAGTGTAATCCTGCTTGGTAGGATAGGTGTCTGGGTGGTCGTAGTCAACAGAGGTCAGCAGCGTGAGATGAGGGTGGAACTGCAAAAAGTTGCGGTCAAACTCATCACACTCATACACAAAGTAGCGACTACCTGGCACATAATGCCCACTGGGGCCAAAACTCAATGTTGTACCCACCGAGTAACTTACTGGCTCGCCCAGCTGGCGCAGTGCCCACACCATCAGGCCAGTTGTCGTCGTCTTGCCGTGGGTACCCGCGATGGCGATGAGCTGGAGGTCTTTTTCGTTGATGAGATAAGTGAGGAGCTCATCGCGTTTAGCGGTATAGATGCCAAGCCGGTGCGCCAAGACGAGCTCGGGGTGATCGGGTGGCAAGGCCGCAGTATAGATAAACCAATCAATGGGGGTTTGCTGATGGCGATAGGCCAGGTATTCGCCTGTTTGGTCTTGTGAGACGGAGATGCCACGCCGCTCGAGTTCTTGTGTCTCGAGTCCAATGTGGCTATCCGAGCCAAGCACATGGTGTCCTGCATCGTGTGCCAACTCAGCTAGTGGCCCCAGGCCCACGCCGCCGATTCCAGAGAAGTAGATATTCATACCTTCCATTGTACCGCCTCTGGCACAAAACCACCAGAGGTAGCTAAGGAGTGCGATCGCTCCACCTCGCACTACTGGGTTCAATATTGAGGTTATGCTATACTAGAGCCAAAGCATAAGTGGGCATACACAGGGTACATAGCATGGCAAACAAACAGCAAGTCAAGCGGTCGATGAAGCGACTCCGGCGCATCAAGATGTGGCACTTGGTGCTACTACTTATGGTGCTGCTTGTGCTGTCTGCGACCTTCTTGCGGCTCAATAATGTGGGGATGACCGAGCGGCGGCGGGCAGTTCTCTCGGCAGATAAGGCGGGCAATATGGAGCAGATCCGCCAGCGCATCGCCGACCTCCAGCAGTATTCCTCTGCCCATATGAATGCCGATACTGGCCCAATCTACCTACAAGAGCAGTACAATCGCGACGCTAAGGCTGCGCTCAACGCCTCGATGAGCACCACCAACCGCGCTGGCCAAACCGCCAATGCCAAGGCCGATGCAGTGTGTAAGCCACGCTTCCATAGCTGGTCGATCGACTACGTACGCTGCGTCTACGAAGAGCTGGGCAAGCTTAGTAGCACCAATGCTAGCCTCCAAACTGCCAAGATGCCCGACACCAGTCTCTACCACTACAACTTCAGTGCACCACTATGGTCACCCGACTTTGCCGGCTGGACGATTCTCCTCACTGGCGTGGTCATCTCAGCCATTCTTGGGCGTATTGTGGGGATGATTATTTTGCGGATTATGCTGCACATTCAGTATCGAGCAGCAAAATAAATAGCCAAAAAATAAAAAACTACAACATAATTTACAACACGTACAACACGCAAGATGGTCGTGAGCGAGTGTTCGCTCGGTGCTCCATAAAATTTATGCTTGACCCCTGTTTATCGTACAAAAATAGTACCAACATCTATCATACACAATAACCATAAGCAAAAATCAAAATCGCGCGTCTATGGTCGCCATCTCTGTAAAAAATCGCTGCCAAAGTGTTGACATCCATTTTATGAGCATGTAGGCTAGGTTTTGTAAGATCAAATAGGAGGAGCACTATGGCTTACAAATATACTAGTTCGAATGGTACTACATACTACTTGCACACGCAAAAAGATGCGGTATTGCGCGGTGGCGTAAAGCGGACGATTTACTACTTTTGCAAATCACCAAACAACGGCAAGGGTGAGCCGTGTGACATGCCTGAGGGCTACTACGTGAAGGAGCACTCGCGTAACAAATTCCCCTTTGCTGCCAAGAAAGACGCGGCAAAGCCCGCCAAGAAGGCTGCTAAAGCAACCAAATAACCCGGACACGTGTATATAGAAAAAAAGACCTTTCTGTAACAAAAGGGTCTTTTTTGTTGACTTAGTGTAAGAGAGGGCTGCAAAGCAAGTGGAGTATGAGATGAAGTAAGCCGCGAGCCTATACCGCATGACGATAACTAAGTTTGTATAGAGAAGGACGCTCTCGCACTGCTCAGAGCACCAGAGAGCGGCGCTCAGCGCGAGTTGTGGTTTTCTCTCGTTTTGCGCCGTTCGCAGCGAGAGGAGTATGAGAGGAGGTGTGAGCGCATAAGCTGTTAGCGGGGCGACATGTCCACGACTGTCATGCCTGGTATGAGGCCACGCTTGTCTTCGACGATTTCCACCCAGTTGCCGTCTGGGTCTTTGATAAAGCAGTAGCGAAAGCCAGTCCGCCCCATCACAATATCGGTTGGCTCGCCCCAGCTAAGGGCTGCTGCGCGAAACTCATCGAGATTATCAACACTGAAGCCAATGTGCTTGACGCCGACTGTTTCGAGATCATTGCCAATTGTTGGCTGCGCTTGCGGTTGGTGTGCATTGTGGGCATAGGCAAAGAGCTCGAGGATCACACCACTGGAGTTTATCAGCTGATGAATACTTAGCGTGCCGTCTGGTGCACGCCACACAACTGCCTCAGTGAAGAGCCAAGGCGCTTGTAGAATTGGATGCTCGCAGTAGCGCTGCGTACCGAGAGTGCGATATGATGGAGGACGGGCATGGTGGTTATTTCTGCCTACTCTTTTGATTAAGCTGCATTTGAAGGTCAAACACTTGCTTGCCAAGCGAGTCGACTGCGCTGTGATAGCTGTTTTGCAAGGCTACGGCCCAGCCGATAAGCGACAAGAGGCCGATGGTAAGCACCACCAGCCATGCAATAATAATTTTATCGGATAATTTTTTGTTCTTCATAGCCGTAGTATAGCAGAAGGTAACGATTATATGTAATGAAGTTTTGTAATAAGTAATAGTATGATATTGCTAATACAATCGTAAAATTCCTAATGATTATTCCAACCAAGCTGCAAGGGTATTACCTGCTGGGTCTTGAAGATAAAAGCACTTTTACTGTAGTCAACTTCGTAGCGTCTTGGGCTGGAAGCTTGATATAGTCTATGCGGTTAGCTACATTACTCATAGTTCTATTATACCGTTTGCGCATACTAAAACACGCCACTATGGGCGTGCTATGACTAGTCTTTGCAATGGTGGGGGCGGCTGGACTTGAACCAGCGGCCAACAGGTTATGAGCCCGCTGCTCTGACCACTGAGCTACGCCCCCAGATCCACTTGCCACATTATACCGTATTGTTGGCGTATATGCTACTAGTAATCGAGTTTACTAAGGCTCCGGACGTCTTCGCCGGCAGCAGCGGAGCGCCGATCAATGCCTTCTGGTTCCTCTTGCTGTGGTCTATTTCTACGCTGAGCGGCGGTTTGGGATGGGTGAGCGGCTCGTGCTGCTTCTTTCACTTCGTGGCGGATACGCATACGCTCCAGGACAATCTGATCGAACTGCGCATCACGGTTGGTGTATGCCTGGGCATATTGCTCTGGTGTCATCCCAAGTGACTCTGCTATGGCAATGTCAAGATTATACCAGGCTGCGGCACGCTTCTCTTTGAGTGCTTTGCTTCGTGGGTGCTGTGCAACCTGATGATCGTAGCTATTGATGATTCTTTGGAGAGCGTAGAGGTCTTCGCGTGTTGGCTGAGTGGACTGCTCACAAGGTGAGGGTGTCTCAGCCTGTGCTTGGGGTAGGGCGCCTGGTGCGTGAGAAGATGCTGGCAATCCATCGTCCTCTAAGTCGGCTAAGAGATCACCTTGCTTGCCATTTTTTTGTAGCGATAACGCTGCACGCGCAAATGTTGCAGCGGTGAATTCTATCACCGTTTTTGGTGGCGTTGAAGATTCTAGGCCGCGTTGTCGAGCAGCCTCTTGAGAAGGTTGTTTGTATGTCATCTTGCATTGGTTATAGCACAGAGGTCGACACCTGGCAAGTCTATGAGCGATTTTTAACCAAAATTGTGGTGCGCAGCGTGTTTTTTGCTGGCCCGCAGCTTTTGCAGCAACTGCGCGGTCTACGGTATAATAGAAGCCTATGAAGTTTGTGCTCAGCGACACTACCAAGCGCCACATCATCTACAAGATCAAGCATGATTATCTCCAGCTCAATACCATTGTGCTGGCGCTTGCGCTTGTGATTGCGACATACCTTGCCTGGCAGTCGGTGGCACGTCTCCAGCAGAACTATACGCAGCAGCGCGAGCTAGAGACGAAACGGCGGCAGCTTGTCCTCACCGAGCTTGAGACGCAAACGCTGCAATACCAAAAGAATTTCCGCGAGAGCGACGAATATAAAGAGCTTGCTGCCCGTGAGAAGCTCGGCCTCGTGGCACCTGGCGAGAAGGTGATTGTGCTGCCCAAGAACAGCCCCGAAGCGCACGACCCACCAACCGATAAGCCTACCAACCCCGATGCACAGAGTAGCAACTTCGAGCAGTGGGTAACCTTCCTCTTTGGTGGTGCAGCTGAGCAGGCCCAGCAAAAGGATAAATAGCAGGCGAGGAGCGGAAATCTTGACATTCAGGCGGTAAATCCTTGACAATCGGCATTCATCACTGGTAGAATAAGAACCGTAACGCGGGGTGGAGCAGCCCGGTTAGCTCGGTTGGCTCATAACCAACAGGTCGCAGGTTCAAATCCTGCCCCCGCAACCAAGGTAAGGGCCCTACCACATGGTAGGGTTTTTGCTTTGGTGTCTTGAGAGGGTGGAAAGAAGAATAAGTTTGGCACTCGTCTCAGCACCCTATTAGTCCCGCTACCACTGATGTTTAGCAGTATGCCATGAGTGCTATGCGAGTTGGTGGAGTCTCACCTCAGGCATGAACCGGTGAGCGCTGTTCACACCTCTGATGTAGCCAGCAACGGCTCGTGCCATCTTGGCGAGTGACTTAGGGGCAAGCGCGTGGGAGAGGTAACAAAATAGCCTGAGAGGTGGCGTAAAGCACGACAAGCAAAGGGCCGCCCTGGAATGGTGGGGGATACCGAGATAACAGGGATAAACAAGAAAAACTAAAATAAGAAATAATTTGTTTGCATTTTGTTCGTATATATGCTAGGATCGAGGTAGGTCGATAATGACAACACAAAAAAGAGGGTAGATATGCGAAAAAAGACGAAAGAAACCATATTCGCCACCTGGAATCGGTCGCGTAGTATGGCAGAGCTGCGGGCATTCATTGCCGCACGCCACAGCAAATTAGCAGAGGTAGAGCTCTAAACGACCGAAAGCACCTTGGGTGATGCGCCTGAGGTGCTTTTGCTCATGGGGGATGATGCACGTGATGAGTGATTGAGCACTCCGCACTCCATTGCACTCTATCCTCGTTATGTCTTTTTTGTCTCGACCCCAAGATTGAATATTTCTTTATGGTATTCACTTATACACTGGATCTAGGTAGTGATCATAAGCAAAAAACGGCGCACTCATCGTACGCCGCCTATCATATCTGGTAGCACCGACTGGGATCGAACCAGTGACCTCAGGCTTATGAGTCCTGCGCTCTAACCGGCTGAGCTACGGTGCCAAACATGACGCATTATAGCAGAGAATTGGTAAGAAGGCTAGGGCTCAGGCGAGTGTTTTGGCGTTCTTTTTTGCCCAGGCCAGTGGTATAATAGAGAAAGCGCCCAATTAGGAGTTAAGGAGAACCACCACATGATACGACGACCACGCTACGATTATGATTTGTTGGTGCTGGGTAGTGGTGCAGCTGGCAGTACTGCAGCGTTGGTGGCAGCCCGGGCAGATAAGAAGGTGGGGCTGATTGAGGCAGACACCTTTGGTGGTGAGACACCCAATTGGGGTGATATCCCCGTCAAGACGCTGCTAGGTGTGGCACAGCTTTATAATCGTATCCAGCGGGGCCACCAGTTTGGGCTTGATACATCGCGAGTGGATTTTGACTACCCGGCCATCCAGCATTGGAAAAATACAGTGGTAGAGCGGACTGGCGCGGGTGATAATGAGCACTACTATAATCAGCAAGGGATCGACACATTCTACGGCAAAGGTGTTTTACGCGACCAGCACACCGTCACGATTGGCGACCATGAAGTAACGGCGGGGCATATCTTGATCGCAACAGGGGCCCACGTGACCCAGCCAGCGATTGCGGGTATCGAGACGATCGATTGGCTCACGCCGCGTACTGCCCTCAAGCTGAGCCGCCCGCCTCGCAGCCTGTTGATCATTGGTGCGACGACAGTGGCGATTGAGCTGGCGCATTTCTTTGCGACCTTTGGTAGCACGGTGTCGGTGGCAGAGCAGTCATCACGCATTTTGCCGACTGAGGATGAAGAGGTAAGTGAGGCAGTGAGCAGCCTCTTGCAGCGCGACCAACCACTGTCGGTCTTGACGCAAACGACGATTCGCTCCCTCATGCGTGGCCCAAGTGGTAATGTGATCGTCCAATATATCCGTGGTGGTATTGAGCGGACGATGGAAGTAGAGCGTGTTTTGGTAGCAACCAAGCCAGAGCCAACCATTGATATTGGGCTTGATAATGCTGAGGTGACGTATTCGCCCGATGGTGGTGTTGAAGTCAATCAATTCTTCCAAACCAACGTGCGGCATATCTATGCGGCGGGCCATGTGCTAGGTAATGATGTGCCAACCCACACCGTCTTGAGCGAGGGGCGGCTGACGGCACACAACATCCTCCACCCCAAATCGCAAATGACGCTCGACTACGAGCTAGTGCCGCGCGCCACCTTTATCTATCCAGAGGTAGCTAGTGTGGGCTTTAATGAAGATGACTGCATCAAGCGCGATCTTAAGATCAACAAGGTGCTGGTACCGCTCGGGATGATTGCTCGCAGCAATACAAGTGACTTCCGCGAGGGGTTCGTCAAGCTGATTAGCGACAAACAAGGGGTGTTGCTCGGTGGGACGATCGTCGCTCCACGTGCCAGTGAGCTCATCCAAGAGGTCACTCTCGCTATCAAGCACGACCTTACTGCTGAGCAGTTAGCAGAGCTCCCGCACGTTTTCTTAACGTGGAGCGAAGCAGTGCGAACGGCGGCAAGTAAGCTGTCGCGTAAGTAGAGAGATCTGTTTTGTAGCTGAGGTATTTTCGTCTTCTTAATAACCTAGGAGTTTGAGCTTATAGCTCGACACCATCGGATTAGTCTTTTTTATTTTCTGCTACTTCTGAGAGTAGAGCGGTATAGAGGAAAAGAGTAGAAATTGCTAAAACCTGGGTGATTAGGAGAAAAAGAAAAAATTGAATATACTACCGCATTCTTCATAAAAACAGAGAATATAATGGTGCAAATTGCATAGGGTGTGGCCTATTGCTTTGCAGTATATTACGAAGAAGTTTGCGAGACTCTTGAGCCTACAAGAAGCTCACTGGTGAAGACTCTGCCACGCTGGCTTGCATCGGTGTATTGCTAAAATAGCAAAGAGTGTCCACTTTCAGCTCCATTTAAGTAAGACGGGGCATACTACCTGTAGTAGCACACGCTACCTCCTCCTCTATCATGCAAGCCGCCATTCCTCCTCCCGGGCGGCTTGTTTTGTGTCTGCGCCTAGCATATTGCGCATAATAAAACTAGTATTTACTCCTTTTGGCAAAATGAATATACTATTGCCATGGCATATCTTGTTGCAGTGTCTGGTGGTGTGGATAGTGTGGTGCTCTTGGATGTGATGGCGGCGCAGGCAGCGGAGCCATTGATTGTGGCGCACGTCGACCACGGGATTCGGGGCGAGGCGTCGGCGGCGGATGCGCGCTTTGTGGCGGCACTGGCGGCGCGCTATGGACTACCCTTTGTGTCTACTCAGCTTGAGCTTGGGCCGAATGCGAGCGAGGCAGCAGCGCGAGAGGCTCGGTATGATTTTTTGCTCGATACAGCAGCGCAGTACCAAGCACCAGTGGTAACGGCGCATCATTTGGACGATTTAGTAGAAACGGTGGCGCTTAACCTGGTGCGTGGGACGGGCTGGCGTGGGCTGGCTGTGCTGAACCGCCCTGGGGTGGAGCGGCCACTACTGGGCTGGCGCAAGGCAGATATCCGTGCCTATGCACTGGCTCGTCGCCTGGAATGGGTGGAGGATGAGACAAATGTGAGTGACCGCTACACACGCAATCGGCTGCGGCGCTGCATTCAGCGGCTCCTCACGGCAGAGCAGGCGGCGCAGATTACCTCGTTGCGGGATCGGCAACTTGCGCTCCGCCATACGATTAATGATGAAGTGCAACACCTCTTACCACAGTTTGCGGCTGAGCGCCATGGGTTGATTATGATTGACGAAGCAAGCGCTCAGGAACTATTGGGTGCGATGATTATGTGGGCAGGTGCGCCGCGCCCAACCCGTCCGCGGCTTGAGCGTGCGGTACTAGCCATCAAGACTGCTCGTCCAGGCAGCCGCCACGTGGTGGGCGATGGCGTGTATTTGCAGTTTAGCCCTCGGCAATTCACTGTAGAAGTGGTACAATAGATCAGATTACTGTGTGAGAATGCAAGCGAACGAAAGGAGTGAGTTCCCTGATGAATAAAAAACCGTCGAAAGCGACCAATGCCCTGCGTCTAGGGCTGTTTTGGGCGATTGTGGTGCTGGGTGTGCTGGCATTTTGGGCGATTAATTCGCCGCAGGCTAACCTTAAGGATGTGCCGCTCTCGGACGTGGTGAACCGGGCAAATAATGG
Source organism: uncultured Candidatus Saccharibacteria bacterium (assembly GCA_938045445.1). Lineage (GTDB taxonomy): Bacteria > Patescibacteriota > Saccharimonadia > Saccharimonadales > Saccharimonadaceae > Saccharimonas. The sequence continues at coordinate 53,040 of CALIMM010000014.1, forward strand.
CAAGATTGCCAAGATCGAGATCCAAGGCAATGAGCTGACTGTTACACCCAAAGGCCAGTCTAAGCCAACCGAGCGCAGCCTCAAAGAAAATGGCACTATCTATACCCAAGGGCTCAAACATGACAAAACAGAGGTAAAGGTGCAAAATGAATCACAGACAGGGCTGCTGTTTTGGAATCTCGCACCAATTGTCCTGTCGGTTGTATTGTTTGGTGTTCTCTTTATGTTTATGATGCGCCAAGCTCAGGGGCAGAATAGCCAAGCGATGGGCTTTGGCAAGAGTAAGGCCAAGCTGTATGGCCTTGATAAAGAGCGGGTAGTATTTGATGACATTGCTGGCAACGAAAACGCCAAGCAGGATTTGCAAGAGGTGGTGGACTTCCTCAAGCACCCCAAGAAATATCAGAGCCTCGGCGCTAAGATTCCCAAAGGGATTCTCCTTGTTGGTAACCCTGGTACTGGTAAAACGATGTTGGCACGAGCTGTTGCAGGCGAGGCTAACGTACCATTCTTTTCCATTAGTGGCTCAGAGTTTGTGGAGATGTTTGTTGGTGTGGGGGCAAGCCGGGTACGCGACCTCTTTGCTAAGGCCAAGAAGAATGCGCCAGCCATTATCTTCATTGATGAGATTGACGCTGTGGGACGCAAGCGTGGCTCTGGAATGGGTGGTGGCCACGACGAGCGTGAGCAGACGCTCAACCAGATTTTGGTAGAGATGGACGGCTTTGAGGCTGATACAAACGTGATTATCCTAGCGGCAACCAACCGAGCCGATGTGCTCGACCCAGCACTGTTGCGCCCAGGCCGCTTCGATCGCCATACGACGATTAGCCTACCCGAGCGCAAAGACCGTGAGGCGATCCTTAAGGTGCACTTCAAGAACAAACCAACCGATGCATCGGTCGACCTCGACAAGCTTGCTGCTAAGACGGCTGGTAGCAGTGGTGCCGACCTCGCGAACATGGCCAACGAAGCAGCAATTATTGCAGCGCGTCGCGGCAAGAAGACGATTACCAACCAAGACCTGACCGAAGCCTTTGAGAAAGTGGCGATTGGCCCTGAGCGCAAAGCCAAGGTAATGACCGACCACGAGAAGGAACTCACGGCGTACCACGAAGCTGGCCACGCTATTGTGGGGCACGTCTTACCGGATAGCGATCCGGTACATAAGGTGACCATCATCCCGCGTGGTGGTACGGGCGGCGTGACATGGTTCTTGCCTCCAGAGGACAAGAGCTACACTAATGTATACGAATTTAAGGATATTCTGGCCCGGGCGATGGGTGGGCGGATTGCCGAGAAATTGATCTATGGTGATGATGGCATTACAACTGGGGCAGGCAGTGACCTGCGCAAAGCGACGGAGATTGCCCGTGATATGGTGATTGAGCAGGGCATGGGTGCAAAGCTCCGCGACCAAGTCTTCCATGAAGATAACGGTGGTATGGTGTTCGATAAGATTACTCACGAGCGGCCATATAGCGATGCGACTGCTGAGGCGATTGACCACGAGGTGGAGGCGCTTATCAAAGAAGCTTCTCGCCGGGCTGAGATTGTCCTCTCGCACAACCGCTCAGTGCTTGAGAAGCTCAAAGATGAGCTGCTTGCCCACGAAACATTAGAAGAAGACGAAGCTAAGGCTGCGATGGCAGATGCCACCTTGCCAACGGAGGCCAAGCTCCACTAGGAGCAGGGAGGTATATCAGTGGCACATGGAGCAAATCGTCGGCGTGTCCGCTCAGTCGTCGCCAAAGCAAATAGCAAACTAAATATCAAGAACGCTGCCGCCCTGCTAGCGGGTTCGACGCTGCTGTCGAGTGTCTTGGGGATGTACCGCGAGCGGCTCATTAATGGCATGTATTACGACACCTACAAAGTGGGTGCTGACGCTTATACCGTAGCCTTTACCATCCCCGATTTCATGTTCTTTGTGCTGGTGTCTGGGGCACTGAGTGTGTCCTTTATACCGGTGTTTAACCAGCGCTTGGCATCAGGCAATAAGCAGTCTGCCTGGGATTTGAGCTCGAGCTTGATCAATTTCTTAGCGCTCACCACCTTAGCAGCGAGTATCTTGATTATGATCTTTGCTGAGCCGCTTGTGAATGTTGTGGTAGGGCCGGGGCTCAGCGAATCAGGGCGGAGCCTGGCGGTGAGTATGATGCGCGTGATTGCGGTCAATCCATTCCTTTTCTCTATCTCCACCGTCATTGCGAGCATGCAGCAGGCAATTGGGCGCTTTACCTTCTATGCGTTAGCACCAACGATCTACAATATTGGCATCATCATCGGTGCAACCTTCTTTACGAACGGTATCAATATCTTTGGCTGGCAAGTGTTTGAGGGTGGCATTATGGGTGTGGCGCTGGGTGTGGTGCTAGGCTCGGTACTACAGCTGATTGTTAGCTCGATTGGCCTGCTGGGTTTAGATTTCGACTATCGCTTTATGATCAAGCGCAAAAACAAGAGCTTTCGCCAGGTGCTGCGCTTGCTGCGGACGCGCTCGCTCGACCAAGGGATTGACTACCTCAATGGCCTTGTGGAGACAAACCTCGCCTCGCGTATGGCTGATGGGACAGTGCGGGCCTACCAACAGGCGTCGGCATTGTCATTAATGCCAGTGAATTTAATCGGCGTGGCAATTAGCAACGCAGCCTTTCCGCAAATGACGGAGCACCTCGGGGCAGGGCGCGAGGATCTCTTTCGCAAAGAACTACAGGTGATGATCCGGGTGATTATTTGGTTGGCATTGCCAGTGGCGGTCATTACCTACTTTGCACGGGGCTATGTGGTGAGCTTTATCCACAACGGCGGCGACCCAGTGATATCCGGTTTTCTTGGGGTGCTAGTTTTGACGATATTTTTCCGCACGATTTATCATATTGCGGCGCGTAGTTTCTATGCACAGCAGGATACCAAGACGCCGCTTTATATCTCATTCTTTGCGATTGGGTTTAACATTATCCTGGCGATTATCTTGGTGAATCTCTGGTCGAAGAACCAAAATCCAGGCTATGGCTTGGCTTGGGCGCAGTCTATCACTGCCGTGGTGGAGGTGATTGTCCTCTTCTTCTTCATGGGGCGGCGCATGCCGAGGCTGTTTGACCGCGGCTTCGTCAACAGCATCTACAAGATGGTGATCGCTGCAGTGCCAACTGGTTTGGCTGCCTATCTGAGTGTGGTGATGATCCCCTTCGGTACGAACGATAAGAGTTTCTTCCTTGCCTTCCCCAAGTTTATTATGATCACGGTAGTGAGTTTTGCGGTTTATATATGGTTCAGCCGGCGGCTGCGGCTCAAAGAGGCTGAGCCAGTGCTCAATCGGCTGCGGCAGATCTTCTTTGGGCGGATTAACCTTGGCTGGAACTGGAAACGCTAGCGTATGGAACATATCCGTAATTTCTGCATCATCGCCCATATCGACCATGGCAAGAGTACCTTGGCCGACCGCATGATGGAGCTGACGGGCACTGTTACCAAGCGGGATATGAAGCAGCAGTTGCTCGATAGCATGGATCTAGAGCGCGAGAAGGGGATTACCATCAAGCTCGCTCCGGTGCGGATGAAGTATGAGTATACATCGGAAGCGGGTGCCGCCCCGTCGACTGCCACCCGCTTAGTATCACCTGTTGATTCAATTGACGGGGGTAGAAACACCGCGCCCCAGCCTGGCACCTACGACCTCAACCTGATCGACACCCCTGGCCATGTGGATTTTAGCTACGAAGTATCGCGTAGCTTGCAGGCCTGCGAAGGTGCGGTACTAGTGGTGGATGCCAGCCAGGGGATTCAGGCGCAGACACTGGCCAATGTGTATCTCGCGATGGAGCAGGATCTCACCATCATCCCGGTGCTCAATAAGGTTGACCTGCCGGCGGCCGATGTGCCACGCGTCTCCAAGCAGGTGATTAATCTGCTGGGCTGTGATGAGAGCGATATTATTCATATCTCAGCCAAGACTGGGCAGAATGTACCGCAGGTGCTGCGGGCTATCGTTGAGCGTATTCCGGCGCCGGTATCACCGCTGGCACTGCAGGCTGAGCGCATGGCCGCGCAAGATGGCAAGACGCCGAGTATACCAACCCGCGCCCTGATCTTTGATAGCTACTACGATGACTACCGCGGGGTCATCCTCTACGTGCGCGTGGTGGATGGCACGATACCTAAGGGTGCAGACATTACCATGATGGCCACCGGCGCCCGCGGCCTCGCCCTGGAAGTAGGGCACCTCAGCCCAACTATGCAGCCCGATCCACTGCTTGGCACCGGCGAAATCGGCTACATCGTCACCAACCTCAAGACCACGCGTGAGGCACGGGTGGGGGATACGGTGACGCTCAAGAAATATATGACGAAAGAATAGTATATGACGGGTAAAAGATATAAAGCCTTGAAGTCTATTGAAATATGTAAGAGGTTATTTGCTCGATTTGATGAAATGTGGTTTATTGGTCATAGAGCTGACCTTTGTAGGGTTTTACTTGATTTAGGGGTTATTCAAAAGAATAAGATAAGGGTTATACATACCTTAAACTTGTTAGGTCTTGATATAGATGCGAAAAGTATCATCACACCCGACGTTAGTTTACTTGATTTTATGAGCATTCAAAATACTATCAGTAAGGAAGTTGATGATCGTATAAAAGAGAGTAAATTAGCGCACAAGAGAGTAGTTATCGTTACACATTCCCCAAACAAGTCCCTTGATAAGGCTATTTCAAATAATAATGCAAGTGATTACGTAACAGTAGTTTCGCCTTGCACGAGTTATCTATATGAGATTCTAGAACAGAAGAATACTCTCAATAGCATATTCAAGCAGGTAGAACCTACCTGCAATATTGAAGACTACCTGATAAAGTCTACAAAAATATTAGAAGGTGACACTTTCGAAAGTATTTGCGAACGACTCGGCGGTTGTCGATCTTTGTTTTTACAGCAAAACTTTTCTGCTGGTGGAGTTGGAGCGAGTATTGTCAATAATACAAAAGACCTCGAGGAGGCTATTTATCGAAATAGTGGCTATGAGCTGAAAGCATCTGAGTATATAGAACACGCGTACAGTGCAAACGGTTCTGCACTTATAATGCCTACCGCTGATGGCTGTAGGGTGTATACTGATAGATTATCTCATAAACTTATGGAGGCTAATATACTTCGTGCGGGAGGATTTTGTGGTATTGGTAATGATTGGACTATCGAGTGGCCTACTGATATAAACATGCAGTATAGGCAGATAGCAACTGCTGTAGGAAACGTTTTGCATAGGGTATATGGCTACACTGGTATAGTTGGATTGGATTTTTTAGTATCTGGGCGAGAGCATAACAGGTTAAAAATAACAGAGATAAATCCACGAATCCAAGGTACTACGCCTTATCAGGTGTACAATTCAATCTTCTTAAATCGCGTACCTCTACTTCTTGCTTATTTTATAATGAAGCTAGGCTCAAGCGAAGATAAAGTTACTCTTTTGGATATGCTAGACACCTCAAGTGTATGGAACAATAGTAGTGGATTATTTTATCTTAAAGTCTTGTCCTCTAGCAAGCAAATAAAACAAGACATGAACGGTGTCTGGCAATTTAGCAAGACTATTAGCGGCATTCGCTATTATGACAAAGATGTAAATCTGCCGAACCTGTATATGCATGGGGCTAATGAAGATTTGATCACCATCAGGTGTTCATCAAAGAAAGAGTATATAAACAATAGTCCTGTTGCAGCTGCTTATATTATCGGGAGAGGTAAGAATGTCTTCTCTAAGACGTGTCCAACGATGACAGGTTTTGGCGCTAATCTATATAGCACCATCAGGGATGAAATGTATGAAAAATAAATTAAGGATACTATTAATTGCAGGACAATTCTATCCTGATCTCGCAGGTAGTGGTATTGCTACATATAATATCGCGAGACATCTGGCTCAACGCGGACATAATGTTACAGTTTGTATTGATGAAAATAACACATATGATGATTCGCTTAACGAAGGATTTAGAGTTGTTAGGCTGCTTAAGTATAAAGATTTTGCAACTGGCCGTGCTGGGTTTAAAGAGGCCACTTTATGTATATATGACCTTATATGTGGAGATAATTTTGATATTGTTCATGTGTTTAGCTATATGCCTATGTTGTTATTATCTTTAGCCGGGAAAAGTTTTCTACCGCCAGTAGTTTTTACATTTTGGAATGCACCAAATTCAGGTGAGAGAGCTATAGGGTTCTACAATAAGCCAGAATTAGATCTGAATCTAGCTAGTCAGATTATAAAAATGCAAGGATATGACAGAATAATCGCGGGCAGTAGAGTGAGTCGTGACATGGCTATAGAGTTAGGAGCAAATAAAGAGATACTCAGGTTTGCGTATCATGGAATAAATATGCAAAAGTTTTATCAAAATCTACATTCGGGTCGCGATATACTTGATAAATACTACAACCAGCACTCTTTCAATGAAGGTCCAATTGTCTTGTTGCCGGGAAGAATTACAAAGAGAAAAGGCGTGTTTGATGCCATAAGAGCATTAGCTATTCTTGCAAAGTCACATAGAGTGAATATGCTTTTCACTAAATCCAATGACAACAAGGATGCTGAGGCTATTAAAAAAATGCTACGCCTTGGAAAAGAATTGACGGTTGCTGATATGGTCCACATATCTAACAAAATGGTTAGCCAAACAGATATGCCTAGTTTATATAGATCATCTTCGATAGTTGTTATCCCATCGCACTACGAAGGCTTGGGGTTTACTGCAGTAGAATCATTGGCTGCAGGACGTCCTACAGTAATGACAAGTGTGTGCGGGCTTAATGAAATAGGAATAAATAATTATAATTGCCTTATGGTTCCTGTGAAAGATGAGATGTCTCTCGCTCAAGCAATTCGAAAGCTGATAGAAGAGAAGAGCTTGAGTGAGAAGATATCAAAGAATGGTCCAGGATCTGTGAGTAGATTTGACATAAGCCTTTTTGTTGATTATTGTATGAAAGAATATAGAGAGTTGCTTTTATGCGAGAAACGCTAACAAATTTAAATTCTATTATACCAACAGCAGGAAATGCGACACGGCTATATCCGCACACGCTATTCCAACAGAAAGCGATGCTTCCTATGGGATCTCCTGACAAAAGAGTGGTTGATAGTGCTATTGATATCGCCCAACAAACTAACGAAACATATATGACACTTCATTGGGATGAAGAATATACAAAGCCTCTTCTTGGCCATATTGCAACGCGTAATAGTGAAATTACTACTTTTCGAGATCGGCATATTATGGGCGCTGCTTCCCTGATAGAATTTTCTGATGAGTTATTTGAAAATGATATTGAGAAGGATACCATAATATTGCCAGCAGACCACATAATAGAAGGTCTAGATGTAGAAGACTTTTATTTGACACATAAGAATCTCGGTAATGATGTTACGATATTATTAGTTCCTCCAAAGGACTATGGGCAGTATGTTGGAGTCAGTGAAAATACTGCTGTTGATATATCTACAGACAGGAGTAGCTTTACACTAAGTTCTTCTGGTATATATATTATCCGTAATAAAGCTATGCTAGAATGGGCTGCTATGGAAAAAAAGCAAGGATGGGCAGGAGAGATCAGGAGCATGCTTCAAGATTTTATAACACCAAACGTATACAAGGGGCAGGCTTCGGTGTATAAATTACATGAATCTGGCTACTGGGATGATGTTGGCACTCTACGTAGGTACTATCTAAACAATATGAGGCTGAGCGGCGGGGAGAATGTTATTGATAATAATGTTGAGCTATCCGCTAACGCCAAAATTAGGCGCTCGATAGTTTTGGGTGGAGTTGCTGTTACAGACCTCTACAGAATAGATAAAGAGATTGTCTCGCAAAATGATAATATTTTATATAGGACTAGAATTGAATTATGACCTCAAGAAATGAGAAAAGTAAGAATAATCTCAAAAAATGGCGGCAACAGGCCTCTCGTGTTTTACTGAGACATCCCCGGCTCACCATCGCAGAAGACACAGTGGAGCTGCCAAATGGAAAGACCATCCAATATGTTCATTACCCCTACCATGGGCATGGTGGGGTGATCGTGGTGTGTCGTCGAGGTGATAATATTTTGGTGCAGCAAGAGTATTCGTACCCGGTGGATGAGGTGTTGTATCAGTTCCCGGGCGGCAAGATCGAAGCAGGTGAGGATGTCTGCGCGGCGGCGCAGCGAGAGCTGGCTGAGGAGTCGGGCATTGCCATGACGAATGTGCGGGAATGTGGCTGGCTCTATGCTGATAATCGTCGCACCAGTGCGAAGCTCCATGTGGTCTACGGCGAATATGCTGGGACAAACCACCAGCACCGGCCGGATGACACCGAGCAAATTATCTCTGAGTGGCTGCCAATTGCCACCATCCACCGCATGGTCGCCACTGGTGCAATCACCAACTACGCTATGCTCGCTGCCTGGGCTTTGCTCGCCAGCACCCTCCGGCAAGCAGGAGACTCTCGTGCGAACGAGTAGTGTGGAGCTAGCCGCCTCATCCTCAACGAATATGCTAAAATCATAATAGAAAGTACCATTGATCATCTGCTGGCGGCAGAGAAGGGAGTGTGAATATGGGGTATGTTGGCTCGTATGTGTGGCAGTTGCGCCAGAAGGTTGGGGATAAGAAATTACTCACGACGACTGTTGATGTCTTGCCGGTTGATGAAGCAGGGCGCGTCAAACTCATCTACGCCAAAGCCTTCGACCGATGGAGTACAGTAGGTGGGCACGTCGAGGAGGGTGATAGCTACACCAGCGCGGCACTACATGAGCTGCATGAAGAAGCAGGAATCACTGCGCACGCCAGCGACCTCGAGCTCTTTGCAACGCAGTCTGGACCAGGGCGGGTGTATCATTATCCTGATGGTGACACGCAAGCCTTTACCGTAGTGTTTTGCCTTAAGCAATGGCAAAGTGAGGCATTGCACACCGATACTGAGGAAGTAGCGACGGGCCAGTGGTTTTCGCTAGACGAAGCATTGCAGCTCAATACGAATGACGCCACACGCCAGATTCTCACTGCCTACCAGCGGTATAACGAGACGGGTGTGGTGTAGATGATAGAGGAGCGGTAACACTCTGCCTAGTAGAGGATCGGTATGACGCAAGAAAGACTCCTGACAGAAAAGAACATAGCACATAACAGTGAAGATGAAGCAAAGGCGGGCTGGCACACAGCTTTTGCAGGCATGATGTTTGATGTCCAACATAATGACAAGGGCTGGGAAAGGGTGGTACGAGCGCCAGGCGTGCGCATTATACTTGATGATCAAAACAGTGGCAAAATCTTGCTCACCCGCGAATTTCGTCATGAGCTGGATGGATATGATTATCGCCTGCCAGGGGGTAAGGTGTTTGATTCACGTGCTGACTACCAAGCTGCTTGCGCCCAACATGTTGATATAATTCAAGCCGCGACGACGAAGGCTGTGCATGAGGTGCAAGAAGAAGCGGGTTACACGATTGTCGACCCGCAGCTTATTCATACCTCGACACTTGGTGCGACGGTGAAGTGGGATTTATATACATTTGTTGCAACGAATTTTATAAAAAGTGATGATGGGCAGCAACTTGAGGATGGTGAAGTGATTCAGACAGACTTGTGGTTCTCGTATGATGAGGTGCGCGAAATGGCTTTGAAAGGTGACATGCGCGAGGATAGAATCGCGATGGTATTATTACGGTATCTATACAGCAATGATTTCATTGATAGAAATAAGGGAGAGGTAGCATAGCAATTAGCAATGGATGGATTGGCGGGCAAAACAGTACTTATAACGGGAGCTGTAAGAGGTATCGGGCGTGCAACTGCTGAAGAGTTTGCTCATGCTGGGGCGAATGTGGTTATGAATTATAAATCATCTGCCCAGCATAGTGTACAAAAGATAGTTCATGAGATGAGTGATCGTTACAAAGTGAAGGTTATCGCGATTCAGGCTGATGTATCTGATGAAGCTGCGGTGCAAGCTATAGCGGATCGTATAAAATGTACTTTCTCGTCGCTTGATATCGTTGTTAATAACGCAGGAGTCATTATTGACAAACCGTATGAAGAGCACACTTTTGCGGATTATCGAACGATTTTTGATACAAATGTCTATAGTGTTCTTTTGTCGGGGAAGATCTTTGGGCGTATGATACAAGAAACTGCTGGCCAAGGATCTATAATCAATGTCGCATCGACAGCCGGGATGTTTGATTTTTATCCCGACAATATAGACTATGCTGCTAGCAAAGCGGCGGTTCAATCAATAACAAAGACACTTGCTACGCAGTATGCACCCTATATACGAGTGAATGGTGTTGCTCCTGGTTGGGTGGACACGGACATGAATAAAGACCTCCCAAGTGATGTCATAGCAGACGCTAAAAAGCAGATTCTTCTTGGTCGTATTGCTCATCCTCGTGACATTGCACGAGTTATCGTCTTCCTTGCGAGTGATGCAGCAAGGTATATAACGGGCACCGTAATACCAGTTGATGGTGGAAGGCGATAGGAAGTGAAGCTAACAAAAACGACATATATCCTTTGCGGTGGCGCAGAGCGTTGGGCGGGTAACTTTGGTAGCTATTTGCAAGACTTCTTTGCGGATCAGCAGGATGAGCTTAGGATTATTGATGTGTTCTTTGCTAGCCTCAACGAAGAATGGCAACTTCAGGCCAGATAGCCAAATCCTTAACCAACCACTGATGATGAGTACGATCGATGGCTATCGGCCAATGTTTTGCCTCTCGCCCGAGCAGTTCTCGCAGATTCAGCACTACCGCGAAAAGCGTCTTAATCTATCTGCAGAACATAAGGAATCCTCGCAATAAGGGTAATTCTCCTCTGCTGCAAAACTTGCTATAATATCAAACATGACAGCGATAACCGTCCAGCCCCTCCCTGGCTACAAAGAGGTCAAGCCCTTCGTCTATGCGGGGTTTTTCCCGGTGTCTAATGAAGATTATAATGACCTGAAGGAGGCGATTGAGAAGCTGAGCCTGAGCGATAGTGCGCTGCAGTTTGAGCCAGAGAATTCGCCGGTGTTGGGTTATGGTGTGCGGATTGGCTTCCTTGGTCTCTTGCATATGGATATCATTCGCGAGCGGCTCGAGCGTGAGTATAATTTAGACCTCATCGTCACCAACCCGAGTACCGACTACCAAGTCAGTTTGACGAATGGCGAGGAATTAGACATCAAATCGGCTAGTGAATTGCCCGACCCAGCCCAGATCAAGGAGATTCGCGAGCCGTGGATTGATGGTGAGATCGTTGTGCCTCAAGATTACATCGGCGCAGTGATCCAGCTCATCGTCAGTAAACGCGGCCGGCAAAAGAACCTCAGTTACATCGACGAGCGTGCCCTCATCTCCTTTGCGGCACCACTGGCTAATCTCCTGACGGATTTTTATGATCAATTGAAGTCGGTTACCAGCGGCTACGGCTCGTTTAATTATGAACTGCGGGGCTACCAAGCGGAGGATTTAGTGCGTGTGGATTTCTACGTGGCGGGCGAGATGGTTGATGCGCTCAGCGTTATGTGTCACCGCTCGGAGTCGCAACGGCTGGGGCGCGAGGTGGTGAAGAAGCTCAAGGATGTCGTGCCGCGCCAGAGCTTTGAGGTGGCACTGCAGGCGGCGATTGGTGGGAAGTTCATTGCCCGCGAAAATATTGGTGCCTACCGCAAAGATGTGACGGGCTATCTCTACGGTGGTGATGTGAGCCGCAAGAAGAAACTCCTTGCCAAGCAAGCTCGCGGCAAGAAGCGCATGAAACGTTTTGGTAAGGTCGATATCCCTAGCGAAGCCTTTACCGTAATGCTCAAGCGAGATTAACAACTAACAGGAGCTGTGTGCAAGTGCAGATACGTTATGACCGATTGGTGGCCGATATAGACAGAGCACTCGTGTATGACAATGTGCCACCTGCAGAGAGAGTGTGTGATTATCGGTATTGGCGAGCAGTGAGCTTAGCGCGGCTTGCGCTAGAACTGAGCAATGGCAACGATACGCTTACTCTTGATGGCATGCCAGTGCATTTTACTCGTCACTATGCAGATGCACGGCGCACGGCACAGTCAATTGCCCGTGGCCAGTGGGTATACCAAACGCGTGGTAGAGAAGAGGAGATTGCAGCAACGATTCATCATGAGTTTCGACCTGAGCAGCAGCTCCAGCCGGCGTTGATTATTGCGCATCGGCAATATCACGCTGTAACGAAACCAGATCATATGGGGATGCCTGATTGTGTGCGTATCGGAGGACATATGACAGATATCGATCGGTACTCCCAAGAGTTCCTGGAAGACTACTTTCAGATAGATCTAAACAATATCAAGAATAGCTAGCTTCTCACGCCACGGGTGAGAAACCACTCTCTACGATGTGCTATCATAAATATGATATGACTATGACGAATCTTCAATCACTTATCGAACAGTATCAGCCGACTGAGGCAGTGCGCCAGCTTGTGTGCGACACAAGGATAGTGCTGCTCGTTGGCATCTCTGGGGCCGGCAAGGATACGACTAAGCAGCGGTTGCTCGCGAGCACCGAGTTCGCCGATATCGTCTCGTACACCACCCGTCAGCCTCGCCAAAACAAAGGTGTGTGGGAGCAAAAGGGGGTCGACTATCATTATATCGATGAAGCAACTGCCGCAGAGTTGTTGCAAAGCCGTGCTTTTGTAGAGGCGAAGTTTGTCCATGGAACACTCTATGGTACAGGGGTCAGGCAGATTCAGGATATTCGCGATGCAGGTAAGATTGCGGTGACGGATATTGATGTGCAGGGTGTTGATGAGTATAAAAAGCTCTCTCCAGGCGTGGTCGCGATATTTCTCTTACCGCCAAACTTTCAAGAGTGGCAGCGACGCCTTAGTGTGCGCTATACCTCGCAGGCGGAGTTTGATCGTGAGTGGCCCAAGCGCTATACCAGTGCAATTCGCGAGATCACCCACGCACTCGAAGTCCCATACTATCACTTCGTCATCAACGATGATATCGACGAGACGGCGCGCATTGTGCGAGCGATTGCCTCTAAGCCAGATGTGTATAATCGCAAGGATGACGAAGCTCGCTTGGCGGCGCGAGACTTGCTCGATAGCCTCTTGCGTGAGCACCCGGAGCATATATGAGCAAGCCAGCCACGCGCACTGCCGCTGAGCCAGGTGATGCCGAGCATAAGCAGCGCTCATCTCTAGCGCTGCGCCGGCCAGTGTGGTCACCCACGGCGTTGGTCGATCAAGGATTCTTTATTTTTGCGGGGGTGGCATCGTTTTGGTTTGTGTGGCTGGTGTGGCGCGAGGGTTGGCACACTGGTGGCTGGTGGTTGGTGGGGTTCTTTGCGGTGGTGTGGGTGATTACGGCGTATTTTGCGTTGCCACGCTTGCACCGCATCTTGAGTAGTATTTATGTGCCCAATTATTTCATTGGCCGGACGCGCACCCCAGATGGTCTCCTTGGCGACCCAGTCAATCTCGCCTTTCGCGGCAGCGAAGCTCAGCTCCACCGTGCCATGACGGCCGCTGGCTGGGCGCTGGCTGATGATGTGACGGTGCGCTCGTCGTGGCGGATTATCCTCGCCACACTGACCCGCCGCAGCTATCCTAATGCACCAGTCTCGCCCCTAGTGCTATTTGGCCGGCAGCAGGACTTTGCCTACCAGCAGGAGATCGATGGCAACCCGGGCAAGCGTCATCACGTACGCTTCTGGCGCTGCCCCCAGGGGTGGTTGCTGCCCGGCGGGCATCAGGTGGACTGGCTCGCGGCTGGTACGTACGACAAGAGTGTGGGGTTATCAATTTTTACCTTGCAAGTGACGCACAAGATCGACGAAAACACCGACATTGAGCGGGACTATGTCGTCAAGACAGTCACGCGTGCGCTTCGTTCGATTGAGCTAACGGTACTAGAGGATTTCTCGACGGGCTACCACTCGCGCAACGGGGGTGGAGATAACATTATTACCGATGGCGATCTGCCTGTCATCGAGCTTGGCCGCGTCCGTGCCAAGGCAAGCGAAGACGAGGACGTGCCTTCCGATCTGATTCTCGACGCAACGACGCACGAGACTATGCCTGATGAACACGCTACCCTCATGTCGCAATTTTTGAGCCGCCGCCCACCACAGATCGCCCTTGGGATTATTATGATTGGCCTGGCGATTGCTGTGGCCACAATGAGTACCTTCTTCGAGATTCTCAACTTTAGCCACTTGCGCATAGAGGTGGTGCGGATTTTTCACGAGAGTGGCCTGCCGCTGCAGAGTATTGAGAGTGCGACGCATATTGTAGCGACTATCTCAGCCATTGTATCTACAACGTGGATTGGCATCGTGATTTTTCTTGCGGGGCTAACCTTCCGCGGCAGCGACCGCTCGCGGATTTTGCTGATGAGCATCGCCAGCCTCGCAGCGGTGATTAGTTCATTTGGGCTGACCATCGGCAGGGTCACGTGGTCGGCCGCTGGCACACTGCTCTTCATTGGCGTCAACATCATCATCGTGCTCATGTTCTCCACCGACGCTGCCCGACGCTTCACCCGAGCGCGCAGCGGGAAGTAATGGCCGCAGATTTGTAAATGAATTCGGTGCTTGTGCGCTACTGCTCGTCCTATTGAGGGTGTAGTTTAGTGGATTATTAGAAAAATCTCACATAGAGGTAGCAAAGCTTTGTATTATGGCTCAGATTGCAAAATTGTGTGATGCGAGAATTGACGCGTTACCAGCGAAGCGAGAGGGAGGGGTGTGAGCTTGGATTTGCACAGTTGAACCTCAAAAAATCACCCTCTCTGCCAGCCTCTCCTCTATTTGAGTGTAGCGAAAAGCAACAGCTGCTAGGCTTATCCCCGATACATAATTTGAATATTTGAAAATAATGTTCATTCTCGCCAATGTTTCTAATGAAAGGTGATAGTGATGAAAGGCGTGAAAATCACCAGGGCTCTAATACTCAAGCGACACCCAGATTGACAACAGAGCAAAAAATAGTTACACTACCTGATATTGTGACAGAGCAGTTTGATGATATTGTCAAGGGTCTTAGTACTAGCCCTGGTCTTGATAGTTATATTCCTGAACAATGTCGAAAATGCCCACTGCTGGCAGGAATAATAGAAGCGCTTAAAACGGTATGGGAGCAGAAGAAAGCGCTGGAGCGTACAGCATTAGAGACAGCAGACAATATTACACCATGGCTACGAGTACAAGGCGCGTCTGAGGAAGAAATAGAGCAGATCCTAGAGGATCCAGAGCGACTAAAAGAGGCACAAGCTAAGTATAGGGAGTTTGCAAGGATAAAGCTTGATATAGGGGATGCCGCACTCAATCAGCTACTGCCAGGCATAGAAAGGCAGACAGCAGGCTGCCCTGGAATTATAAAATGCATAAGTCTAGATGGGAAAACAGTTGCAAGGGTGTGCGGCTCACCCGCTATGCAAGACGGGAAAAACCGCGAAGCGACAGTAGTCGATCGTACTGGCAGAGGTGAACAGGACCCGCCCACGGCAGACACCCCCAACAATAACACACTACGCTAATGATAAATAACTACAGATAAAGGCACAATAGACGCTATGATATCGCGCAATGAATCTCGAAAATTCTATAGTATTATCGGTGGGCTTGATGAGCCAGATATATCTGCGGCTTCTTATATCCCCAAGCAGTGCTATGGCTGCCCGCGAGCAGCCGAGCTGCGCCGCAGAATAGCGATGACAGCCTGGACGTATAGTGATCTCTGGAAAAATTGCTTTGATATTGCAGATGGCGACCCTGAGCTAGGCAAGGCTATTGTGTGTGCTATGGATAGGCTCAAGCAGCAGAATCAGCAGGCAAGAGATAAACTGAGCCAGCTCATTGCTCAGTGTAAGGAGCGCTAGTCTTGATAGGTAAAATAGTGAAAAGAAATAGCACAGTGACAGAGGTAGCAACTACCGCATGTATGTTGCTATCACTTTCGCGCTATAAAACAATTGAGAGCGCAATGGTCGAGCGGCGCGATCTTGACGGCCAAGGAGCGGAAGGATAGATCGTTGTGACACGTCTCGCTAACAGACGAGGCTTAGCAGCAAGAAATAGGCTACATCTTCCACTAGCCCATTAGCACTCTATTGACGAGAGTGCCAACCCTACGCTATAATGCGATCATGACCGAACGGCAACAAGCGATTCTTTCTGCCATCATCGAGCAATACGCTGAGATCGCTGCCCCTGTGGGGAGCGTGACGCTAGCGAAGCTATTTGGTGTGTCTAGTGCAACCATCCGGAGCGAGATGGCCAAGCTCGAGGAGATGGGCTTCGTCAAGGCGCCGCACACCAGTGCTGGGCGTATCCCCACCAGTAAGGGCTACCGCTTCTACGTCAATGGCATCACTAATGCCCAGATGAGCGAGCTCCCCAGTGGGATCGATCGCAGCACCAAGGCTATCGAAGCGCACGTCAACTCACATCTCGATGCAGCCGATCGAGCCATTCGCAGTGCGGTGGATAGCCTCGTAGAGCTCACGGGCAACTTGGGCTTTGCTACCATCGGCAGTGAGCTCTATATGAATGGTATTAGCCGGCTCTTTAGCCAGCCAGAATTTCTTGAGGGTAAGCATGTCCAATCGGTCGCGCATTTGATTGACAATATCGAGCCGTGGCTGCGCGAAGCTCGGCCCAATGAGCCACTTAATGTCTATATTGGTAGCGAGAACCCCATCGGCAAGAGCAGTGACGCAACGCTCATCATTAGCAAATTTCGCTCGCCCTATAGCGACCGCAGCTACATTGGTGTGATTGGCCCCATGCGCCAGCACTACCGCCGTACCATCGAGCTTGTCAAGCGCACTGGGGTGATGCTGGAGGAGATATTATGATAACACGACCACTGTTATTTGTGCTGCAGCCATGCTATACTATGAAGGATAATGACGACTGAGCAGTCTGCTCAGTACCACAGGCAACACCACTAGGCAGGAGGAATGATATCGATGACAAAACACAAGAAAGCGCCAGATACGGCCGAGCTCGAGCAGCAGATTGGCGAGCTGACGCAGGATTTGCAGCGCACCAGAGCAGACTTTGAGAATTATCGCAAGCGCGTTGATGTAGAGAAGGCTCAGGCTAAGGCGGCGGGTACTCAGCAAGCAATTCGCAAGCTCCTGCCTGTGATTGATACGATCGAGCGTGCCACCGCCAACGTCCCCAAGAAGCTCCAGAACGACACCTGGGCAAGTGGAGTGGTGGCGATGTCGAAGAAGCTCGATGGCTTGATGGCAGAGTTCAAGCTCGAGCCAATCGTGGTTGAGCTTGGCACGACCGAGTTTGACCCAGACCTCCACGAGGCAATCTCGATGGACGATGAAGGCGGCGACAAAGAAATTATTAGCGAAGAGCTGCAGCGTGGCTACAAGCTCGATGGTCACGTCCTGCGCCATGCCATGGTGCGGGTCAGCCGGCAGCCGTAGGAGTAGGCAGGGTGAGGCGTTGGCTGCTTGCAGGAACACTCATCGTATTAGCAACACTTGGTGTTGGCAGTGCTCAGGCTCATGCAACGCCACTCGCTAACCAAACCGATATTGCCGTGCTCAAGCAGGCGAGCACAGCCTACCAAGCCTTCACGCGTGAACTCTATGCCGCCCAGCCCAAGAAGGATTCTATCGACGAACGAGCCAAGCAGGCCGCAGCAGCCTTTGCAGCGGTGGCAGAGCACTCATTTTCTCCGCAGCTTGGTGATGAATATAGCCGTCGCGCAGCAGTAGTAAAAGAAAAAGCCTCGGCCGTCAAGACGCTTCTTGGGCGTGCTCCGCAGGCCTTTGCCAGCAAAGATACGCAGGCTGCAGCAGTCTATTTGACGGATGTAGAAACAGCGGTAAGTCAGTATGATTCAGCCGTTGGCGTGCTTAATACAACAGTAGACGATGCCAACCAAGCAACGAATCGCCTCTACTTGCTTATGGTGATTGGTGCTGGACTCGTGGCGGCAGTCGCTGCAGTCTGGGCGCGACGCCAGCATACCCGGACATTTGCTAGTAAGCGTGTAGTGCGGGCACGCTGGGCGGTGGTTGCAGCAGCGGCAGCACCACTGGTGGGAGCAGTTGTGCTCTATGTGATATTTATCCAAGGGAGTGACACACGGGTTGTGCGCGGCGTGGGCTACGCTGTGCTGACCGGTGGTGTAGCGGTTTTTGCCTATGCAGTGATGGCGTATTGGCGTCTCCGGCGAGCTGAGACGCTCGCAGCAGCAATTACTGCGGGTGACGAGATCTATCAGTGGTAAGCAAAATCTATTAGCACTCTTGACAGCCGAGTGCTAGCTCGCTATACTAAACCTATTGGCACTCGCTACTAAAGAGTGCTAGAATAAACAAGATGTTAATAACCGAAACAATAAACTAACAACGTTGCGTCGTTGCCGGCAGGGCAGGCGCACTAGGAGGAAACATATGGGTAAAACTATCGGCATCGACCTTGGTACGACCAACAGTGCCTTTGCATACTTGCTTGCGGGCAAGCCGGAGGTTATCGCCAATGCTGAAGGCAATCGCACAACGCCATCAGTGGTAGCAATCAACAAAAAAGGTGAGCGCCTTGTGGGGCAGGTGGCCCAACGCCAGCGCGTGACTAACCCTAAGAACACAATCTATGGCGTTAAGCGCTTAATTGGCCGCAAATTCACCGACAAAGAAGTCCAGAAAGATCTCGACATCATGCCATACGAGATCGTCAAGAAGGGTAATGCCGTTGCCGTCAAGCTGGGTGATAAAGAATATACACCAGAAGAAGTGAGCGCCATGATCCTCAGCAAGATCAAGGCTGATGCCGAGGCCTTCTTGGGTGAGAAGGTGACGAAAGCGGTTATTACTGTACCGGCTTACTTCGACGATTCGCAGCGCCAAGCTACCAAGGATGCGGGTAAGATTGCTGGCCTGGAAGTCGAGCGTATTATCAATGAGCCAACAGCGGCTGCTCTTGCCTATGGTTTAGATAAGGAGAAAGACGAAAAGATCGTTGTTTTTGACCTTGGTGGTGGTACCTTCGACGTGTCAGTGCTAGAAATCACCGGTGAGATTTTCCAGGTGCAGTCAACCAATGGCGACACCCACCTTGGTGGTGAGGACTTCGACAATGCCATCGTCAATTACTTCCTCGACGACTTCAAGGCTAAAGAAGGTATTGATCTGCGCAAAGACAACGCTGCCATGCAGCGCCTCAAGGACGAAGCCGAGAAGGCAAAGAAGGAGCTCTCGACTGTTACTGAGTATGATGTCAATATTCCGTTTATCACCGCTGATGCTGACGGGCCAAAGCACTTCGAGATGAGCCTGACGCGCGCCAAACTTGAGGACTTGGTGAAGGATCTACTCGACCGCCTCGATGGGCCAGTAGAAAAAGCGCTCAAAGACGCCAAGCTGAGCAAGTCTGATATCAACAACATCGTCATGGTTGGCGGTATGACCCGCATGCCAGCAGTGGTCGAGCGGGTGAAGAAGCTGTTTGGCAAAGACCCGATGCAAGGCGTTAACCCAGACGAAGTGGTGGCCGTTGGTGCGGCCATCCAGGGTGGTGTGCTGGCTGGTGACGTCAAGAGCGTGCTGCTGCTAGATGTGACGCCGCTGTCCCTCGGCATTGAGACCATGGGCGGTGTGTCGACCAAACTAATCGAGCGCAATACCACTGTGCCAACCAGCAAGAGTGAAGTATTCTCGACCGCCGCTGACAATCAGCCGCAAGTGGAGATCCACGTCTTGCAGGGTGAGCGCGAGTTTGCCAATGACAACAAGAGCCTAGGCCGCTTCGTGCTAGATGGCATTGCACCAGCACCACGCGGTGTGCCACAGATTGAAGTGACCTTCAACATTGACGCCAATGGTATCCTCAGCGTCACCGCTAAGGACAAAGGCACAGGCAAAGAGCAGTCGATCACCATCCAAAACTCTGGCAACATGAGCAAGGAAGACATCGAGAAGGCGCAGAAGGAAGCTGAGCTCCACGCCGACGAAGACAAGAAAAAGCGTGAAGTAATTGATGCCAAGAACCATCTCGAGAATGCCATCTACCGGGCAAAGAAAATGCCCGATGAGTTTAAGGACAAAATCTCGAGCGATGACAAGAAGACGCTCGAGGATGCCATAGCTGAAGCTGAGAAGCACAAGAATGCAGAAGACAAAGACGAGCTCGAGGCTGCCACCAAGGCGCTGGACGACGTGACGATGTCTATCGGTGCTAAGCTCTATCAGCAGCAAGCTGAGGACAAAAAAGCCGAAGAAGAAGCTGACGCCAAGGCGAAATCTACAGACAAGAAGCCTGGCAAAGACGAGCCCGTCGAAGGCGAAGTTGTCGACGACAAAAGCAGCGACAAGAAGTAGTGTCTTGCTAGCTACACTGCAAATAGCCACCTGGAGAGGGTGGCTATTTGCTTAGTATCATAAGTGACTAGGTGGTGACGAACGCCTTAAGTAAATCTACAAAGAAAATAAGAAGCTCACCTAGTGTGAGCTTCTTGTTGTGCGCTGACCTCTGTTATTTAATATCCACTAGCTCAATATCGAACACGAGATCGCTATTAGGCGGAATGTTGGCGGCGGCGCGGACGGAGCCGTAGGCCATGCCGCTTGGGATGATGAGTCGGCGCATGCCACCAACCTTCATGCCAGGCACGCCCTCTGTCCAGCCGCGGATGACTTGGTCGAGGCCGAAGGTGACGGGCTGACCAAAGTCGTGGCTGCTCTGGAAGATGATGCCATTTTTACACAGTGCACCAGTATAATGTGCGGTGATGGTTGCGCCAGCTGGTACCTCGGCACCAGTGCCGGGGATAATGTCAATAATCTGCAATGCGTCAACTTTGGCTATAGGTGTAAAGTCGACGAGTTTGGTTCCTTCGTATTGTGTCATGACTCTATTATAGCATTATGTGTGCCTCCCGGCCCAGCGCGGCTTTGCGCGAGCAGCTCTGACGGGTTAGCTTTGGCTAGGCTGTATATCCGCACATGATGGATTGTGATTATAGATTGATATCAGGAAGAGGCTAGGCTCCATACAAAGTGCTCTTTATTGATACCGCCACTGCGCCATATCACGGTTATAGACGTCGATGATTCGCGGTGTCAGTAGGGTAGAGACGCCGGCTGGGGGTAGGCTAGCGGGGCGCTGGCGCAGGGCGTAGTCGAGCAGTTTGGTATCGGTGTAGCTAAGCCCAGGCGGCAGCGGCTGGCTCAGCAGGCTAGCTTTATCCTTGGTCGAGAGCACAAAGCCCCACTCGCCAAAGGAAGGCACATTGATGCTAAAGGGTGTGATATGCCGCTGGGGCTGGGCGGATGCGACGGTGCTAGCCACCATCGCGAAGGCATTTGGCGAGAAGTACGACGACGTCGCTTGGGTGATCATCACACCGCTGGGGCTGAGGATGCGCGCGGCCTGGCGGTAGAATTGCTGCGAGTAGAGCTTGGCCAGGCGGTCGTTCGACGGGTCGACCAGGTCGATCAGAATGGCATCATACGCCTGGTGCGTGTTGAAGGCAAATAAAAACGCGTCCTCGTTGACGACGCGCACCTTGGGGCTAGCAAGCGAGCGCTGGTTTTGCTCGGCGAGCAGGGGATTGGTGCGCGCCAGCTGCGTCATGGCTGGGTCGATATCCACCAGAGTGATATGCTCCACACTTGGATACTTCAGGATTTCGCGCGCCAGCAGCCCGTCGCCACCGCCCATAATCAACACGTTTTTGGGCTGCTTGACGGCTGTCATCGCCGCGCCGGCCAGCGTTTCGTGGTAGCGGGCTTCGTCCAGGCTAGAAAACTGCAGATTGTTATTCAGATACAGGCGTAAATCCTGCTTGTACTTGGTGAGAACGATCTTTTGGTAAGCCGACTGCTGGTACAGAATCACCGGGTCTTTATAGGCCTTGGTGTCGATGCGGTGCTCCAGCCAGCTGGCGCCAAAGAACAGCCCCAGCAGCAGGATGGTTGCTACTACACTAGCGGCTAGGAGCCTGCGCGAGGTCTTCAGCTGCAGTAGAATCAGCACCGCCACGGCGATATTAAGCGTGGCAATCAGGTAGGTGCTGCGCATCAGCCCCAGGCTCGGTAGCAAGAAGAGCGGGAAGACCAGCGAGGCCACCAGCGCGCCAAAGTAGTCGATCGCCAGCACTTTGCTGAGCAGCTCCACCGAAGACGGCCGGCCGTAGCGGGTAAACATCTTGACGAGCAGCGGGATCTCCAGCCCAATCAGTACACCAATCACCAGGCTAATCAGCGCAAACACCGGCCAGTGTAGCTTGCTCAAGCTAAAGGCGCTGTAGAGCAGCAGCACCGAATTACCACCCACCAGCCCCAGCAGGATTTCATTAACGGCAAAGCTGGTGGCCGGGTGCCAGCGAATATGCCGCACCAGCAGCGACCCCACCCCCATGCCAAAGAGGGTAATACCAGTTGCCAGGCTAAAGCTCAGGATTGAATCGCCCACCAGGTACGAGGCAGCCGTGCCCAGGATGAGCTCGTAGATAAGCCCGCCAATCGCCACCAGGAGCGCTGCCGCAAACAGCGCGATATTTTCCTTGCTGGTGATGCGCTTGGTGCCCGGTGGCGTAACGCGAGTATGTGCCATAGTGTCTGTGTGCCTTTCGCGCCCAGGTTACTTGCCTACACCGCCGCTACCGCCGCCATAGACGCTGCGCCCGTGGTAGGTGTCGCTGCCGTGCGAATCATCGTGGCCAAAGAACTCATCGTAAATGGCAAAGAGCAGCGCCCCAACAAAGCTGATGATCATCACCCAGCGCCAAAATAGTGGCCAGTTGCGCGGGCGAATCAGCCGGCCGAACAATTCCTTCTGCTGCGCGTCGGACAGGGGTGTTTTGCGGTAGACATCGTACTCGCGCCGGTTGTATTTTTCGACCGTGTAGGTGGTGGTGGCGCCGGTTTCGGCGTCGGTGTAGTGTAGGCTGGCATAGGCCATTGGCTCACCCTCGAAGACCTGGTAGGCATTCTTGCCGTGGATGGCCATAATAGTGCCCTCGCCGGCCTCAGCAACGGTGATGGTTTGCGCTGTGCCGTCCTCCAGCGTGATGGTAAACTCATTGCCAGTAGCCAAGCGCTCTGGCTCAAGCCGCTGGGCAAACCGCACTGGCTCGTAGAGCGACACAACCTTGCTATCGTGGTCGTACTCCACCCAGCTATCGTAATTTTCGAGGCCCGTTAGCTCCCACTCTTCCCAGTAGGAGGCCTGCTTGGTCTCGGGGTTGTCTTCTTTAAACAACAAGCAACCCACCGCGCGGAAGTTGGTTCGCGTGCCGCGCAGGACATCATTGATTTTGAGGCGAGCTTTGGTGCGTTTGGTCATAAGATAGCGCTTTCGATCGTTATAGTGTTGGTATAAAATGCGTCTGCAATGGCTTGGCGGAGAGTCTCAATTGTATCCTCGCTCAGTGGTCGGCACGTGGCAATACTGAGGTACGCTCCGCGGCTCTCGGGCCAGGTGTGGATAGTGGCGTGCGACTCCGCGAGCAGCAACGACACACTCACGCCTTGCGGCGAGAACTGATGCGAGACAGACTCCAGTGCGTGCAGGCCAGCTACCTTGGCAAGCATGCGCACTGTTTTCTCGGCATATGCGAGATCATTGAGCCGCGTGGCATCCGCCTGGCGAATCGTAAAAATCAGTGCTTGTACCTGATCCATTTGCATCGTCTACGCTATTATATCACTCTTGATGCGAGAGAGCGAACTGGCTATGCTTATACCAAAAAACCAGCCAGAGTGGCTGGCTGGTTTGCTGTAGCGCGCAAATAGTTATGGCTCGAGAGTGTGCTGTGGCACGCCGGAGCTTGGCTCGTGCGAGTTGATTGCCAGCGGCACAACAAAACCCTGGTATTGCGCGAGTGTCACGACGTCTCCAGGCTGTGGCTCGTCGTGGGTGTCGCCATCGGTCAGGCAGAGCTCCGCAACGCGGGCCGATGCAGCATTAGTCACGCCATCTTGCTCGGGCTTAGTATGGAATGCATCTGCTTCGGTAAGTGCAGCGATGTGCCGGTCTACCACAGTGCCGATGCTGTCGCCAGCCTCGACGGCTAGAGTAGCAATACCATCTAGGTTGGCTGGTAGCCGAGGCTTTTTTGTGGTTTTGCCTGCCTCGTAGGCGTGGCGCTGGCTGAGGTAAGCGCTATACGCATCGACTAGCCGGGCAGCCTGCTCTTCGGGGGTGGGTTGATGCTCAGCGGCAGAAGAGTGCTGATCGTGGTTATCTTTTGACTGTAAAGCAATGAACCCTGTTAGTCCTAGCACTACAGCGGCTCCAAGAAGGCCTCGTCGTGAAATGTCATTAGCCTTTGAGCGCTGTGACTCAGGCTGTGTAGCAGGATCTTCTACCAAGTGAGAATAGTTGCTGCCATCATGTTTTTCATAATTGGGTGTGGATAAAAAATGTGGAGCTTTTTCACCCCTGTTTGTTCTCTGTTGTGTACTCATAGTCCATTCACTATACAACAGAGGTCACAAAAAGGGAAGAGGAAAATGGCAAAATAGCGCACATTATTGCATAATGTGCTCAAAAACAGGGGTAATAACATATAATACACAATATTATACATAATGATACAATAATATATCTTGTTACACATACGCAAACGCCAATATCTTACAGCCCGGTGGCTTACTTCACGTTCTTTCTGGTGTTAGCTTGGCTACAAAAAATGAATGCTTTTCTAGAATATTTACCCCTTTAGTGCGAGAGCGCGGCGCTTAGTATAGAGACGAATCATCATACTTCATTAAATAAAGCTGCAGGCAGAGATGAGAGTATACCAGAGGTTATGAGCCAAAAATAGAACAAATACCATAAATTTGCCGTTTTTGAGGTATTTCTGCCGCGGATGCCATGCTACAATAGAGGGTATGAGATCTACTCGAACCATCCAAATTGTGAATATTACTGGGCGAGAACTCGCCGGCAAATCATCAACAATTCGTGAGCTAATGCCGCGGCTGGGTGCCGGGGTTGTTTTGTTTCGCCCGAGCGATGTCTTGCGCGAATATGCCGCCAGCCATCACATCATGCTGCGCAAGCGGAGTGATTATTTGCGCGTCCTGCAGATCATGACGGAGTCTGCGCCGAGCTTACTGGCCGACCGGGCACTGGAGCTACTTGAGCGGCCTGGTGTGGAGCTGGTGGTGCTCGATGGCCTGCGCGACTACCGCAGTGCTTGCCGCCTCAAGGAGCGACTGGGTGATCGCTACCGCACGGTGGTGCTCACAGCGCCAGATGAGCTGCGCTATGAGCGCTTTAAGGGCGTGGCCGAGGCGAGGCGGCGTGCTGGGCGCGATGCAGCAGTGATTCAGAGCTTCGAAGAATTTATGCGCGATGGCGAGGATGACATGGATAGTATGCAGCAATTCCCAGCGGTGCTGGCTAGCCACGACCTAACGCCTGGTGGCCCAATTGACACGAGCACCTATCCATCGGCTATTGCAGTGGCAGATGAGATCATCAGCTACTTGGTGTAGAGTAGCTGAGAGCAGACGGTGAATACACCATGAGGTGGTGAATGTTTGTGTATTGGCAAAACACAGCAGTACCATCTGTACTCTCCATGATGCTTATGTTATTATGAAGGCATGAATAAGCGAGGGTTTACGCTGGTTGAGATTCTAGTCGTGGTGGCAGTGTTGGCTATTTTGGTGTCGGCATCGGTCGTAGGATATGGTGCGTGGCGTCAGCGTGCAGCCCAGACGGAGCTCGTGAGCGATCTGCGGGCTGCTGCTGCGGCCATGACAGCCTACCGGACATTTTATAATGGCTACCCAACGTCGCTACCAGCTGATTATCACAAGAGTGAGAATATTACGGCGACGCTCAAGTACGTCGCATCGGCAACCTACTGCATAGAGGCAACAACGCGCACCACTCGGGGGCTTGTCTATCATGTGAAGGGCTCAGAGAGCGAACCCAAAGAGGGTGGGTGTGATGCCTACCAGGCGCAATCTGGCGAGAATGAATCGCGAGCGACCGATGGTGTGCTGCGCTACTGTCATGTGATCCGCGCCGTTGAGCCAACTCAACCAGCAGTGTGCGAGCCGGAGTTGCAGAGGTAAAATTTTAGCATCAACAAAAATCAGACCTTGGGCGTGTTCTCTATGATCCGTACACTTTGCCAGCTAAGGTAACGATGAATACGGTAGGACTAAGATATTGCAAACAAAATCTTAGCCCCTTTTTCTATACTAGCTTCATTCTCTCGCTGCTTTACAAAAATTCGCTGTGGCAATCCGACTTGCGGCACTAATGCTGAGAAATTGGTATTTTCAAGATGTCGATCCTGAGTATGGTTGGGGCGGAAAAACGACGCAAGTTTTGAGGTGTAAGTATTGTAATATATACTACAGATCAATCACCTTACCGCGGTCGATTGGCTTGTTGGTGCGATGACCATGCATACGACGGCGCACGGTGCGGCGCAGCTCGATGGCATTGGCAAGGAGGAGGATGCCATTAACCAGTGCATAGCCACCAACGATTTGGACGAAAAGCTGAGCGCTGCCCACTGGGAAGAGCCAGAGGACGAAGCTGACGATAACACCGATCACGCCAGACATGAGCCAGAGCGCTCGCGTACGGCTCCCAGCAGGGAAGATACGGCTCAGTACAAGGTCGATGAGGCTGCGGAGCATCACCACCCAGCCAAGGACAAAGCTGAGCGTCGCCACACTAACCCGAGGGTTGGCAAGCATCACCGCACCAAGCAGAATAAGCAGCGCACCTGCCACCACAAGAAATGTCTTGGCTTGGCCGTCTGCTACCTGTAGGCCACGCACTAGCTGTGATAGACCCCAGACGATGATCAAAACTGCAAGCACTGTCATCAAAACAGTGAGCGTCACTGCTGGCATCGCAAGCGAGACACCACCAAAGATAATTAACGACAGGCTCATGATAATAATTACCCACCACGCACCAATAATATGTCTTTTGAGTTGTTCGATCATACATGCCTCCTTATTCTTCTAGTGTAGATGATGGCGGAGTAATCTGCAATTAATAGGTGAGGCTATGAACTATCCACCACTGTAGAGATGGTATAATGCTCGAGCACTAGTCACGAGCAAACTGCATCAGTACCAGTGGGTCGCCGGTGACGGAGCGCAGGGTGTAGGCGCTGGGTAGTGTTGGGGTGGTGGTTGCGGTTGAGCTGCTATAGTAGAGAACGTTGATTTTTTTGGCATCGGTAAAGGGCTGAGTGGTGTCGGCTACCTTGCGGTACGTGATGCTCCCCTCGAGTGGCGCGTAGCCGCCCATCAGTGGGCCACCCACATAGGCCATGTAGATGGGGCAACGTGACTGTGCTTGCTCGAGATAATAGCTTATCTCTATGGCGATGTATGGGTCGGCCGCAAGGATGACACTCCCATCGCGGCAGGTGCCGAGCTGGGTGGCAATTTGCTTTACGTTGGGTCGCTCATCGCGCTGGAAGTTGAAGTTGCCTTGCAGCGATAACTGCACCATGCCATAAACCATAACCACTGGCAAGAGCACCAAGAGAGCGGTTGACACAGCCTTGTGCCAGCGCAGTGGCGAACGATGCAGCGCCGCACAGGCCGTATAGAGAACAACACTCGCAACAGTAACGCCGCTGATTGCCACATGAGCAAGGTAGCGCTCGACATACATTGGTGCGGACAGCGACACGACAACCAGCGCTGCAACCGGCACACCTATATGGGTAAGCAGCAGCCAAGCAAACTCGGGGTGCTGTAGCGAACGCATTGCACGAGGCCACGCCCACGCAACAGCACAGATAATAATCAGGACAAGCTGCGACGACACAACGCCTAGCAACCAAGATGGCTTATAAATCATATTGAAGGATGCGATGCCGAGCAAATTCTGCAGATTCATCGGCTGGCCAATCTCGGCTAAAGCACCATTGCCAATTTGTCCCAAGAAGGTCGGTAGCCACGGCAAGAACAGCATAAAGCTCACCACGTATGCCCAGAGCCACGGCAACTTCCACCACTGTTGCAAGCCTTGGCGGCGGTAGGTCATGACCATGAGCCAGAGCAGCTGAGCCAGCCAGAGTAGGGCGCTATAATACAGCGTCCCCATGCCGAAGGCGACAAGCACTGCATAGAGCATCCAGTCGCGCCAGCGGTCATCGTGCCAGGCGCGTGCCAGTACAGCAGTGGCGCTCACACCGATGAGTGACCCCAAAGCATACATCCGTATCTCAAAGCCGTAGCGCATCAGCAGCGGTGTGCCAATCAGGGTGAGGAGCGCATACCCCGCGGCGCGCGTGCCAAACCAACGCCGTACAAAGCATCCCATAATAACCATCGCACCGCCATAGCAGAGGATGCTAAGGGCACGCAAGGCAGGCTCGCTATAGCCCCACACGCTGGCCCAGAGCTTGAGGATGAGATAGTAGAGTGGTGGGTGCGTATCGATACTGGTGAGACGGATGAGCTCTCCAATTGGCTGCTTGGCCAGCCACACCGAATAAGCCTCATCAAACCACACACTCTGCTGGCTGCCAATCCACCAGCACAGTGCCATTGCCACCAGTGGCGCTACCACAATGGCAATGCGAAACCAATGGCGTCGTACTTTGCAGGTAAGAGGAGATAGTCGATTAACGAAAATAAAGGTGGGCTTCTTGACCCAAGCGGCAGATTGTTGCCGCGCTAGTTGCTTACTCATATCTTTTATAGTACCGATTTGTTGGCAAAAAATCCACTAGCAAAGCCATAATCATCCGTGGTACAATACCGCTATACGTACCCGTAGCTCAGCTGGATAGAGCGTTGGTTTCCGGAACCAAAGGTCGCAGGTTCGAACCCTGCCGGGTATACCATAGATAATTGAGGCCTCTGTAGCCTCTGTTTTTTATGGTACAATATGCAATAGAGGATGTCTGTCTGGCGGAATATATGATGGAGAAAATGCTAGATATTTCTCTCGCTTACCCCTGTTAGCGTGGAATAATCTTCATCAAAAACTTTGTCTTGACGGCAAGGTAAATAAGCGCAAGTGCACTGACAGATAAGGCGAAATTGGCCGGGATCTCGTGGAAACGATCGACCGACGTAAAATAAAAATCGCTGATGTAATAATCTGGCGCTACAAAGAGATGCATGACGAGAATAACAAATGCATGCACTGTGTACACATAGAGCGAATTATGGCCAAATGGTAGCAAAATCCAGCCCAGCCACCGCTTGATGCGATCCTCGAACCGCCGAAACAGCATAAAGAACCCAGCAAACCAGAGCCATGATAGAGCAAGCCGAGGTAGTGGTAGGTCGAGCTTGAGGAACTGATTGTCGAGTGCGGTATCGGCTGCGGCAAGTGCCTGATGAAAGCCGTCGCCCAGCCCATGTGCCACAAAGGTGACGTATGCGTCGGCAAAGAGTGTGAGGACGAAGAGCGTTGCAATACTGCGCTTGATGATGCGTCGACGGCCGAGCGGCCACGATTGCCAGCGTGCAGTAATCTCTGGTAGGTGGTAGCCCAGGGCAAAGGCCATAAAGAACAGCACCTGCCAGGTGAGTGGCTGGTATAGCTCACTGGCTGGCCGTGGTGTTAGCGCCCACACTAGTAGGCTCAGCCCTAGCACGATATACCACTTGCCGCGCCGCAGTAGCCAGAGCGCACCCGGTGCTACCGCAATAAACAGTGCATACAGGCGCAGATAGTCCGCCCAGCCGTAGAATTGCTGGAGGGTGATGATATCCCACGCTAGGTCAAGCCAATTACCATCGGGCAGCGGCAAGGGCAACTTGACACCTTTATTATCAATAAAGCACCAGCTGATCAGGAGCGAGAGTATCGTCACGATAATGCTTGTAAGATAGAGCGTACCAGCCCGTTTCCAGAGCAGGCGGGTGGCTGCCATGAGGGGCTGCGTGCGGAGCTTGGCACCGCGCACAATACCCAAGACAAGGCCGGATATAATGAAGAACCCTTCGGCTGCCGAGACAGCGAGACGACTGTCGCCAGTGAGGAAAGTGAGACCATTGGGGAAGTAGGTGAGATGGTCGAGAATAATGATAATCAAAAACCACCCGCGCATGAGGTCGAGACTAACGATGCGCCCAACAGAGGACGCGCTGGCTTTTGGTTGGGTTGTCACAATGATCTAGTATAGCAGGTTTGCTAAAAGTATGCTTAAGATTGTCTAAATGTTGTGATGAGGAAATATGGACCCGAGGTCTGGATATCCAATACTGATGACTCTATGGTCTAAAAAACTGAGGGGCATAGCGACACGCTAGCGTGGTCGCTTGCTCGCAACAGTCCGTGCCTTGGTGGCAAAGGTGTCATCGATGAGGACAGACGGTGCAAATTCACCACAGCGCCGCGCCACTGCTTGCTCAATCAGGAAGTCGGCAATGCGTGGATTTTTGGGCAGGAGCGAGCCATGGAGGTAGGTGCCAATGACGTTACGGTAGCGCGCTCCTTCGGTTTGGTCGGTGCCATTGTTGCCCGCCCCGCGCGATACGATGCCCAGGGGTGGCACGCTGTGCCCGAGGGTTGTGAGGCCACTGTGATTCTCATAGCCAATGATCTCACCAAAGTCGCTGCTGGCAGTGACGATATTGCCGATCAGGCGCTGATCACCAGCGATTGTCTCAATATCGAAGAGTCCAATTCCACGAATGATCGCTCCCTGAGTGGTCTTAAAGAACCGCCCAAACAGCTGGTATAGCCCACACACCACTAGCATTGGCACGCCATCATCAGCCAGGCGCTGCAGGGTGGGGCCAATCGCGAGTAAATCATCTTGGATGGTGGCCTGGCCAGAGTCTTGGCCACCACCGCCCACGATGATATCGACATCGGTTGGGAAGGTGTCGCCTGGGTTGTATTCAACGAGCCGCACGCTGTAACCATACCATTCAAGCCGTCGCTTGAGCGTGAGGGTATTACCCCAGTCGCCATAGATATTCATGGCGTGGGGATAGAGTTGGAGGATGGTGATAGTGTTGTCTTTCATACAGCATTTACCTCTGTGTAATGAGCTAATTCGCGCCGCAAGGCAAGCATGGCGGTATAGGTGCAGTAGATGCGCAAGGGGGTGCCGCGGTTGGCCTGGACAAACTCTGCCAGAGCTTGCTTAAGGCCAGGTACAACGCGCCGAGCTTCTACCTCATCATACTGGAGGCGCAGCGCCATATCGTAGGCGCGCACACCACTTACCATTGCCACGCCAGTGGGCCGAAGCGTGTCGAAGTCGACATCCCATAGCCAACTCATATCGCGGCCATCGGCGTACTGGTCGTTGATGGCAATCATTGTAGCAGTCTTGTGTGGGTCAAACGATGCCAGGCTCAGGCGGAAACCACTCGGGTTCTTGACGAGGACAAGCTCGCAGGGCTGGCCATTGACGGTCAGAGCTTCGCCGCGGCCAAAGGCTGGCTCGACCTGAGCTAGGGCAGCGAGCATGGCGGGCGTATCGAGTTTATCTTGCAGAATAGTACGGACGAGGGTAAGTGCTCCTGCAGCGTTTTGGGCATTGTAGCTACCCTTGAGCTTCAGTGAGACAGGGTGGTCTGCGTTGTCGAAGCGGAAGGTGGCAGCTTGGTCAGATAAGTGGCATAGCGTCACATCAGCATTGGTGGTGGCTGTAGCCTGACCTGGGGCGCTCCGCATGGTATCGTCGCTTGGGAAGAGGTGGGCAAGTGATGGATCGACGCCATAGCGGCTTATTGGTGCTGTGAGATCAGCGGTAAATTCTTGCCGCGTCAGCCGTGGGTCGTCGCCATTGAGAACAATGCCATTTGTGGTACGCATGGCAATGGTGTGAAGCAGCTGCGCCGTGTAGTCGATCTCGCCAAAGCGATCGAGCTGGTCGCGCAGGACGTTGAGCAGCAGGCAATAGCGCGGAGCAACTTGCTTGACGAAGTGCACGGCATGCGCTTCGTCCAGCTCCAGCACGGCAATATCCGCTGGCAGTACGCCGTGGGTATCAACCGCCTCAAGCAGTGCTGCTGCCACGCCGCGGGTAAAGTTGCTCCCCGTGCGATTAGTAAAGACGCGGAGGCCTTGGCTCTCCAGTAGGGCTACAACCATCTTGGCGGTAGTTGTCTTACCGTTAGTGCCACTTACTACTACCACACCATGCGGTAGAGCATCAAGCGTACGGGCAAGAAAGTGCCGATCGAGTTTCTCGACGACGAGGCCTGGCAACGCCGAACCACCACCGCGCAACCGAGCTGCGCGCTGCACTCCTTTGCCCACAAGAGTTGTAATACGAATCATGGTGTTTATTATAGCATGAATCACCCTTTATTTATGGCGCGATATATAGCACAAATTACGCTAGTGCGCTACAATGCATAGTATGATAGTGGTTGGATTTTTTGCGTGGTGGTATGGCGCTGGGTGGTGGCAGCGGATCACGACGGTATGGGGGAAGCTGGTGAGTGTATTTGACTATTTTTCAATTGATCTCCTGGTGCGAACGTGGTTTGCGCCGTTTCGACAGATATCGGCAGGAGCGGTGGATGGGCCGATTGGGGTGCAGATTCGGGCGTTCTTCGACCGCCTGATCTCGCGGACTATTGGCGGCATCGTGCGGAGCTTTATGATTATTTTTGGTATCGTGACACTGGTGATAACCGCGGTGGCGGGGCTTATCTTTATTATTGCGTGGGCGCTTGTGCCTGTACTGCCACTGCTAGGGGTGGGGCTTGCGATAGTGGGGTGGCTGCCATGGTGAGCGACTTTCATTATGATAGCTTGCGTGCTAAGAAGGCTCGCTTGGGTGTGCAGATGGGCCGCTTCGATCACTGGTGGTGGGCACCATTTGTGCTTCTTATAGCAGGGGCAGGAGCATTGCTGGCGATTGAGCTGCCACTAGGGTGGTTTGTCGCGAGCCTGGCTGTGGTGCCATATGGGCTCCACCGGTGGTATCAGGGTGAGATTGCCCATTTGCCTATCAGTGGTAGCACGGCTGACGGTTTGCTTACAGGTGATGTCCTAGGTCGGTTGCCCGCTACGCCAACACCACGCGATATTGCCTGGGCATTGCGCTCAGTTAATGATGGGCTGTTTATGGCATTGCGACTCGGCCTCAGCCCGGCGCTCATGCAGGATCTCGTGAGTGACGACCCGAGCATTATGCCCGAGTTTTGGCAATTTGCCGATCGCATCCGTCAGTACAACCAGCTCGAGCAAATCACTGGTAGTGTGCTTATGGTGGCTTTAGTGCGTAGTGTGCCTGGCTACCAAAATATCTTGGCAGAACTCCAGCTTGACGACGAAGATCTCGATGGCGCGGTGCAGTGGCAGCACCACTTGCGCCAGTTGGTGGCACAGATTCATCAGCCGCGGCGCACTGGTGGGGTGGCGCGCGATTGGTCGTTTGGTTATATTCCGCTACTGCGTCGCTTTGGACAGAATATCAGTGAGCAAATTAGTCGTGGTGGCGGGATGTTCTCTGTTGATGTGGCGTCGCACACCAAGGCGATTGATCAGCTCATCGACATCTTTGGTACCCGTGGGCGGCAGAATGCCGTGCTGGTAGGGCAGGCTGGCACAGGCAAGACGACCATCATCCACGCCTTTGCCGAGCGGCTCCTCGATGCCTCGGCGCATTTGCCGAGTAGTCTCAAGTTTCGGCAGGTGTTCATTCTCGACTCATCGTCGCTCATCGCTGCGGCACCAGGCCGAGGTGAGCTCGAGAACCTTGTTATGCGCGTCCTTGGTGAGGCATACACTGCCAAGAATATCATCATTTGCCTGGATAATGCTCAACTGTTCTTCGAGGAAGGGATTGGCGCGGTGGATCTGACCAATGTGCTGTTACCTATTCTCGAGGCAGGGCGCCTGAGGGTTATTTTGAGTATGGACGAGCAGCGATTTTTGCAGATTGGCCGGCGCAATCCATCGCTTGCCAATGCGCTTAATCGCATTTCCATAGCACCCACAAACGAAGCTGAGACACTGCGCGTCCTGCAAGAGCAAGCCGTCATTACCGAGGGGCAGCGCCAGGTGGCCTACCGCTACCAAGCGCTGCGCGAGGCGTATCGGCTCAGTGCGCGCTATATTCATGACCTTGCCATGCCGGGCCAAGCCATCAAGCTGCTCGAGTCGGCCGCGAGCTACCACGAGGATGGCATTGTGACGAAGCAATCAGTGCAACAAGCCATTGAGCAGACGATGGATGTGAAGATTAGTGTGGCGAGTACTGTGGATGATCGTGAGCGGCTACTCAATATGGAGGCGCTCATCCACCAGCGAATGGTCAACCAAACGCGAGCGGTTAGTGTGGTAAGCGACGCCTTGCGCCGGGCACGAGCCGGTGTACGCAACCAAAATCGGCCAATTGGCACCTTTCTCTTTCTTGGGCCAACAGGAGTGGGTAAGACAGAGCTGAGCAAGGCTTTGGCTGACGTGTACTTTGGTGGTGAGGGCAAGATTGTCCGGATTGACCTCAACGAATACGTCCGGCCCGAGGATGTGTCGCGCCTAATTGCCGATGGCGCTGATGACCCAGCCAGCCTAACCGCCCAGGTGATGAAGCAGCCCTTTAGCGTGGTGCTGCTGGATGAAATTGAGAAGGCCGCACCAGAGGTATTAGCAACCTTGCTACAGCTGCTGGATGAGGGGATCCTGCGCGATATCAAGAACCGTGAGGTGAGCTTCCGTGATGCAATTGTCATTGCTACGAGCAACGCTGGGGCTGACCGCATCCGCGAATATATCGAGCATGGTTATAAGCTTGAGCAATTCGAGCAGCAGTTTACCGACGAGCTCATCAACAGTGGTCAGTTCCGTCCCGAATTTCTCAACCGCTTTGACGAGATCGTCCTCTTCCGGCCGTTTACCAAGGAAGAACTGGTGCAAGTGCTTGATCTCATTCTTGAGGGGGTTAATGCCACGCTCGCCCAGCAAAAGGTCTCAGTTGCGGTAGAGTATGATGCTAAGCTCTTTCTCGTCGAACGTGGCTATGATCCACGGCTTGGTGCTCGCCCAATGCGCCGCGTGGTGCAAAAAGCGGTGGAGAATACTGTGGCGCGCCAGATGCTGAGCGGCAGTGTGGCGCCTGGCAGCACGATTACTGTCACGCTTGAGCAGGCCCGCCAAGCTTTCCAGACCGATGACGCACCAGAGGTTGTGACAGCAGATGAAATTATCCCACCAGAGTATAAACGGTAAAAGTGCAGCACTTTTGAGTAATTAGCTTTAGCTCTACAAAGAAATGATATTGAGAAAAGTGCCCATTCTATTACGGATCACACATTAGATCAGAAGAGCGAGAATACACCTCTTTTGTGACGCATACCTAGCGGCATGGGCCAAAGCTGCGTGATTGCTGACCTTGGTTTGGTTGCATAAATCCTGGGCGGAAGCTTGGCTTCATGGCTGGTTTGCTGTAGGCTGGCTGTGGTTGGCGCGGTGTGTGCACGGTGTTGTCGCGCCGGCGGGCATAGGTGGCAGTGCCTGGTCGCGATCCTGATGGGTCGCGTGGCCCACCGCAAGTACCTCGGAGGCGCTCGTTGTTCATATAAGGTGCTTCGTCATCAATACGGCTACTATCGGCCGCAATTGGTCGGCAGCCCATCATAGTGTGTGAGCTTTGGTAGCGCAAGTGGTTGGCGCGGCGCTCTTGGATGGATTGATGCTGGCGCTGGTCGACGCGTAGTGACGACGTTTTAGCACCATTGACGATGGTTCGGGTATTGCGCGCGACGCCATTGGTGTGTATGCTCGATCCGCGCAAGCGATGGAGTCCTCGGGTCATACCTTTATTATACACAAAAAAGTGATATAATGGATAGCGCATGCGGGTGTCGTACAGCGGCTAGTATACAAGTTTTCCAAACTTGGGATCGGAGTTCGATTCTCCGCACCCGCACCATTTCGGAACAAAATTGGAAACGGTCGCCCTGTAGGGTGGCTTTTTCTAGACTTTGGCGGAGCCAAAGCTCGAACCTATTTCGAGCGTAAAAGCTGAACCTGTGCAGGCTCGGCTGCTGGTCAAGTAGCCCCGCGTCGAATCGCTGAGTCTATACTACCTTGGTATCTTATGCGGGCTGTTACATACCTGGAGGATAATAGTAACGCAGATGAAGCTACCGACGAAGTACAGCAACAATTTACGTTAGCCATGAGACAATGGAACCATGAAGCTTCTCATCACTAGGCATGGCCAAGCTGAAGATAATGCCTGCGGCATTACCATGGGTCAACGCGATAGCAAGCTGACCGTTCTTGGCGTTCGGCAGGCGGAGCGTAAGGCTCTAAAAATTAAGAAGCTATCTCAGAAAATTGATCGTGTCTACACATCTGATCTTGGAAGGTCTGTGCAGACTGCGCAGATCATCTCGGACATACTTGGTCTACAGAAGGCTACTTCTGACAAGGATCTACGAGAAATTAGTTTTGGAAAATACGAGGGGTTGCCCTACGATGCCATTCCGCATATAGAGGGTGGTTATATGAAAGTGCGATTTCCTGATGGAGAATCAAACGAGATAATGGCCACACGAGTTATCAATGCGGTAAATCGTATATACGAAGCCGGCAAGGACGCATGCGTATTAATCGTAACGCACTCGGGTCCGATCACTGTAATTCTCGCGAGCTATTATGGTAGGGACTTACAGGCGATGTTAGATGACAAGATTGGGAACGAAGAGATAGTTGAGCTGCAAGTTGATAGAAAATTAGCCAATCCTATTGGCAACAAGGAGTAAAACAAGATGGAAAAGGCGCATATCGCAGAATTTGAATATGATAAGCACGAGATAGAGCGAGCCTTATTCTTCCTGTCGAATGCTTTGCAAGACTCTGGACATAACACCAAACCAGTATTGCTTCATTCGATTCAAGTTGCAGAGATGCTCTGGGAGAGAGGTTTCCCGCAAGATGTCGTGATTGCTGCGGTTCTTCATGATGTTGTTGAAGATACAGATATTACTATCGACGATGTCGAGCAAAGCTTTGGACATCAGGTTGCAGTGTATGTCGATGCTCTCACAGTTTCAGATACTCAAGACATCATGCAGTCTTTTGCTCGCACGGCTGAGCTTGGTAGCGAGGCCCTATCAATCCGCGCAGCAGACCTCATTCAGAATAGTTACTACTATCACTTGGCTTCGACTGATATGCAAAAGCGACTCCGTGATAAGTTTGTATATTTTATGGAGCTATCTGGTGAGCTACTGGATGAAGCTCTAGTAAGTGAACTTAGCAAAGCTTATAGGCGGAATGTTGAAACTATTTGATCTAGAGCTTTCTGTGAAATACGGTTTATAAGGCTAGCTTTGGGTCGAGGGCTGAGCCTGCACGGGTTCAGCTTTTACGTTCGAAATAGGTTCGAGCTTTGGCGTATATTGCCACCACAGATGCAAGAAAATGAGCATTACTTCGCAAACGGAGCGATGTTTTTGTTGAGAGCAGCGAATCAGACTGGATGAAGAGAGGTCGTAGCCTCTTCTTTGGTTTGGCGTGGCCCTAAAGGGTGCAATACTTTATAACAATTACACTAAATCAAGTGAAAAAGGAAGGATTAGGCACGATACTGTTGACATATATGCAACATTGTGCTACCATCGAACGGATGTCACAAAAAAATAGAACAAAACACGGCAAAGCCTATAACGAAAGTCCTGAGAAGCGCTGGTTTGACCGAGTAGTGGCGGTTCCTTTGCTGGTTTGTATGGGCTCGGCTGCTCTCGTTGCCGCTGCGGCGATGCATAAGGAGCTCGGCGATGGGCCAACGCTCTTCGTGCAGGAGCGCTATGGCAGTGATCTTGATAACCTCGTTAAGGTGCCAAAGTTGCGGACACTCCGTGGTGCGGTGCGCAACACTGCCTCGGCTAATGGCTATAACCACAGTAGCGCGGGGCCAGTTGGTAAGCTTGTGCGCAAAGCACATGTAGACGAAGCACCGCAGCTATTGCAAGTATTGCGTGGCAAGATGGCGATCGTCGGGCCAAGGCCACTAGCCACAGGCGAAGTATATAATGACATTCTTGCTAACCCCGATATCCCTGAAGGCCTCAAACAGCAGTGGATTGAGGCGCGCAAGACGGCTCGCCCAGGCATTATGGCACCTTATAGCAAAGAGCAGCATGAGGCTGGCTACAAACTGGATATAACTCATATCATCCATATAATGGAACAGGACGTTCTGTATGCTGACACAGCCTCACTAAAGAAGGATGCCAAAGTAGTTGCTGCAACGCTCGGTATGGTGGCGACCGACCTTGTACAAAAGCTTATGCCGCGGTCTGCCAGTGAATGGTTGCAGGCTAAGACAGGCTTAGCGCCGCATCCAGCAGGCCAAGAGCGTGCGGAGAGCGATGTTGTGGTGGCACTGCAACAAGCGCAAGCGCGTCACACCCAACCCGCGCGGCGAGTTGCGTAGTGTGGGCACGAAAGCCTTTGCTTTCCTCTATTCGGACTATATGTTGGTTGCTTATCGCTTTATCTAGGGAGCGTGCAATCATGAGTGTATCGTTCTAACATTGCGAAGCAGGTGCTCTGGAGGTGTTTCTGACCATATATCACCTATAAGAATTTATATTTTCTCAAGTATTGAGATCTTGTAGTAGTGACGGAGTCGACTGCTATAGCAGGCACTTATAATCTATTTGTTAGGGTGATAGGTAGGTAGAGGATCAACACTATTCCGCTCAGTGCTTGTGGTACAATAAAGGGAGATTTTTGCGAGAGGGAGCTTTTCTCCTTGCGCGAAACACGATTATTTCAATGTAAAATACCCCGAGGGGTATAGGGAACGCAATCATACTATGCCAGCACCATTCTCATTTACCATTACTCGCCGCATGCCGCAGACGTTGGCGCGGACGGGCGTGATTCACACTCCGCATGGCGATATCAAGACGCCAGCCTTCATTGTGGTGGGCACAAAGGCGAATGTGAAGGCAATGGTGCCCGAGATGGTAGCTAGCGTGGGCGCGCAAGCTGTCTTGGCTAATGCCTATCACCTCTACCTACAGCCGGGACACAAGCTAATAGAGAAGGCCGGATACTTGGGTAAGTTTATGCACTGGAGTGGTCCAACCTTTACCGACAGCGGCGGCTTTCAGGTACTGAGCCTCGGCTCGGGCTTTAAGAAGGTGCTGGCGATGAGCACTGATGTGGATGAAGAGATTGCGATTGCCAAGAAGTCGAGTCGGCACGCCTGGGTGGATGACAATGGCGTGATGTTTAAGTCGCATCTCGATGGTTCGCTGCATAAGTTTACGCCAGAGCTGTCGATGCAAATCCAGGC
Source organism: uncultured Candidatus Saccharibacteria bacterium (assembly GCA_938045445.1). GTDB lineage: Bacteria > Patescibacteriota > Saccharimonadia > Saccharimonadales > Saccharimonadaceae > Saccharimonas. Next base: position 92,263 of record CALIMM010000014.1, read on the forward strand.
AGGGATTGGGGCGGATGTTACCTTTGCCTTTGATGAGCTGACGTCGCTGATCGACCCATATGAATACCAAGTGGAGGCACTGGCGCGCACCCATGCATGGGCAGAGCGCAGCCTAGCAGAGGTCAAGCGCCTGCGGGCCGCTCGGCCAGATAAGCCGTATCAAGCGCTCTTTGGCGTTTTGCAAGGGGCGAATTATGAGGATCTGCGCAAGCAAACCGCAGCACGCCTTGGCGCAATGGATTTTGATGGCTATGGCATTGGTGGGGCGCTGGAGAAAGAGACAATGGCTCAGACTATCCAGTGGGTGAACGAGATCTTGCCCGAGAACCGCCCACGACATTTGCTTGGCATCTCGGAGCCAGATGATATCTTTGCGGCGATTGAGCAGGGTATTGATACCTTCGATTGCGTAAGTCCAACTCGCGTAGCACGTAATGGCGCAGCCTACACACCACATGGGCGGGTGAATATGCGTGGGACGAAATATCGCGAGCTGTTTGCGCCTATTATGGCGGAGTGCGATTGCTACACCTGCCAGCACTACACTGCGGCCTATATCTGTCATCTACTTCGCGCCAAGGAGAGTCTGGCGGGGACACTGCTGTCGATTCACAACGAGCGCTTTATCATCAAGCTTGTCGACGACATCCGCCATAGCCTCGAGGATGGCACGTTCTACGCCTTTCGAGATCATTTCTTGGCGCAGTATTATCGCCGGTAGCGACTGATGAGCTCATGGGTTATAGTATGCATTTACATAACAACTAGGGAAGAGGGTTTGAGGAGTAAACTTTCTCTCGCCACCGTTTCTTTAAAATGCTAAAAGGGTCTTAGTATTTTCCTAAAACACTAGGCTCTTCAATGATCACGCTGCAATAATCACCACGGGCAATTTTCTGTTCTACCAGGATGAAAGTACCGCGTCCTTCATATTCTGAGAGAGATGCAAATCTATTGCAGTGAGCAACTCGCCCGCTAGACACGCAAACGAAATGGTGTGAAGTTGGTGGTGGTGTCGTAGGTATCGACGGATTCGCGCCGCTTGAGCACGGCGATGACGCGATAGGTAAGTGGTAAGCAGACGACCTCAACGGCAAGTTTGAAGCCAAGCCCAACGGCGATATAGTTGAGCAATGCCCCCCCCGTGAGCTGCCCGCCAAAAGCAACGACACAGAATATAATGGTGTCAAACAAGCTCCCTACCACTGTCGATCCAAGCAGACGCAGCCATAGCTGCCGACCCTTCATGGCAATCTTGAGCTTAGCAACGATGTACGAATTGAGGAAGCTCCCCGTCAGGAAGGCAAGCAAGCTCGCCACGACGATTTGTGGGAAGAAGCCCAGCACTGCCTCGTAGGCGGCTTGGTCGTGGTACTCTGCCGCCGCGGGTAGATAGCGCACTAGTGTAAAGCAGCCAATCGCCAGCAGCATGACCCCAAAGGCTGTCCAAATAGCGCGGCGTGCCCGGCGATAGCCATAGACCTCTGTCATCACATCATCAAAAATATACACGAGTGGGAAGAGTACTGCACCACCATCGAGGATGAGTGGGCCGAGCGCCACCAGCTTGGTGGCAGCAATGTTGGAGATGAGCAGCGCCGCAACATAGACTGCGAGTATGACGCTAAAGTATCGATAATTTTCGTTCGTCTGTTTCATGCTTTGTTTATCATACCACACCTGCCAAGAAACCTGCTATAATAAACCCATGCCCCGATAGCTCAGCTGGATAGAGCAGAGGACTTCTAAGCCTAAGGCCGTAGGTTCGAATCCTACTCGGGGCGCCATTTTTATCGTTATACCCCGTCTCGATGGGGTTGTTTTTATTACATACAACATGCATTTACATGCTGCGCGAGGCTATGCTATAGTACAGCGAGATTTATGCAAGATGTGACCAACCACGACCTCCTCAAGCGCAACATTATCAAATATTCGTGGTTTCGGATTTTTACCAAGCGTGTCTACTTGCCCCTCATTACGGTGCAGCTGGTGAATGTTGGTAAAGTGAGTTTGGATGAGCTGGCACTGATGGTCGTTATCTCGTCTATCGTCCAGGCAGCGCTGCAGATGCCAGCGGGTTATGTGGCCGATAAGTTTGGCAATCGGCGGGCGATTATCCTTGGTGCGAGCATTGCCGTGGCCTCGCCACTGTTGTATGCTTGGTGGCCGAGCTTTTGGGGTGGGCTGATTGCCTCAGTTTTGTTCTTTGGTGGCTATGCGTTCCAGTCTGGTGCGGTCGAGGCCTTTATGCACGATTCTTTGACGGCGCTAGGGCGAGCGCGCGACTATACCAAGGTGATGGGCCGCGCCCAGACGTATGGATTGATTGGTAATACTGTGCTCATTATTGTAGTGCCACTCACGTACCGTATTCATCATACACTCCCGTTTTTGATTGGCTTTTTGTCGCTTGCTGCGACGGTGTGGTTGGCGCTGAGCTTTGCTCATCCACCACGCCGCACGACTGCACAGGCTCAGCGGCCACGGCAGGCTGCTCGCGCAATCATTACTGCGAAGAATCTCGCACTCTTCGTCTTTGCTGGCTTCTTGGCTGGTGTGTCTAATAAAGGGCTAGAATATCGCGAGCTACTCTTCCAGCATGTTGGTATTGCCGTGGAGTGGTTTGGGGTGATTGCGGCGGTTGGGAGCCTGGGTGGAGCGTTACTGGGCTGGTATGTGCATTGGTTTGACCGCCTGCGGCCACTGGCATTTTATTGGGTCGATGCGTGGATTATGGCGCTGTGTATTGTCTTGATGGGCGTAACGTCAAGCCCGATTATCGCGGTCATTGCTGTTGTGCTATTTACTGCATATACGCGAGTCCGACCGATTGTTTTGCAGTCAAAGATTCTCAGCGAGCTGCAGCATACATACAAAGCAACGCTCCTCTCTGCGCTGAATATGTTTACGTTGCTTGGTGACGTTGTGGCGATTAGCTTGCTCACCCGGATGGTCAATCAGTATGGCTATAGTGCGGGGCATGTGTGGTTTGGTGGGGCAGTTGGGGTGATTGCGCTTGGTCTGTGGCTGGTGATGTGCGTTGAGGCACTGTGGCGTCGCAAGAAGGCGCGCTAAATTAGTTAACTTCAGTATTTACCTACCCTATCCATTCGTCATTTTTAATCATCTGCTCTACCCAATGAAATATAGTGATGACCCCTATTATAGATAGGAAGACTCACTATAGAAGCGGTGATAAGCCTGAGGAGAAGCAAGCAACCTGGTGAGAGGAGAGAGGTATAAGGTAGTAAAGTTTTGAGATTGAGGATGAACAGCCGCAGGCAATAGACAAACCACGCTATCTCTGCTACAATACAGCATGTCAGCAGCACAGTAAGGTTTGCTGTGCGATTGTCTGGTGGATATAGCTCAGTTTGGTTAGAGCGCTGGTTTGTGGCACCGGAGGCCGTGAGTTCAAGTCTCATTATCCACCCCAAGATAAATTCCCGGATGATTCCGGGGTTTTATTTTGGTTTGATGTCGTTTTGCTACTTACTATTGTAACTGTAGTAATTTTATAATATGAAGCGCACAGCTACTTTTTTGTGCTCAATCACTATCTTTATCTTTGCCGCTTCGTCTTATAGAGGGAAAGCTTGCCGCCAGACTCGATAGGCTATCAGCTTAGCGTAAGAGGTTGATGTTTGGCAATTATCACTTCATTCTGCTCAGCGGTGACTTCACTTGATTATCATCAGAAGATCAAAACATATGTCTGATGTGTTTGTTCGTGCGCTCTTACTTTTTTGCATTCATTTTCTCGTGCTATGCGAGGTAACAATCGATCTTCGCAGTTCATCAGACAAAATACTAGCGAACGGGGGGTTGACGGTGAAAAAGTAGGCCTTCTAAGACTTAGGCTCTAGGTATGCAAAGTCTGCGCACAATGCGACATACAGCAAGAGAACCTCTTGTTATGAGAGGTTCTCTCTATTGGCGCGGTAAGACAAGCTAAGAAGCGGCTAATATTCCCACGTTGTCTCGATATCCGCCCCGAGAGTGTTGAGTCGGTTAGCAAAGTCTTCGTAGCCTCGGTTGATATTGTACACGTCACGCAGGATGGAGCGCCCAGGGGCTGCGAGCATAGCTAGCATCACGACGACGCTGGGGCGCAAGGCTGGCGGTGCGACGACATCGGCAGGCTTCCAGCGGGTAGGGCCGCTGATGTAAACGCGGTGTGGATCGACCATCTCTACTTGTGCGCCAAGGCGAGTGAGGTCGGTGAAGTAAATGGCGCGGTTATCATAGCTCCAGTCGTGCACCAGAGTGCGGCCCGTTGCTACCGTGGCGATGAGACCAAGGAAGGGGAGATTATCCATATTGATGCCTGGGAAGGGCATACTGTGGAGCTTGTCTTGTGGAGCGGTGAGAGTCGATTTGTGCAGGCTAATATCAACCAAGCGAGTCTGGCCATTGCGCGCTGGGTACTCGCTGGAGAGTTCATATTGTAAGCCCATACCGCGCAGCACTGCTAGCTCGAGCTCGAGGAATTCGATTGGTGCCCGGCGGATGGTAATAGCAGAGTCTGTCACTACACCTGCTGCGATGAAGCTCATTGCCTCGATAGGGTCTTCGCTCGGACAATATTCGACTGTTTGGTTGATCTCGCTGACGCCATGGATGGTGAGGGTCGTTGTGCCGATGCCATCGATCTGCACCCCAAGCTTTTGCAAGAAGAAACAGAGGTCTTGCACCATGTAGTTGGGGCTGGCGTTGCGAATCGTCACGACGCCTGGGTGGAGTGCTGCCGCCATAATAACATTCTCAGTGACGGTGTCGCCGCGCTCGGTGAGGACGATGGCGTGCTCAACCATATGCGGGTTGGCTGTTGCTTGGTAGTAGTCGGTCGTTGCCTCGACAGTGAGGCCAAAGGGTGCGAGGCCCGCCATGTGTGGTCCGACCGTCCGCGTGCCAAGGTTGCACCCACCCGCAAATGGGATTTGGAATGACTCATATTGATGGAGCAATGGCCCCAGGAACATAATAATGCTGCGGGTGCGCTTGGCTGCGGCGATATCCATCTCGTCTAGATGGAGGGTGCGTGGTGGGGTGATCTCGAGGTCGTTGTGCTCAAGCCAGCGACAGCGCACGCCAATGCTTTCGAGCACCTCAATGATGCGATTAACTTCCTCGATCCGGGCCACTCGGCGCAGCGTCGTCTTGCCTTTATTAAGGAGGCTTGCGCAGAGCAGAGCTACAGCGGCATTTTTACTGGTCTTCACCTCAATCTCGCCATGGAGTGAGCCGCCACCATTGATGACGAAGTTTGTTTTGCCAGCTTTGTTGATGCGGACAATCTCGCTGCTCAGCACTTCGCCAATGCGAGCGATCATCTCTAAGCTGATGTTTTGGCCGCCCTTTTCGATGCGATTGATGGCCGACTGGCTCGTGCCAAGTGCTGCAGCGAGCTCGGCTTGCGTCATACCGCGTGCTTGGCGGGTTTCTTGGATGAGTGTTCCGATATTACGGAGATATTTTGCTGTTCCCATGCTTGTACGATATATCATCGGTGATATATTGTCAAACACAAGCGTCTCGTGCTGCGAAAAGAAATGTGGAGGTTAGACTGCGAAGCTTCATTAATAACTCCATCAGCCCTTTCTGTTATTTCATCTAGTTGTGCGCAAGACGATGTACTGTACGAGCAAGAGTCTAGTCCTCACATTGGGCGGCTGTGCTATACTACACATATGATCTGATGAAAAGTGCATAGCGAATCCTAAGATATAACCAACAAACAAGGAGTATTACCCATGCACGAAACAACTATTGCTACCCTTATCATCCGTGAGCAGCAGCGCCAACGCGAAGGCTTGGAGCTCATCCCGAGTGAGAATTATGTCTCTGGTGATGTACTACGGGCGCTTGGGAGTGTCTTTACCAACAAATATAGCGAGGGTTACCCAGGCCGGCGTTATTATGGCGGGCAACAGTATACCGACCAAGTAGAGCAGCTGGCAATCGACCGTGCCAAGCAGCTCTTCCGGGCTGACCATGCCAATGTTCAGCCACATAGTGGCGCTCAGGCGAATGAAGCAGTGTATTTTGCATGGTGCGAGCCAGGTGATACTATTCTCGCGATGGATCTGGGTCATGGTGGCCACCTGACGCATGGTGCGCCTGTGACGCATAGTGCTCGTGAGTATAATTTTGTTCGCTACAAAATGAAAGATGTGAGAACGGGCGAGATTGACTACAATGAGCTACATCGGATGGCGCAAGAACATCGACCAAAGATCATCCTGGCGGGCTTTAGTGCCTATCCGCGCCAGCTAGATTTTGCACGCTTTGCGGCGATCGGCCATGAGGTTGGTGCTTTGCTCATGGCTGATATGGCGCATATCGCGGGACTGATTGCTGGTGGAGTGGCGGAGAATCCACTTGACCATGGTTTTCACGTTATGACGACAACGACGCACAAGACGCTGCGCGGGCCGCGTGGTGGGCTCATCGTTAGCAAAGGAGTAGCGAGCAACCCACTCAAGCGCCCAGCCAAGACTCTCGAGAATATTCCGACACTCATCGATCGAGCGGTCTTTCCTGGTATTCAGGGTGGGCCACATATGCATACGATTGCCGCCAAGGCAGTGGCCTTTGGCGAGGCGCTCCAACCAGCCTTTCGTACCTATGCTCAGCAGGTGGTGGCTAATGCCGCTGTCTTAGCACAGGAGCTGCAGCAGCGCGGCTTTGTGCTCGTGACGGGTGGCACAAGCAATCACCTCATCTTGGCCGATATCCACACGAGCTTTGGGATTGATGGTAAGACGGCGGAGATTGCGATGGATAAGATCGGCTTGACACTTAACGCTAATGCCATCCCTGATGATCCACTGCCGCCATTTCGCCCTAGTGGCATTCGCCTTGGTACGCCAGCGGCAACAACGCGCGGCCTAGAGCCGCAGCATATGCCGCAGATTGCTGAGTGGATGCAGCAAGCCATCGACTACCGTGATGATGAGGCAGAGCTAGCTAAGCTCCGCACCGATGTTGCACACTTCTTGGCGGATTTCCCGGTGCCAACGGAATAGACAAAAGGTCAGAGGTTTGCCACTGTCATTGATAATTGTGTCTCGCTAGGTGCAGTAGTAATACATTCGCATATCTAAAACACCCGCCAGAGAGCGGGTGTTTTTGTTGATTGAGAGGATAAGCTTAGCAGCTGCCTCGGACGATATCCTCGGTTTTGTCGCCCTTCTTGTAGGTGATTTTCGCGCCCTTACCACTACCACACTGGGTATACAAGACAGGAGTGTCGTTGTTTGGTGTGCCAGATGTGATGATCTTCTTCTTAAGGTCAGGGTCGATCTTTGCTTCAGTTACTTTATCGTCAACAAGATTGCTACTGACTTGCGCGGCTGTTGGGTATTCACCCTTCTGGCTGTTCCACGCCTCTACCTTGGTCGAGAGCTGTGATGCAGCGCCAGCGGCTGCAGAGTCGCGAGCGCGTTGCTGGATGCCGTTGTAAGCGACGATGGTAATAGCCGCTAGGATGGCGATGATCACAATCACGATGAGAAGCTCGACAATTGTGAAACCGCGCAGGTTACGTTGAGTTTTTGTTGTCATACAGAGTTACCCCTCCTTGTTACTGATTATATTACGATCATACTACGAACATTCATTAAACACAAGCTTTTTGAGCACAGATGTCTGAGAATATTTTTCAGAGATAGTGCGCGCACTAGCATAGGCTGAATTGTGGCTAATGGCGCGCTAGTATAGCTAGGATACCTAAGATACCTAAGCTATACGCCGTCTGTTATTTTCTCGATTCAGCTAATTATTAATTCGCCGAGCCTGCATTGACCCCCGAGCATGAATGGTCTGGCCAGTGCTGAGGGCGGCAATATCCACTGTAGCAGAGACGACGGTGGTGCTATCGTTTGGTGTGGTGCTGGCCGCTTGATTAAAACCCGTTGCATAGCCAAAGCGAATACTCGATACATTATTCGCGACGCGTGTATCGAGCGCTTTGCAAGGGCCACCAGTGTAGTTGCAAGTGCTTTGCTGCCAGGGCTGGCCACACATCGTGTTGTTGCTGGGGTTGGTAGCATTGAATTCGTATTGGCTTGGCACGATAGTTCGCCGCCAAAGGGTAGTACCTTGCACAAAGTAGACAACCTTGACGGTAAGTGGGTTATTTGTGCGGTAGAGCTTGGCGGCTAGGTCAGCTTGAGTGCGGCAGGGGTTGGCTTGGCTGTTGAGATAGATGAGTTCACGCTGGGTGTCGGAGGGGTTGCGGTCGGTGGCGTATTGAGTGAGGATCAAGACATTATCGCCCGCGAAGTGCTGCGCCCAGTTGGCTGCGACGGCTTTGCTCTCGACCTTTGTCGCCAGGCGGACATCTTGCTCGATTTGGTCAAGTGCATCTTCCATACTATACGTCAGTGCACCGCGCTGGTTGGAAATAACAATCGAGCTCAGCAGCCCCACCAGGGCAGCAACCAATACGCCAACCACCACGACAATAATAGGGATCACTACTAGCATTTCCACCACAGTAAAGCCACGCTGTTGGTGTCGCGCAGGGTAGATATGGCGGATGAGCTGCTGCATTCGCTCTCGGATATTAGTGGCTGCTGAGAATCGCATGGCGAACCTCCGATTGGCTAGAGCCTTGCCCGTAGCGTACCGTTACCGATACACGGCTTATCTGTGGTGCGGTAGTGCTATAGGGGCAATCAATGATGATGGTAGCACTAACAGGCTGAGGTAAGCCATCGGTATCGAGCGAGTGGTCGGTCGTGAGGTTGCGATTGGCCGCGCGGTTTGTGCACGGCGTTGGTGTGCCATCGCCAACTTCGCGGCGGAGCAGCTCATACCCGACAATACTCGCCTTGGCATCGCGATTGGCTTCTGTGGCGCTCTGGATTGTCACAATGTAGAGCTGGTAGAGCGTCCCAACAAAGAGCACGCCCAGCACCATCGTCACCAACATCTCTACCAGAGTAAAGCCAGCGTCTGGACTATGCTTCATTGGTGGTTGCTCGTGATGGTTATCGTTACTGTTGGTGCGCGCTCTAGCCGGTAGTAGAGGAAGAAGCGGCTGCACTCTTGGCTGGTGGTGACGCAGAGCGAACCATCGCGAGCGCGTGGCTCGTAGATAAAGCGGTCAATCGATGCACTATCTTTGCTAATACCATTGCTTGGCGACTGGACGAAGAGCGCTTGCTGACCACTGCGCGATGGGTATTGATAGCTATCCTCAGATAGTCCAGGGAGGATATGGCGAATTGCCGTGCCATTAAGCGAAGTCAAAAACTGCTCGGCCGACGGATAGCGGTGTCCTTGCTCGCCCGACGTACCAGTTGCGTCCCCGTTATAGAAAGACTCAAGACTGCGTGCTACTGTCTCAACAGTGGTCGTGCGAGCAGTGTCGCGCGAAGAACGCTGCGTATTATTGAGCGTCACCACACCCAGCACCAGCAGTACCAGCATAATTGCCAGCACAATAATAATTTCCACGATTGTATACCCGCGTCGTACCCTCATGCAATTAGCATAAGGGTTTTGAGGTAAAAGTGCAAGAGGTGAGAAGTCGAATCGAGGTGATTATGGCTTGCTTTGCCTCGGCAACGCCCCATAGGTCACCAAATAGGGGAGCAATAAAAAAGAATTCTCTAGTAGGACGAAATGAACTTCGTGCTCGTCCGATAGGAAAGAAGATATAAAGCCGGCCGAGAATAAGCAAAAAGTAGTGAGACACTAAATGCTCAAGAACATATAGTCAATTTTACTTTCTTGACTATATATGTATCGCAAAAATTATTGATGAACAAGGGTAAAAAGACAAAAATATCTACAGGTACTGTATGTTATTTGACTTGTCACGTTGCTGGTATTTCTAGCGGTTCTTGCACAATGGTGATACCGAATTTTTCCTCCACTGTGCGAATAATCTCCTCACGAGCGGCAGCAAGATCGCGGTAGCTAGTGGCTGATTGATTGATGAGCACGACTGCATTCTTATCGTGTACCTTCATGCCGTGGAGAACGCTGCCTCTGAGCCCCGCTTGCTCGATGAGCCAGCCTGATGGTACCTTGACGCGCCCATCGGGCAGCGCATAGTGCGGCACTGTGGGGTAGTGCTGCTGGAGCTGAGAAAATTCTTCACTTGAAATAATCGCATTTTTGAAGAACGAGCCAGTATTGGGGAGCTTGGCTGGGTCAGGCAGCTTGCCAGCGCGGATCGTCATGACGGCTTGGCGAATGTCTTGCGGGGTAGGCTCTGCTATGGTGTGAGCGGTGAGATAATCCTGGACAGCTTGGTAGAAGGGTGGCTGTGGCAAACCCTTACGTAGGCGGAGTGTTATGCTTGTGATGATATATCGCCCCATCTCGCGGCCCCGGAAAATGCTGTGCCGGTACGAAAACTCGCAGTCGGCGGCACTCAGCGACACAAACCGCTCTTGCTGGCGATCATATGCCTCGAGCGAGACGAGTGTGTCGGCAATCTCCTGCCCATATGCCCCAACGTTCTGCACTGGCGCAGCGCCTGCTGTACCTGGGATAGCCGATAGCGCTTCAATGCCACTCAGGCCACTGGCCACTGTTCTTGCTACGACATCATCGAGAATCTCTCCTGCACCAATGGTGATTGTTGTCGATTCGGCATCCTCAGCAATGACCGAGAAGCCTGGAATACGGTTGCGCGCCACAATGCCAGCAAAGCCGCTGTCTTGGGCTAGAGTGTTGCTCCCGCCACCAAGGACAAAGAGCTCAGCCTGCTGCTGGCGGGCCATCGTGCACACCGCCACAACGTCATCGTTGGTATAGAGGTCAACCATAGTATGGGTGTTGCCGCCAAGCTGCATCGTCAAATATGGTTTGAGTGAAACGTCAGTACGAATATCCATAGGTATAATATATCACCCATGATATATATCTGCAAGGTGATCCAGCCAAAATCTGTATAATAAAAAACGACGCCACCCAGAGGTTTAAACATATTGCAAGCGATGATACTACCGAAGCCGGTAGATTGAGGTATTTATAAGGAGTATATCCAAGAGCAGGGCTAGCCCTTATAGTATAAACGAACAAAGAGACTGTGTACCGATAAAAGTAACACGAGAGAGCGATGAGGCAAATTCGGCTAGGCCACAGAGTCCAGCAATGGCTAATTCTTGCTAGACTCGACTGTTGCCTGCGCTGCCTGGATAACGTGGTCGATCATTACGGCGATGGTGAGAGGGCCGACGCCGCCTTTTTCCGGGGTGAGAGTGACATCACTGCGCTGGCGCAGGCTTGGGTCAACGTCACCAACGATAACACCACCTTCGCTTGCTGTGCCAGCATCAACTACCACTGTACCTGTTTTGACCATATCCGCTGTAATGAGATGGGGCTGGCCAGTAGCGGTGACGATGACGTCACTTGCAGCGATGATCTCTGTAGTATTAGGTGTTTGGCGGTCGCACACTGTTACCGTCAAGCCGCGGTCGCGCCACAGCCGCTCCAGTGGTGCGCCTACTAACCGCCCTCGCCCGATGATGGCGAGCTGCTTATCATCGAGGCTAATGTTGTAACCTGCCAGTAGCCAATCGATCGCTTGCGCCGTTGCTGGCGTATAGGCAGCTTGCGGGCCACTCAGGCCATCGACGTCCTTGGCGGGAGAGATGCGCTGCACGATGGCATCTGTTTGTGATGGGTCGTTGAGCGGTAGTTGGACGATAATACCGTGGATGTGTGGGTCGTTGTTTGCTCGGTCGATCACGCCCGGCATATCTGTCTCGGCGGTTGGCGCTACTTCTGTCTCAACGAGGATATCAGCAGCATAGGCTTGCTTGTAGCGCACGTAGGCATTGATTGGTCCCGATGCGTTAAGCGGAGTGATAATGAGCAGCTTGGGGGTGATACCATGCGCTTGGCGTAAGTGGCGTACTTGGCGGGCTTGGCGCTGCTTAATGAAGCTGGCAAGCTCGCGGCCGTTGAGTGATGAAGTAGGCATAAGGTGTGGTCCTTTCGTAAATACGTGATTAATACTAGGTGATAGGTATCTCTATAGCAAACAGTCCTCTGGCAATACCGAGGACTACATACTATGGAGGGCCAGGAGGGGCTCGAACCCTCGACACCCTGCTTAAGAGGCAGGTGCTCTAACCAGCTGAGCTACTGGCCCATGTCGCGCTTGCACTACCCGTGCAAAGCCCTTTTACTATAGCGGATAGCCTGGGGTTCTGTCAAGAGGCGGCGCGGTGAATTAAAAAGCTCTTTTGCTGCGGCGCGTGCGCTTGCTTGTCTTTTTGCCAAAAACGCATTACCATGGGAAAAGAGAGTTTAATCGGGAGAATAGCAATGGCAAACGAACAACCTACAGCACAACCAACACCACCAACTGAAGCAGCACCTCACACAGCTCCAGCTGCCAGCCAACCAGCAGTACCAGCCGCTGCGCCTGCGCCGGTTGATACCTCACCGCGCAACTACTTGGCGCTTGTAGCTCTCGCTGCGTTTATGGGGCAGTATGGCTTGGCTCGCTGGTACCGTGGCGACGAGCTGGGCAAGATCCGCTTTTGGATTGCAGTGGGCTGTACGGTAACGATGCCAATCATTTACCTTAATGTTTTGTCGGCGCTGGGGATGTTTATCCTGTCTGTTTGGGGCACTATCGACTTCTTCTTGCTGACGAGTACCACAGCAGATGCAAATGGTACGCCATATGTTGCAACCGAGCGCGATAAGACGTGGGCACAGGGGCTTAAAATCGCCTACATTGTTGGCCTTATCTTGGTGGCAGTAGCGATTGTTGTCTTCTTGATCTTGCTAGCAGCTGGGGTGGTTATGTGGCAAACAACAACGACCACAACAGGGCCTATGCGGTCGTCAACGTACTACTAGTCGTTATTGTGTATGGCAGTAGTGTAACAAAAAGGGTTGGCAGTGTGCTAACCTCTTTTTGTGTGGTGTGGCCGCAAAATGAATAGCAAATAGTACTGTATAAAGAAACCCAGACAAGCTGGGTAATATAGAACAAAGTTGGTACACCCGGCAGGATTCGAACCTGCGACCACTTGGTTCGAAGCCAAGTACTCTAATCCGCTGAGCTACGGGTGCTTACTAGCCTTATTGTACCACCACTGACGTGAGAATCCAAACTGCCTGCCTGAGAATACACTCTAGGGAGTGGCGAGACTGAGGGATTGGATGGTATTATATAAAAATAAGAACGAGGAGCTTGGGATGTATAAAGAATACAAGATAGATTGGGCACAATTACGTACTGCTGACAACGAGAATCCGCAGATTCTCCCTGGCGCGATATGGAACATGCTTCACGCCACCAAAGAAGAAGTTGCTGATGACGCATATTGGAAAATAGAGGGGAACGCCTTCTTTCAACGCAATCTATACCAGGCAACCGAACCAGTAACGGACATTATTACCAACGAGATACATCTTGGAAACTTTAGCACACCAGGCCTTGGTTTTGCGCTCGATCTCCTCGTCGAAATCGCCTGTGGCTGGTCAGCACCATCAGAAAAAGAACGAGGCAATACCGACCTAGCTGACCGCTGCCGAGAGAAGATCCGCGCCATCATGCCAGACCTCTACCGACTTGCTGAAACACAAACTGACCAGCGCGTCCTGCAGGGGATAGTCGATCTGACGGACGAGCTCGAACCTAGCAAGCAGCAGAAAGCAAAAATACTGTCGATTGTGGAACCAAAGGCTTACGACCAAGGGCTTGTTGAAATATCTTTGCGATTTTTAAAGAAGTCGTTGAGATGACTCTTGAATTTGTAAATCAGTAATTTGATATATCCTATAGTAATAGGCGCTAAAGAGGGTTGTATGGCCTGAGGTAGAGTCGTTCTCGTATTGCTAGTAGTTGATAAACAACCTACCCGTATATATTAGTAACGGCCATCCCACGCTCCGCCAAAGCCTCCTCTACTCGCTTGACGACTTGGCTGGGGGTGAGCTCGGCTTTGACAATATAGCTGTGGACGCCGAGGTGCTGGAGCTTTTTGGGGGCTTCTTCGTGGCCAAGGTTGGTGAGGACGATAACAGGGATGGCCTTGCCCCACGAGTAAGCGCGGATGTGCTCGAGTGTGTCGGCACCATTGAGGTGGGGCATCTGGAGGTCGAGGAGGATGATGTCGGGGTGAGTTCGCTGCACCAGCATGATGCCAGCTTTGCCATCGCCCGCGACTTCCACCGCAAAGCCAGCCGCTTCGAACTTCATGCGGTACATTTGGCTGATGGTTTGGTCGTCTTCGATGATGGCAATTTTAACCATTTGCTTTATAATAGCAGGTGTAGCATGAAAATGGAACAAAATCACCCAAAATCAAGTACCACATCTATACCAGCAGAGCCCCTGGTAGCACTAGGTAGCGCGCTGGCCACTGCAACCAACTTTACAGAGGTGGTAGTAGCGGTACGCACAGCGCTAAGGGCAGTTGCTCGGCCGACCTGGTGCGGGGTGATGGTGACGGTGGATGGAGCGCCGCCGCTAATTGACTTACCAGATGAATGCGCTACCTCTGTTGATACACTCCTGCCGCTGTGTAAAGAGGCAACGGCGCGTGCAATGATTGCCATGCTACCCAAGCATCACTCACTCCGTCGCTACAACATTACTGCGGTACTGCGGCTGGTGTGGCAGGGCAATCACTGTGGATATATCGTGCTGGGCCCGCCAGCTGGGCAAGCCACATATACCGCTGCACAGCGAGCCACTCTTGCAATGATAGCCCAGCAGTGTGCACTGACGCTGATGGCGCAGCAGTGCCACAATACCACGCAGCAATTCCAGCAGCAACTCACCCAAGCGGTAGACCGCGCAACGCGCCAACTACGCGCCTCGAACCGCCGCCTGCGTGAGCTCGATGCAGCGAAGGATGAGTTCGTCAGTATGGCGAGCCACCAGCTGCGTACACCGCTCACTAGTGTGAAGGGCTATATATCGATGGTGCTGGAGGGCGATGCTGGTGAGATTAATGCCACGCAGCGCACCTTCCTTACGGAGGCCTTTACGAGTAGCGAGCGAATGGTGCAGCTGATTGGCAACTTCCTTAATGTGTCGCGCATCCGCACTGGCAACTTCACAATCGACTTCCATCCAGGCGATGTTGCTGCGCTGGTAGCAGAGAGCATTGAGTCTATTCAGCTCATTGCCGAGCGCCACCATTTGCGAGTGGACTATCGATCGCATGGAGTTATACCGCCTCTGTTGATCGACGAAAATAAACTCCGGCAAGTCATCGTTAATTATATCGATAATGCTATTTACTACTCGCCTGGTGCTGATGTTATTACGGTGCGACTCTACCCCAAGGATGGCTGGGTGGTGTGCACCGTGCAAGACCATGGCATTGGAGTGCCGCAGAGTGAGCAGCGCAAGATCTTTACGAAGTTCTTCCGGGCGCATAATGCCCAGCTGCAGCGGCCCGATGGCACGGGGATTGGGCTGTTCTTGGCAAAGAAGATCGTACTGGGGCACCATGGCGAACTGATCTTTCATTCGCGGGAGGGGCAGGGGAGTACCTTTGGCTTCCGTCTGCCGATCGATCGCCTCACGCCGCGCCAGGGCACATTGCCAAACGAAAATCACTCCCCACACGGGAAGTGAAAATCGCACATCTCCTGGGCTGGGTAAGATGCCCGAGGAGTCCTCCTTTGCTTGGCACCTCTCGCACGGGTGCCAAGTGTGATATTTGCACAGTTATAGCACGGACAAACCAGACAAATGCAGTATGGGTTCTCCTGCATCTCGTGGCTTGCGATGGCTGTATCGAGTGCTGTTTGTGTTAGTTGTCTCCACCATGCAAGTGCATGACACGATCAGTGTAGCATCACGCCTAGGGTATGTCAAGCCTTTTTTACAACATTATCGCTAGACAAGGGCCGATTTTTTTGCTATAGTGACTAGGCGGCCTCATCGTCTAGCGGTTAGGACACTGGGTTCTCATCCCAGCAACCGGGGTTCGATTCCCCGTGAGGTCACCAAATCGGAACTAAAACGGAAACGGTCGCCCGAACGGGCGGCTTTTTCGCTGGCAGCGCGCAGCGCCGACCAGCGATTTTTCTGGGGGAGTTAAGAAATTGGTCGTCATTTATGACGACTTTTTTTTGTCGTATTTGTAGGTTCGACCCAAGTCGAAACGCCAAGCGTAGCTTGTTCGATTTTTTCTTCGAGGAGCTTCTTTAGGTTATTATTTCACATATTATAGCATACTTCTTAAGATTAGACAACAACCCCGTCTATCACGTATACTGGTATCTAGATATTAGAATAGATTCTAGTGAGGATACCATTATATGCACGACAACGAATTATGGCAAATTTACAATAACAACGGTATGCCTGTAGACGGCAAAGGCGCGCCCAAAGAAGAGTTTAACTCTGATAAAAGCCTAATCATGAGCAACGCTCATGTGTGGTTTTGGAAGATTGACGAAGGCGGGGTGAGCATACTGCTACAAAAGCGTTCATTGACAAAACCCAATAAGCCAGGCTGGTTTCATATTTCGGCAGGCGGGCATATCAATATCGGAGAAACACCAGTGCAAGCAGCTGTGCGAGAGACTAAAGAGGAAATGGGGCTTGCGATTGATGAATCTAAGCTGCATTTTGTGCAAGCTGTTCGCATCATTGAGAAAGACCCACGAGACATCGTAAATGTGTTTCTTTACCAGCTCAGTGGTGACGAAAACTTCACCTTTGTCGATGGCGAGGTTGGTTCGTACGAATGGCGCTCGCTAGATAATTTCAAAGAAATCACCCGGGACGCGGCGGCCAATAACTTAGTGCCTCAAGGTGAATTGTATTTCGGAACACTTATCGCGGCACTTGAGTATGTTAGTCAGTAATAGGTAGCACCCGCCCAGAAAATCATTTGGCTTTTGT
The DNA here is from genome assembly GCA_938045445.1 of uncultured Candidatus Saccharibacteria bacterium. GTDB lineage: Bacteria > Patescibacteriota > Saccharimonadia > Saccharimonadales > Saccharimonadaceae > Saccharimonas. Next base: position 109,121 of record CALIMM010000014.1, read on the forward strand.
CTCAAAACAGGTTCGAGCTTGGGCGTAAAATCGCACCAAGGATTTATCACATGGCTCGTTGGAGCCATTTTTTTAATGGAGCATTTACTACCACTTCGCCCAACTCAGCTCCTCCCAATCAGCCCTTACCAGTGTATACACCCTCCACGCTACTGCCTCGCCTGCAACTTCACCTTGCTCGATTCCCGTGTATCGGTAGCCAAGCCTCTCGAGCGCATTCCAGCTGCGGATATTTTGCACGTATGCCTTTGCCTCAATTATTGCAAATCCACCCTCAGAAAACGCCCAATTGCAGACTGCTTGCTTGGCAGAACTCCCAAGGCCTTGACCCCAGTTTTTCGGATCGCCAATCAGCGTACAGAATGCCCCCGCTGTGACGCCATATTTGTGGCTTAGTTTTCTTATCTCGTTAAGCTCAATATTGCCAACGATTTCGCCATCGCGCTCAATCATCCAGCTGTACCGATCGTCATCATCAAGCATATTTTGGAGATGCGCCACCTCGTCTTCCTCTGTCATCTGCGAAAAATCCGCACCCAAATACTGCGTCACCTCTGGCCGGCGAATCCACGCCATGGTAATCGGCGCATAAGCCGGGCTTGGCGCTACCAAGCGCAGCGTCTGGGTTTGGTTATAGGATGGTATGGTGATGGTGCGTGTGTACATACTTGCAATTATAGTTTAGCTCTATGCTTTGCTACAATAAAGCATATGCATAAACCATTACGCGGTGTTAACTTGGGTGGATGGCTGGTGCTTGAGCGCTGGATGACGCCGTCGGTCTTTGCGGATACAGACGCGAGCAACGAGCATCAGCTGATGATGCAACCAGACGGCCCGGAGCGCATTGCCAAGCACCGGCAGGAATTTATGACCGAAGCGGACTTTGCCTGGCTGCATGCGCACGGTATCGAGGCGCTGCGTGTGCCGGTTGGCTACTGGGTGCTGGAAAGTCAGGATGGCTACCTCGAGGCTACCAAGCAGCTGGACTGGTGCTTTGCAATGGCAAAAAAATACCATATGCGTGTCTTGCTTGATTTACACGCGGCGCCTGGCGCACAGAACTTGGGCGACCACAGTGGGAGTGGTAACCGCATGCCGCAAACGGGGTGGTACCAGGCCAAAAACCGCCGTGCAACCCGCCGTATTCTTGTGCAGCTTGCCGAGCGCTATAGTGCAAGCCCGCAGCTCTGGGGGATTGAGCTGCTGAACGAACCCTTTACCAAAAACTGGTTGCAGCACTGGCTGCTGCGGCTGTGGTCGCGCCGTACAACTGGCCGGTTGCGCCGCAATGTACTGGCCACAACGCGTATTATTATCAGTGACGCCTACCAGCTACCACGGTGGCGCCAGGCGCAGCCCCGTGATTGGCTCGATATTCACCACTACCAGTGTTTTGGGGCGGCCAACTTGGCGCTGGTGGATTATGATCAGCACGCTAATATTGTGGATGAATTTACCCACATGCACCAGTCGTTGCAGCGCCCAACCATCATTGGTGAGTGGAGTGCGATTTTGCCGCCCACCATTGCCATGACTCCGTCGACCATCACCGCCTACATACTAGCGCAGCAAACGGCTTTTGCCAGCGCCGACGCCCACTTTTTCTGGAGTTATAAAACCGAATCGAATGATGGCTGGAACTACCGTTGGCTGGTAGAGAAGGGTATTATGCCATAGGAACTAGGCTGAGGTTCCTGGGTGGGTAATCTCGCCTGGAAATGGATATCAATATCATCTTGCAGTTGTTGTATTGGATGTGACCGAAGTATGTGTGTTGGATCAAGAGGTGTACCATACCCATCATGCTGACGCGCGGGTTGCAGTTGATGATTTTTCGTTTGATAGCAATCATCAATAATGAGGATGAGAGGTGCTGGGTGAGCGAGTATCCCTTCCAGCCATCCACCAAATCATGTATAATAAATCGAGTACGACAGCCAAGAAACGGAGGAAATGAAGAAGTATGGCAATGGGCATGAACCAAATGAAGATGCTTAATGACTTGCGCAAGGCGCAGAAGGCACTAGCGAAGGAGATCGTGGAGGTCGAGGCAGGCGATGGTGCGGTGATTGTGCAGATCACTGGCGAGCTGAAGATTAAGAGTGTGAAGATCGACCCAACTAAGGTAGACCTGGATAACATCCACCAGCTGGAGCACTGGATCGAGATTGCAATCCGCGACGGTATGGCCAAGGCGCAAGAGATTGCTGCCAAGAAAATGCAGCCACTGATGGGTGGGCTTGGCAACCTCGGGTTCTAGCTAGTATGGCAGATATTCTGCCTCAGGCCCTACAGCGGGCGATAGATGAGATAGGGCGCCTGCCAGGGGTAGGCGCACGCACAGCGGAGCGCTATGCGTATTTTTTGCTGCGGGCCGATGGGCGGACGAGCCAGGGGATTGCCCAGGCCATCACACAGCTTCACACTGCTGTTGCAACCTGCCCCGTCACCTTTGCTCTGATGGATCCTGACCAAGACGTTTCGCCACTCTATAGTAGCCCAGAGCGCGATCGCAAGCAGATTGCTGTGGTGGAGGAGCCGCTCGATATCGTGGCGCTGGAGCGTACTGGCCACTATAAGGGGACGTACCATGTGCTGGGTGGCGTTATCTCACCGATCGATGGGGTGGGGCCAGAGCAGCTGCACATCCCCGAGCTGCTGAGGCGCATTGCTGATGACGTAGTAGAAGAGGTGATCATTGCCACCAATGCGAGCGTGGAGGGCGAGTCGACTGCGCTCTTCTTGCAGCGGCACATTGCCGAGGCAGGCCTAACGGTGCGGATGACGCGCTTGGCCCGCGGCATCCCCGTTGGCGTTGACCTTGAATATGCCGACCAAATCACCCTCGGCCACGCGCTCGAGGGGCGGCGCGCGGTGTAATGAAGCGACTATTATGCTGATTCTGTGTGGAGACGTCGCTGCTCTTCGGCGGCTTCTTGCTTCTCGACGAAGTCGTAAAGACAGTCGCTGACAGTACTTTCGAGTGTAGTAAGATTCTCGACTTGTTGGGCAAGTGCCTTCATCGGTGAGTCTGCTTCGCGGGCGGTGGCCTCTTGCAAAAAGCGAAATACATCATGATCATAGCCAACACATTCAAAATAAAGCGTAGCGAGTTCGGCGCTTGGGTTGTCGCGCAGCTGTTGCGCGATCCACTGCTTGACTTTCTCACCTTCTCCTAGCTCGTCTTTGAGCAAAAGCACATAGAAATGAATTTCCTCTATCTCATCTGTTTGGTAGAAATAATAGTTCACCATGTCCCAGGCAGCCTTCCGAGCGACCGCTTGCTCGCCATGCTTGGCACAGAGCTTTACAAGATAGTAGTCGTCAAATAACCGTGAAGAAGATCGCTCTGATGGGTGCTTGGTAATGATGGCAATGTAAGCATCACGAATCCGCTGATCGAAGATAAAGCGCCGGTCGTTCAATGAATTAACAACAGCGTGGAGTGTATACCCTTCATCCTCGGGTGTAATAACATAAGCGGAGGCGCGGGCTTGGCGTGTGCCGTCTGGATCTTTGCCATATATGACATACTCGGCATCGATTTCTGCCTTGATGTAGGGGCTGATGACATACCGTTCGAGCTGCTGCGCCTTCGCTACGCCATCATCATCGAATTTGAGAAGGAGCTCGATGATCATGCCCAGTTCTTGCTGAGCTGATGAAATATATTGACTAACTTCTCGATCTTGTGCGAGTGTTGCTGTCTTGGGGTTGTATCCAAAGTGTTGGTAAGCCATTTCTTGGCAAAGGTTCGCAATCGTGCACATGCGAGCAAAATCATCAGCGTCTCGAGTGCGCAAGTGGAGGGTATTGGCATCACTAAGAAGGCGATAAAAAGGCAAATCGATATCATCGCGCTGCATATCTCTAGCGGCAGTGGTGCGAGCATCGAGCGATTCGCGTAGCTCCTGCAAGCGAGCTGCTCCATCGGGTGTATCGCCCATTCTAATACACTCACGATATCGCTGATGAAAGAGTTCGTGCGGCTCAAGATCGGCAGGGATGGTCTGGAGTGACACAGTGCCAGATTCATCGCGCTGAAGCTCAAGAGTGCTCGACCGCATTGCTTGTGTTGGCTGCGAATCTGGCAAAATGACATCTAGAAACTCCCAGACATCCTGCTTAATCTTGGGGAGCTCTGCGGCAAGATCGGGGATACCCTTGCTGATCTTCTGTAGGTCGCGTAGGAGATCGGCTGCGAAGCGTCTACACTCGGCAATGGCCTGTCTATCAAAATAATTATCAGCGTAGGGATCGCAATCAGAGAATCGCATAATGTGGATCAGGCTAGTAATTACCCGCCACACACTGCTACGCCAGAATAATTCATCATCTGCTATCGCCTGCTCGAGCAAATCACGATCAAGCAGCTGCTCGCGATACTCCACAATGTAGTAGTCTATCATTGCTTTTATCTTGACTGGGTCGATTGGGAGCTGGCTTGCCTGTGGCCTTTGTTGCTGGGTAGCAGTGGTATCATCTGGAGAATTTGTCATGATATATACCATAGCGGGGAAAGGGAAATCTGTCAATCAAAAGAACCTTAAATATCAAGACCTCTGCGTTTTCCGTTAGCCTCTCCACTTACCAGTGTATTCGAGTGGAGTGCAACACTCTGCTGCCAGAACCGACAGACTCCAAGTCTGACGTAAAAGATTAATATCTTCCCAGGATTCATCCTTATTAGCATTCTGGAGGGAGGCTAAAGAATTATTAAAAGTTGTGTCGCGTCGAAAGGAGAAACAATATGTGTTTATTTGCTATACTAAAACAATGGCAAAATCAAAGAAATGGACGAAAAAGCTAACGCGCTGGGCGCAGAGCAACCGCTGGGGGCTTGTGAGCGCTGCGTTAGTGCTTGTGCTGGTGGGTGGTGTGTGCCTTGCGTGGCAGCGTGGCATGCTAGCGAAGTTTATCAAAACACCGCAGGACACGGCAAATGCAGCGCTCACGAGCCAAGACAACACCCTGCCCGCCTGGATGCCAGATACCGTTAAGCGCTGGCAGGGCGAGATTACCAAGCAGGCTCGGCAGTATAATATTTCGCCGCAGCTGGTGGCGATTATCATGACGCTAGAATCCGGCGGGTACCCCAAGGCGCACAGTGGTGTGGCCAGTGGTTTGATGCAGGTGACGGATGGCACGGGCAGGGAGATTGCGGCTAAATTCGTGAAGCCGGCGCGCACGAACTATGATTTATTTGATCCTGAAACGAGCATAGCCTTTGGCGCGGCCTACTTAGCGCATCTGCGCGATCAGCTGTGCGTGCCGCTCGGTAATCTATCCGAGAATGAGTGCGTTGAGCTCGTTGCTGCTGGCTACAATGGTGGCCCGGGTGCAGCGGGCAACTTATACCGTGGCCGCGGGCTGGAAGCAATCGAGACCCTCAGCTACAGTCGCGACGCCATGAACCTATGGCGCGAGCGAGTAAGCAGCAGCAGCCCCACCTATACACGCTGGTTTGAGCGTGGCGGCAAGAAGCTGGTAGAGAAGGCGCAGACGGGTAGCTAAGAAGCGTTGGTGCTGGTATAGTCTTTGGTATTTTGCTTGGTTATTTCTCTGAATTTATTTCTCTAGGAGTTGCCGGTTTATCCCTTTCATATGGAGGGAGCGGGAAGCCGTGCCAGTATATCGTTCGTGCGGTGTCTATGAAACCTTTTGTTCTTTCGGCTAGCTCTAGAAATTTCGCGCCGAATTTTTGTCGCAAGGTTGCTGTCTGATCACTCTCGTGTGCTTGACTAATCTCACTCGCGCTTGGTCTGTTCTCGTAGTCTGTCATAGAATCCTCCGCACTAGTACTTCTAAAACTACCGTACCATATCTCTATGATGCTATGCAAATAATAATAGACTCCGCCTACTATATTCATCACAATTCGTCCTTGCTTAACTACGACCCTGCGACTTATATACCAAGCCATAAATCCACCGTACCATACCTCGCGCCTACTGGCAAATTCTGCTACACTAAAGAGGATGTTTGACGAAGCGATACGCGCGATCCAACGCGCAGACAAAATTATTATTATCCAAGCTGAAAACCCCGATGGCGACAGTGTCGGCAGCAGCCTCGCGCTGGAAGAAATCCTGGGCGATTTGGGCAAGCAGGTGACACTCTATTGCCCGGTGGCAGTGCCCAAGTATTTGCGGTATATCCGCGGCTGGGATCGCATTACTGATGAGTTTGACAGCAGTACCGAGCTGGCGATTATTGTTGATACCAGTGCCGATGTCTTGCTGGGCAAAGTGCTTGACGCGCCCAGCGCTCGCGCCTTCCTCACGACGCACCCAGCGCTGGTGCTGGACCACCACGCGACGGAGAGTACCTTGAGCTTTGACCATACACTTATCAATCAAGATGTGGTGGCGACTGGCGAGCTCATCTACAATCTTGCGCAGCATGCCCAATGGGTGATCAACCCACAAGCGGCAGAGAATCTCCTCATCGCGATCATGAGCGACAGCCTCGGCCTGACAACGCAAAACACCACAGCCGACTCCATCCAGACCGTCGCAGAGCTGACCAGGCTGGGCGCAAGCAATGCCGCCATCGAGGTGCGCCGCCGCGACTTTATGAAAAAAGCGCCAGAGATCCTTCGCTACAAAGGGCGCTTGATCGAGCGGATCGAGTATATGCTGGATGGCCGCCTGGCACTCATCCACATCCCGTGGGAGGAGATCCAGGAATATAGCGACCAATATAACCCCAGTATGCTTGTGCTAGACGAGATGCGCTTGGTAGAGGGGGTAGATGTGGCGATTGCGATCAAGACCTACCCCGATGGCAAGCTGACTGGCAAGATCCGCAGCAATGCACCAGTGGCGGCAATGATCGCTGGTTACTTTGGTGGCGGCGGCCATGCCTATGCGGCGGGTTGGCGGATGTATGAGGATTACCAGCTGGCGATGCGTGAGATCGTCGAGGCAGCCAGCCGGGCCTTTGTTGAGTATGATGAGAGCGAGGCAGCCCATGGCGATTAAGTTTGCCAATACACTGACCCGTCACCTCGATACCTTTGTACCGCTCCAGCCTGGCAAGGTGTCGCTCTACACCTGTGGGCCAACAGTGTATAGCTATTTACATGTTGGCAACTGGGCAGCGTATATCTACTGGGATATCCTGGTGCGCATGCTTCAGGCGGAGGGCTATGAGGTGGAGCGTGTGATGAATATCACTGATGTCGGCCACCTAACGAGCGATGCTGATGAAGGCGAAGACAAGCTCGAGAAGGGTGCGCGCCGCGAGGGTAAGACTGCTTGGCAGATTGCTAAATTCTACGCCGATGACTTCATCCGCGGGATGAACGCGTTGCACTTAACGCCGCCGAGCCAGCTGGCCCGTGCCACCGACTATATCGACGAGCAAATCCAGCTTGCCATTACGCTCAAGCGCAAGGGGCACACCTACCAGACGAGTGATGGGATTTATTTTGATACCAGTACCTTCCCAGCCTATGCAGACTTTGCCCGGCTCGATCTGCGAGCCTTGCGGGCGGGGGCACGGATTGGTCCCAATAGCGAGAAGCGCCACGCGAGCGACTTTGCCCTATGGAAGTTCTCGCCAACTGGCGTCAAGCGCGACATGGAGTGGCCCACGCCACCGGAACTGCTCGACCAACCACCAACAGACGGCACCCCAGTGATGGGCTTCCCGGGGTGGCACTTGGAATGCTCGGCGATTGCAATGCACTTCCTTGGCGCGACGCTCGACATCCACACTGGTGGGATCGATCATATCCCTGTGCACCACAGTAACGAGATTGCTCAGAGCGAGGCTGCGACGGGCCAACCCTTTGCTCACTACTGGCTGCACTGCAACCACCTTAAGGTCAATGGTACGAAGATTAGCAAGAGCTTGGGCAATGGTTACACCTTGGCCGACCTCGCCGAGCGGGGCTACACTCCCATGGAGTATAAGCTGTTCGTCTTGCAGAGCCACTACTCGCACGAGGGGAACTTTAGCTGGGAAAACCTCAGTGCGGCGCGCAACCGCCTACGCAAGTGGTATGAGGTAGCGTGCCTGCGCCACCAGACGTATGAGAGCCTGGATGATGACCAGCGCAAGAGTGACGAGCAATCGGGCCACGTATCGCTCTTGGCAGCGAGCGGGGCAGTACGCGAGGCGCTCGCAAATGACCTGAATACCCCCGAGGCGCTGCGGCTCATCGACGAAGCGTTTGATCGGGTGCTAGCGCGGCCACTGGCAGCAGTGTACCATCGTGGATTGGAGGAGTTGCTAGCGGCGATTGATCAGCTGCTTGGCCTCGATCTCTGTGAGTCGACGCCAGATATTACAGATGAGGCAAAGCAGCTCATCCTCCAGCGCCAGCGTGCTCGCGAAGCGCGTGACTGGCCCACAGCCGATCGCCTGCGTACTGATCTCACCGCGCTACACATCGCTGTGCGCGACGCGCCGCAAGGGCCAGTGTGGTGGTGGGCAGAAGAGAAAATCGCCTAATATGACAAACCATAGCTACGCCCGGTAAAGTACGAGAGAAAATAAAATGACGACCCTATCGGAGGGTCGTCATTTGAGGCTTGGTGTGACGATAGGTAATGTTTAGAAATCCTTACGCATTGCCAGTGGCAGTACGATCCTCTGGATTGCGAAGCTCTGATACTGTGTCTGTGTTGCCTTCTAGCATAGCAGCGTGTCCGAGTTCTACTGCTCTAGCAAATTCATTTGCAAGTCTTTCTCTCTCAGCAGCACCCTCGGGTGTTGTGTCGTCGACAGCATTATAGGCTTCTATAATTTCAACAAGATACCGTACTTCATCTGGGTCGTCAATCCCATCACCTTCAAGTGCTCCCCATGGATCCCACAGACCCGAGTGAACATAAACTTCTGACCCTCTCAAAGACGGTTTAGTAGGGTCTTTTTCTTTGAATAACTTAAACCTCTCAAGCATTTCATCTCCTTCGTATGTATTAGATATAACGCAGATTACACTATTAGAATAATATATTATACAAATAGACGCAAGTATGTTCACGTGCATTGCTTGACAAGCACCAAGGAATACCCCATCATAGTCGATATGAATCACGAAACTCTATCAGAAAAGACAGCTACACCACAGACAGAGCAAGAACCATCGCTGTTAGACCAGAAGATTGCCGCTCTAAATGCGGTGTATGATGCAGTGCGGTGCAGAGCATACGAGAATAGCGAATATAGTAATCATGATATTAACGAAGCGACGATTATACTAGGCGATCTCATTGCGTGTGAAGCGTACCTCAGTGCTGGGCTGCCACCTGAGGATCTGCCGCTGACTAAGCGGACGGGCTATGACATAGGCAAAACTCTACCCAAGAATATCGACCTTGCCATTGCGGCGTACCTGCCAAACTATGCCAAGAAGCTGCCAGGCCTTGGCTATGACGGTAGCGGGTTGGCTGTGGGTTACGATGAGTATAACGTACCTGAGGAGATACCTGACGAAGCATGGCAAACACTAGAGCTTGATATGTCTGATGAGCCGATGGCAACCGCGTCGCTTGTCGATCCGCTGCGTGCGCTGGTGCTGATGCATCATTATTACAATCTAGTCGTTGCGCCGATTGAATATGGCAGCGAGGGGAGACCATGCTACGATTGGTCATCACCCGATACATTCGAGACAACAGGGGTTATTGCGCCAGTTGTGCAGCTATGCATGCGAGACCAAACAGTGGTGTATCGCTGCGTGCCGAGAGAGGATTATGACGCAATGAACCATGCACATGATGGCAGTGCAATAGTATAAAATGGCGATGGTGTATAGAAGATGATAGTGGTATACTATCATCATGACATGGAACAGCATTACCCCACAAAGATTTGTCGAACTTGTAAATTACTGGGTCAACCAAGATTGGCCACTCACAGAAGATAAGTTGACAGCGGCTATGGAAAAACTGGGTTGGGATGAAAGTGATCCAAGTACTATCGCAAAGGATATTCCAGTTAGTCAGCCGAGACTGAGGGCAACCACATCCGATCCGGTTAGAGGACTTGACATGGTCTCATGGAGCCTAACAGATATTGATACAACAAAATCAATTGAACAAGACAGATTTATGAACGACGCTTTTGTCGGCTATGTAGAGGCAGGAACTGCCGTTTGGGGTAGACCTCGAATCAAGCGTGATGCTGAGCGTGAAATTGCATACTGGAAGGCAGAAAATGGCTGTGAGTTTCAAATATCCAATCGGCGTTCAGCTATCGCAGTATATATCCATTCCCCACAGTATGCGAATGTATTGAATAGCATTTAACATGGTGGTTTCAACATGCACCAATTCTCCTGGACACAGTTTGAGAATAAACTTGCGCGCGCACTCATGCGCGCTGGTGATCGAGTACACATTGTACTGATCCCCGAAGTGTCTACAGAATATATGACACAGTACCTTCGCTACATTGTTAGCGACACGGCGATTGTCTGTGAACTGCGTCTGTCTCCACAGACGCGGAATATATCAAGTGTACACAAATCCAGTGCTATCAGCGCTATGGTCAATCAAGGGTGGCAGCAAAGTAATGAAAATGAAGTTTACTCGTGCCATTTCCCGCTGCCAGCGTATAGCTCGACATATGCGTCACTCGCGGCACAGTCGATCCACATCCTGCGTGACATACTCCAGGTCAGTGAACCAGCTTCATTGACTTACTACGCATGGCGTGCCCCTGAAGAGCTGGAAGACGGCCATTACTACTCCGCAGAAGAAGTAGATGAGCTAGACGAGGGCGAGGATCCGCTTGAGGTTGATTTGGGGATTGAGATGGCGTCGAGGCGACCAGAGTTATTATAGATTATTACATAGCAGGAAAATAATATGCCAACGAATCCAGACAATAATACCCAATCAGATAGTCAACGCGAGCTTGCAGCATACACACAGAAGCATGCACAGTATTTCATCGATTATATGTCGAAAGTACTGGGGCATGACCTTCATGGTATGCTTGATTATTCAGTAAAGAGTCTTGCAGTGGTAGATGATGTGCTTGATGTACTCTATCGAGAAGCTGCCGATACTACATCAAAGAACCATACATTTGTTCTTGATACAAAAGATGCGGTAGCGATGGATGCAGGTTGTTATATCCTTGAGGTTGCCAAGCGAAACTTCGGTGGACGCTACGCGTGGATTACTGAGTGGGATGAGCCGACAATCGTGACAGGAGAGCCAGAGTATAGTGTTTCTCTTGGTGCGTGCAGTAAGGCTAAGGGGCGGATTGATAATGGTGATGAGGACAATATTCCCTTTTTCTTTGATGGGTATGTCGAGAGGGTTACACGTCCACGGCCTGGACAGGAAATATTTATTAGTTAAAGTGTTTAAAGCTTTATTCTTCTCTAACTTATATGTAGATGTATCGTAAGATTCTTACTGGCGTGGCTCTCGCTGTGAGGTTTTTATCCCTCACCCTTAATCTTTTCCACCAGTTTGGCCAGTGGCTTGGTAGAGTCTTCGCGGGCGCGGGCGTTGTGCTCGAGGTAGTCGTCGAGTAGGACTTTGCAGCAGCCAGCAATGGGGATGGAGATGAGCCCACCGATGATGCCAAAGATGTAGAGGCCGATGGTGATGGCAACAAGGACAACTAGTGGCGTGAGATCAATTTTGCGCGACTGAATGGTGGGTGAGATGAAGTTATTCTCGATCTGCTGGTAGATGATGAAAAATGCCGCAAAGATGAGGCCACCTGGCAAGGCATTAAAGGCAAGCAAGAGGGAGATCATTACCCCAGCAATCGTCGCGCCAAACATAGGAATGAGCGCCAAGACGAAGGTCACGGCAATGGTAACGAGCGCAAGGTTGCTCGGAATAGTCGAGAAAAAGAGGCTCAGGACAAAGACTGCTGCCCCAGCAAAGAGGGCGCCAATGCCTGAGATGGTGAGCTGACCCGTCACATAGCCTGCTACCACCGCATGCATGCGGTGGGCGACCTTCTTGTGGCGCTCCATCGTAGATTGGTCGCGGTAGAACCCCCAAAAGCGCTCTGCCCAGGCTGGCCCTTCCGTCAGCATCAAGAAGGTGAGGACGAGCACTAAGAACCCTGAGCCGACTGCAGAGAAGACAGAGCTAATGCCGGCAAGGAGGTTGCCGCTAAGGCCACGCGTCCAGGACTCGACACTGCTGCGAGCACTCTCCACTACTTGATCCACCTGCGCTTGGATATGATACTGCTCGGCAAAGGCACCAAAGCTATGCCACTGCTCGCCCGCTGTGTGGACCATCCCCGGCAGGGCATCGACAAACTTGCTCGTCTGCTGGACGATGGGCGGTACCACGAGCACAAGAACCACCCCAAGTAGTGCCACGATGCTAATGAAGGCGAGGGCAGTGCTGAGTGTGCGGCTGCGATTTGGCAAGCGCTCGACGATGGCATTGACCGGCCCATTGAGCGCCAGCGCGAGGAACCCCGCTGTACCAATCATAATCAAGGCAGTCTGCGCCAGGTAAATCGCGAGGATCGCAAATGCAAAACCAATTACTACCAGCCAAAACCGCACAAAGGTCTTTGTATCTATCTCTATTCGTACTCTCATGGTCTTTAGTATACCACAATTTGCTGGTCGGTGAGCGATGGGTGGCTGATGCCAGCATTACTCGAATGGAGCGGGAGTAGATGACTCAGTTGGTGCTGAGGGTTGAGTAGCCTGCGACTGCTGTGACGGTAGTGGATCAGCTGGCGATGAAGACTGTGCTGCTGGCTGCACCATAGGCGCCTGCGCTGGTGTAACTTGCTGAGCTGGTGGATATGGTTGAGGTTGAGGCTGAGGCGGATAATATGGTTGCTGGATGGGTGGTTGTGGCTGACCTGTGTAGCCAACGGGTGGTTGCCCAGGCTGCGCTGTTGGCCCTAATGGGTAGGGGTAACGCGGCTGAGTAGAGTTCTTCTTGCGGGTGCCAGCCCAGATAGCGAAGCCAATTACTGCAATCGCGACCACGATAATTACCATAAAGCAGATGATAAGTATGACAACCGTACTACGTTCGCTTGATGTGAGCGGAGTGTAGGAGTAATCGATGCTAGTATCAGGATTTGTACTTGGGTCTGCATTGCGAGCATCTGGGCTAGGTGTTGTAGTCTGGTCGGTTTCATCTCGTGGTTGATTCTGGGCGGTTGATAGGAATTTTGTTACAAGATAATTACCTGGGTATTTGCTATTGAGGCTACTAAATGACCGTGCTGCAGCGCTGTAGCGCCCAGCAACAAATTCATCGATACCCGTCTGCCATAGTTTGGTGAGTTCACCATTAGTGGCAATGGAGACACGCTGCTTGGTTGCCATAGTTTGTGCGTCTTGTGCATCTCGGGCAATACCGCTACCAAAGCACGATTCTTCTTTCGTGCATGATTCTCGCGCATATGTTGTGATACCAACTTGCTCACCCTTCGCATTAAAAGCAGGGCCGCCACTACTGCCAGAAGAGATCTCGGTAGTAGTCAAAATAAGCGAGTGCCCGCCGCCATCACGCAGTGTCCTGCTTGTCGTACCAGTAGAAACGGTGGGTATGGTGCGAGACTGCTTAGTGCTAATGCCACCATCAACAAGCGCTGGGTACCCTACTGCAGTAATGCGGTCGCCGTTTTGGACTGAGCTGAGCGACGACAGCTGCTGGATCGTTGGGAATGTACCGCTCATCTTGAGGAGTGCAACGTCGGTATATCGAGACGAGAGATCGACATCACCTGTATCAACTTCTTTGTCAATGAGTGTCGCAGTTTTGTTGGTGGCAGATTTTTGCCAGGTACTTTCTTCTGTAAGGCGGATTGGATCATCAGATGTCTGGATAACGTAGTCGGTGCGACTGTTGCTTACTGTAATGTTGGACTTTGGCACAAGCTGCAGATAGGCTATCAGCTTTTGGGCGGCAGCCATATCATTGTTTTCGACTTGGCTGATAAGCTCGCGTATCTGCGTCTCAGTTGCATAACCCGCTCCAGTGACAAATTGGATATAGTTGTCCCACTCTTGTTGGGAGGTTGGAAAGGCGTTGGCAAGGAGATCAGTATCGGTTGTTTCGACAACGTGGCCATTAGTGACAACAACGCCATCCGATGACACAATCGACCCACTCCCAATGCCACCATTACAAGCCTTTGCTAGTGTGAGCGTATTACTCTGGACACGAAAGGTGAGGCGAGCACAGCGCATTGCACCAACTCTAACTGTTGCTAACTGATTTTTTGCTACCACACTGAGCATAATGTCGTCGCCGACTGTGCCGTGGATGTTAGCTGTGTCGGTTGGTGTATTGGCTGCAGCTAGGCGTGCGATCACGGGCTGGCTAGAAGATAGCGCACCGTCCTGTGGCTGCGTGTAGGAGACGCGAGAGATTACATTTTGCCAGGTAGTGAGCGCATCGCGGTCATTGGCAGGTAGGTTGGTTACGGCAAGCCAGTATGGTCGGTCGTGCTGGACGGTTAGGTAGTAGTAGGATTGTCGCCAGATAGTGAGCTGACCATTAAGAGCTTTGAGGCGATGTTTGACGTGAAGCTCACGATATTTTTTGCCTGCGATAGTAATAGCGCGTTCGTTGATCTCATCATCACGTCCAGCATGAGCAAGGCTTTTGCGTTTCTCTTGCGTGATGATGTCAAGGTTAGACTTCCCCTTGTACTCAGGGATGCTGTCTTTGCTACCGAAGTAATTTTTGTTACGGTTAGCGGTAATAGTAAGTTGTGACTGCTGCGCAGCGGCTGGCTGTGGTGTACTAGACGTCTTGTTAGTGAGGTGTAGGGTAATGATGCCGTAGTTGCGTGCCTCTTGGAGTTGATCGCCATTATATGTTTGTCCCTGAAATGTTCCTGGCTCACTGTTGGGATTTTGGACAATCCCCTCTGCTGTCATAACTCCTGGGTCGTACTCTAGACTAAAACCCAACTGTGAGGTGATGCGACGCTGCTGCGTTTGGGTATTTGTCTTGGTAAGAAGGTCGATTGTTTTTTTGCGGCCATTGGGTGACTGAGCACTTGGCTGCGATACCAAATAGAGAGCAATAATACTCCCTACAAGCAGGGCAATGCTCACACCAAGTGCAACAAAAAGCACCGGGCGTCGCCGCCCCTTAAAAATAGAAAAACGATGTGTCATGATGACACACTATAACACACCGTAGCACACTATGCCATAACTGAGAGCGCTTTAATTATTAATCGGCCGGATTATCAACTCTTGCCTGTAAAAAGTGTGGTATTTATCATTGAAAATGAAATATAACTACGGGTGGCCTGGTTACTTTAGTGTGCTTACTCTACAATCACCGTCATCCGCACCATCAAGCACAGCAAGACAAGTCCTGTGCCAGCCAGCACTGAGACGGCGATGGTCATGCGGTTGGGGTAGTAGTCAATGGTCTTGGGTTGCTTGGCGTGGTGTGATGAGGGGTGGGTGGTTGGTGTGCTAGTGCGCTTTGATGATTTTTTGGCTACTGCCTTGGTTTTGGTTACAGTGGTGTGTGGAGCTTTTGTCATGGCTCTAGTATACGCCGATGCGTGGTAATTTGTCCAGAACGCTTATGCTTGGTGTGCTATAATAGATCTATTATGACATACCATGCCAAGACTCCTCAGCAGACGATGGCCGACCTATCGTCTAGCGTCCGTGGCCTCGATGACACTGTTGTGGCTGAGCGGCTGGAACACTACGGCCCTAATATTATCCGCGTTGTGCACGAACCACTGTGGCGGCGGCTCATCAAGCCATTTTGCTCGGTGTTTATGCTGGTGCTGTTTGCGGCAGCGGCGATTAGCTTCTTCCACCAGGCGGTGGTGGATGGGTTGATTATCTTAGCGATTATTGTGGTGAGTGCACTGATCGATTACACGCAGCAGCTCTCTACCGAGCGTATCATTCGCTCGTTGCAAAAGAAAGCTCCCTTGCAGGTGCGCGTCCGTCGGCACGAAGGGGAGCAATCGCTTGATGCTGAGCAGCTTGTGCCAGGTGATGTGATCATCGTGGAAGAGGGCGATAAGATTCCGGCCGATGCGCGAGTGCTCGAGGCGCGCTCGCTCCGAGTGGACGAATCGCAGCTGACGGGCGAGTCGCTCCCGATCGAGAAAAACAGCGCAACTTTACCAATGGCAACGGCGCTCTATGAGCGGCGAAATTGTTTGTATCAGGGGTCGTTTGTGATTGGTGGCAGTGCGCTTGCTATTGTGACGGCAACTGGGAATGCAACTGAGTATGGCAAACTCGCCGCCCTCTCGGGTCAGCCACGCGAGGCAAGCCCGGTGGAGCGGACGATTGATAAGCTGGTGAGCCAAATCATCATCGTTGTGCTAGTGGCATCAGTGGTGGCACTGGGGTTAGCGCTATGGCGTGGCATGGAATTCACCGCAGCGCTGCAGTTTGTGATAGCACTTGCCGTTAGTGCAGTGCCGGAGGGTTTGCCAGTAGCAATATCGGTGATTTTGGCTATTGGTATGCAGCGGATGGCGCGGCGCAAGGCACTGGTGCGGACGATGGCGGCAATTGAGACAATTGGCGTCGTGACGACAATCGCTACAGACAAGACGGGCACCCTCACGCGCAACAAACTCACTGTCCAGGCCGTCTGGGCGCCAGGCAATCGCACCGAGCCACTGCTCCAGACATTGGCTGGCAGCACCTTGCCCAATAGCCGAAGCAAGATGTATGACCCGCTTGATCGAGCCTTTGCCGCCTATTGCAACGAGCAGCGCGTCTCGCGGCCGCAGCGCCGAGCAGGTTTGATGCTCTTTCCCTTTGAACACAAGCTGGCGATGAGTGGCACGCTCCAAGCAGTTGGCACTGGGCAATATCGTCTGTGTGTGAAGGGTGCACCGGAGGCAATTATTCGCCATGCCCGGCTTTCGAGTGCGGATAAGCGCGCGACGCTCCAGGCTTTGCAGCAGCTTACGGGGCAGGGGCATCGAGTGATTGCCTTGGCATATACGGCACTTCGCGCGCCGATTGATTCGCTGGAGCAGCTGCCAGCGCGTCAGGGGTTGCAGTTTGTGGGGCTGGTTGGTGTGGCAGATAGTGTGCGGCCAGAGGCTCGGCCGTCGATTGCTCGGGCTCGCCAAGCGGGTATCACAGTGAGGATGATTACTGGCGATCATTTCGAGACGGCGTATCAGATTGGGCGGCAACTTGGCCTTGTACGGGGGCGTGATGAGGTGTATGATTGCCGACGGCTTGGCCAACTAAGCGACGGTGAGCTCGCTACAGTGGTGGCCCGGGCGCGCGTCTTCTCGCGGGTCATACCAGAGCATAAGCACCGCATCCTCACAGCGCTCAATGCGACGGACATTACTGCCATGACGGGCGATGGCGTTAATGACATTCCTGCCCTTACCAACGCTAATGTCGGTATCGCGATGGGCTCGGGGGCGCAGATAGCGCGCGATGCTGGCGATATTATCCTGCTCGATAACAACTTTCGCTCCATCATTAGTGCTGTGCACGAGGGGCGGACGATCTACGCTAATATCAAGCGCATGGTGGTGTATTTGCTGGCGACGAACCTTGGTGAGGTGCTGGTGTCGATTGGCTCACTACTGGTGGGTTTGCCTATCCCACTCTTGCCGGTGCAGATCTTGTGGGTCAATTTGGTAACGGATACAACGATGGTTATTCCGCTGGGCGTCGAGCCAGGCTCACCCCAAGCAATGCGGCGGTCGCCGTACCACCCCAAGGCACCACTACTCAGCCGCTTTATGTTGAGCCGGGTTGGGCTCATCGCGGTGGTGATGGCTGTTATCACATTAGGGCTCTACAGCATGTATTATCACTCGCACGGCGAAGGATATGCGCGCACTATTGCCTTCTGTGCGCTGGTGGTGATGCAGTGGGCCAGCGCTCTCGCTGCCCGCAGTGATTACGAGCCTGTCTGGCAGCGCGCTCGGCGGTGGAGCGCTGCATTTTATGGTGGCTTGGCAGTGTCGATTGTGCTCCAGCTGGTCGCGCTGTTTGGGCCGCTCGAGCAGTGGCTTCATGTAACGCCTATCTCGTGGAGCGATGGCGTCTTCGTCTGGATCGTGGCGTTCTTCGTCCCACTGGCGATTATCGAAGGGCATAAGTGGCTCGGGCGCACCTACTTTGGCAAAGGGCACGCCCCGGTGCGTTCGCGCCGACGGCGGTGAGGCGCCATTTTGCACCCTTGCTATTGTTTTATGACAAGTAGTGTGGTTTCATACATATATGACAATACACTATGAAACTACCCCCCCTCGATTGCTGACACCTATGACC
Organism: uncultured Candidatus Saccharibacteria bacterium; assembly: GCA_938045445.1. Taxonomy (GTDB): domain Bacteria; phylum Patescibacteriota; class Saccharimonadia; order Saccharimonadales; family Saccharimonadaceae; genus Saccharimonas. Next base: position 127,338 of record CALIMM010000014.1, read on the forward strand.
AGCAGCCGACACCTACACCAATGACGCGCCTGGAGGCGATCGAGTATATAGTAAGTAGAACAGATTTCGATTATCCTGAAACACCATTTCGATGGAGAGATCCATATACCGTAACATTAAAAGGCCAGAGTTATAGATACCAGAATTTGACGAAATATTCGCAAGAGAACTGGGCCTATGTGGCATATCTCTCGCTATATCTCGCTCTAAGGATGAAAGCTCCTCAATAGAGTAATCGCATCCTCGAGTTTCTGTCTACTGTCCTCATGCGTCAAGTGCTTTCTGGCGTCCTCGATCGAAAGCCACAAATTTTCTATACCCTCATCATTTTCGTGCTCTTCTCGGTTGGGCTCTGGGGTTTCGTTTTCGTCCACCAATTCCAGCAGATAATGATAAACCGTCTTTCGGTATCGCTTGCCGTCGTCCTCGTCAAATTCATAGGACACCTCACCAAGCGGAGCTCTAACCTTAACATGATAGCCAGTCTCTTCTAAAACCTCGCGAACTGCTGCCTCTTCTGGGCTTTCACCAGGCTCAATGGCCCCCTTTGGAAATACGATTTCACCGTATTTGGTTACATTTAGTGTGAGGATCTTGCCTTTTGAGCAGCAAACTATTCCGCCGGCTGATTTTTTGTGGATGATGTTTTCTTCTAGCATAATCACTATTGTACCATGATTGTATGCTATCCTCCAGCACCTTTCCAGCCGGGCCAGGATAGATACATTCTCGCGTACTATGGACCACGTGATCCATTATGGTACAGGAAGGGGTAGTCATTCAATTAAATTGGAAAGATCCCAGATGCAACAATACAAAGCTGTCGCGCTGCGATCTATCAGGCGCTTCGCCGACAATGATAAGTTGCCGTCGCCTAGTCAAGGTGGCTCGTCTATACGACTGTACGCAAGATGGGCCGAGCTTTCCAGTAGAGAGGAAACTGGTCAATATCTAGGGAAGAAGATACAGTCAGCAGATGACGCGATAAGCTTTGTACTGCAATTTGCAGGAGTCTGGCACACTATAGGAAAAAGTAACCATACATATAGAGATTTAACACTAGACGCAATACTCAGTATAGATGCTATTATTAGCATTGATACTATACACCAAATTATCACGTCTGATCCGCGATATGGCAACCTAATAAATACGAAGGAGTCAGACCTTGTCCTGTTCGAGCGTCCGAGGGTACGTGATATTCATACTATCGCAAAGGTAGGAAATGAGAAATCACCCGAATTTAAGGAAGCTATGGTAAAACAATTTATCTATTTATTTAACAAAAGACGAGAAGCGAAAGAATAGAGGCCCCAGAAGCTCATAAGTCACGGCTGTGCAACACGAACGCTACGGCTCCTTAATATCTTTTCAGCCAGTTCAAGCTTGCGGTTTGATTGGCTATAGTGATCAAAAAATATATCTATATCATCGTCACTTCTCCATGTTGCACAATTATTATAAAGCCAGATTAATATTCTAATAGCAGCTTCAGCGTACTGCTTGGACCAGTTTAGGTAGTAGTCAGGGGCGCCTCCCGTGCTAGAGACACCCTGATGGACATAGATATTACGAGTCTCCTTTATCAGGAATCCTTGCTGCTCCCAATATCTCTCTCCAGGGATATAATTTTTAAATATATCCAATACCTCAGCCTCTCTGCGAGTTTGGCCATTTGCTTTTCTAGTGGTAATTTCTAGACACCTCTAAAACCCCAACAAGCCAAGATTTACATCTTCCGCGTCCAGTGCAGATGCAAATTCCATAACAACACACCTCAACCGCTCAGCAGCGGCAAAATTATTATCCTGAAATGCCCTCAGCAAGACCCTAAGAAAGCCCTTTTTGCCAGTATCTAGAGCATTAAGCTTTTCTGAAGGCAGGGCATGTCTCCTTGTTGTAGACCAAAATATTTCAGCCCTGCCGTCTCTCTCGGCTATAAATATGCCGACACTACTTATAGCCGTCTTATTGCTGCTCGGACCATACAACAGATTGCGCTCCTGATAATTAAATACTTGTACAACATTAATACAGTCCATGAATCCCTGAAAGGTTCTGGCGGCTTTATTAACAGCCGCTTCCATATTGCGATTGGCGACCTTAGCCTTAACAGTATAGGTATTAGACTCGTTATCAAGCTTCGGAAATACTTCACTCCGACGCCATCGATACTCTCTTATATCACCAGTCTTCTTTACTGTCCTCCAAAAATCGCGCTCACTACACCAGGTAAACTTAATGCCGGAAAGCGTAAGCCGTGTTTTAAATAAATCTGTTTTTGTGCTTTTTGATAGAAAATATATCTGAAAGTAAATTGTAAAGGTCTTGTTCTGTTGGTGCTGCGGCTTTACCGCTAGCGCCCGTCTATCATATTCATCATTGTTGTAGACCATATTAAGAAGCTTACTGTCAAATTCGGCACGCATCGCGATTCTGTCGTTGACTTTTTTGTGCAGTGTTCGAAACAGCAACTCTGCGGGAATATTGTAGGGGCCATAAAACCATCCAGGAGATCTCACGCCCACAAGGCGATCATCTGTTTTTTGATCTGCAAGCCATTCACGATATGCGTCACGGCACTGCATGTATAGCTCTTTATCGCTGCTCTTACTCATTGATACTTATTATATGTCAAATAGCGGATACTAGCAGAAAGTCACAGAACCAAATCACAAAACAAACCGTCCAGCCGCTCCGGACTGGACGATAATTCCTATTTGACCAAGCTTTACAACAGAGGTAGTTATTCATGGTAGCTAAAGATCACGGAACCTTGTCACTCACTCTGTTATACAGCTTGGCTGGGGTGGAGGGATTCGAACCCCCGCATGACGGGACCAGAACCCGTTGCCTTACCACTTGGCGACACCCCATCGCTGTAGATACTGTAGCACAGGCAGGGGTGGTTTTCAAGCTGTTTGCATCGAAACTGCTCGGCTTTATAGTACTGCCCACTGACCCTCTTTCTTGTCGTTCATTTGAAGAAATGGTAGCCTATCGCCAGGCAAACAAGTTCTCTAGCTTAGCACACGAAATGAATGACTTAATAGAGATATTCATTCTCCCATTGCACGAGCGGGAAGTGTGAGGCAAGTAGAGGGAGTGAAATCCTCAAGTGCTAGTAGCCAAGGTATCAGGTGTGTAATCTACGAGCGCTGAAACTCGTCCTTCACTTCGTGTGCAACATATAGCGCCGCCAGCGCAAACAACAGCGACACGAGCGACACCAGCACGGCCAGTGGCATCATAAATATATTGAGAATAAGGCCAATAATCGCAAAGAGGCCAATCACCAGCGCGCTGCATACCGCAAGCACCCATCCCTGTTTGCGCCGTTCGCGCAAGGGGAGGACCGCAATACCAGTCATAACTGCCTGGGTAATAACACACAGCAATGCCATCACGAGATACACCCGCCGCGCAGTCAGCGACGAAGATGTGTGTGGTGCAACCATCACCAGCCAAGCACTCACCTTTGCCGTCAAGGCCTGATACAGCTGGATGAGCAAGGATACGCCGTACCCAGCATTGACGATCGCAACCAGCAGCATCATAATCCAAAGGTTGTCACGAAACCACTGCTTCATGGCAGCGCTCATGCGGGGGAGAGGTTGGCAGAGTTTGGTGAGGGTATTCGTGAGTGTATCAATCATAATGCTAGTATAGCATCGCAGGACAAATCGTCAATTTTACTGCTTGGGGGTGTGGAATATCTCCTCACACAGCAATCTCCCGGAGCCAGCGCAAAATGCTTGTTGATACCAGTGAGCTTTTGCACTTTGTCCAAATGAAGTAATAGAGGAAGAACTACTGCTAAAGGTGGTTCTGAAGTGTGCGTTTGGTGGCCATCTTCGCCATTATTCCAGCACCCCCATAGTGGAGTGTAAAGGCGGGTGTTATTCGTGCGACCAGAGATAATCGAATAGATAATATAGCAAAAGTACAATGCTATTCCACCACGATTCTCCCCAGAAACGGCTGCAAATATGATAAAATATCTCCATGAAAGCAGAGCAGCTGCAAACAATGACGTTTAAAATCACCGGTGGGAGCGCAGTATGTCTCAATAGCCGGATTGTTGTGCAGCAAGCCCTGCGCGAGATTGCCTGGCGAGCGGGGCTCTCGGCGGTACGCTCGGTGAGCCACGACTATGTACCGTATGGCATTGGTGTGGCCCTTCTCTTGCCCGAAGCACATATCGCAGCGCGTACTTGGCCCGAGACTGGCTTGGCATACGTGACGATGACGACCTGCCAACCGGTCAAAAACGAGATGATCTCCAGTCTTGAGCGCGTCCTGGGTGCCGCCTTTGTGGCGGAGCAGGTTGAGACGGGCGTGGTGAATTTGTAGCAATAGGGCAATTGCTAAAATATCAAAGCGTCGTTGCTCTCTTTGCTTATCCAATAGCTCAGTTATCTGATGAGGTATGAGATATAGTTGCTGCTCTGTATACTAAAGCAGCTATGAGGCGTCATGAGTCCAGTGGCCGTGTAGCTAAAGAGTTGTTTCTCGCCGCTCTCGCAAATCTATTGAACAAATTGGGTACATACCTTGTCAAAACACATGTCCCATGCTATAATCAAAGCGCGTCATTATGGCATTTTTTACGACGTTTTTCACGATTATTCTGCAGTGGTATGTGTGGGTACCAGTGGTGATCCTCCTCGGTTATTTGACGTGGCGCAACAATCGACAGGTTGATGTGCTGCGCGAGGTCGAGAGTGAGCTGCTTATCCTCGAGATTCCCCGTGCCAATGACAAGTCTGAGCTCGCAGCTGAGCAAATGTTTGCCAGCCTCCATGGTATCTTGCGCGATGCGCGCGAGCTCAAAATTAATGATGGCTACCAAGAACACCTCAGTTTCGAGATTGCGTCTGTCGGTGGGCAGATTCAGTTTTATGTCTGGACGCCGCGCGCACTACGCAACTTCGTTGAGAGTCAGATTTATTCGCAGTATCCTACGGTGCAAATCCGCACCGCCACAGCCGACTATACAGAGCACGAGCAGCAGCACCATGTCGTCTATACAGCAGAGGTTGTGCTGGCGGAGAGTGAATTTTTGCCGATCAAGACCTTTCAGAGCTTTGAGGTTGATCCACTGGCCGGTATTACGGGTACATTAGCCAAGCTGGAAGACACGGATGATGAGATTTGGATCCAAATTTTGGTGCGCCCTGTGGCAGATGACTGGCACAAAGCATCCGATGCGTGGGTGAGGCGCGTGCGTGGCGGTGGGCTCTTTGGCGACGCATTTCACCCCAAGGCGCGATGGTTTAGCCAGTTCCTCATGGCGCTATGGCAACCACCCGAGGGCAACATGACGACAGTAACAGAGCTCTCCGATCGTGACAAAACCCGCATCGCTGAGGCCGAGAAAAAGGCCGCCAAGCTGGGCTACCAAGTCAAGATTCGCGTTGCATACCTCGGTGATAGCACCACTGACGCACGGCTACGCATGCAGGCGATTATTGGCACCTTCAAGCAATACAACAGCACCAACCTCAACGGCTTCACCATGAGCCACGACAGCTTCCGCAAGGAAGACCTCAACCGCTACAAGCTGCGTCTCTTTGCCGACCGCGGCTTTTTGCTCAATATTGAGGAGATGGCAAGTGTCTTCCATCTGCCGCACACCAATGTTGAGACGCCTAATATCGTTTGGGCAAGCAACAAAACCGCCGAACCACCCAACCGTCTGCCTGTCCTCACTGGTCATGTAGCTGACGACGAGAAGATCTCGGCCTTTGGTCTGACCAACTTTCGGGGGATCAATCACCAGTTTGGCATGCTGCGGAGCGATCGCTCGCGCCACGTCTATATCATCGGCCAGACAGGAGCGGGGAAGAGTGGCCTGCTGGAGCTCTTTGCCTTGAGTGATATTTATCATAATCAAGGCTATGCCATTATTGACCCGCATGGCGATTTTGCCATCGAGAATATGAAGTTCATCCCCGAGGCGCGGCTGGATGACGTGGTGTATTTTAACCCCGCAGATGTCGAGCACCCGATTGGCTTTAATCCACTAGAGGTCACCAACCCAGCGCAGAAGTCGACGATCTCATCAGAGGTGATTGGTGTGCTCAAGCGGATGTTTGGTGACAGTTGGGGGCCGCGGCTGGAATATATTTTGCGCTATACTATTTTGGCACTGCTCGATCGGCCCGAGCCTACCATGCTTGATATCACCCGCATGCTGACAGATAAAAAGTTTCGCAAAGAGACGATCAGCTACTGCAACGATGTGGTGGTGCGGCAGTTCTGGAATGTGGAGTTTGCCAGCTGGTCGGAGAAGTTCCAGACGGAGGCCATTGCGCCAGTGCTCAACAAGGTGGGGGCTTTTACGGCGAACCCTATCATCCGCAATATTATTGGTCAAACGCACTCGTCGTTTAATATTCGCCAGATTATGGACGAGGGCAAGATCTTGGTAGTGAATCTGTCGAAGGGGTTGATTGGCGAGGATAATGCGGGGATTCTTGGTTCATTTTTGGTGACGAAGATCCAGCTGGCGGCGATGAGTCGGAGTGATATCCTCGATATCCATGACCGGCGGCCATTTTATCTCTATGTCGATGAGTTCCAAAACTTTGCGACCGACAGCTTTGCTACCATTCTGAGTGAGGCACGCAAGTATGGACTCAACCTCACCGTAGCCAACCAATACATCTCGCAGATGGAGCCAACGGTGCGCGATGCGGTCTTTGGCAACGTTGGGACGATGATTAGCTTCCGCGTCTCGCCGGACGATAGTCCGATCCTTGCCAAGCAGTTTGAACCACAGTTTGAAGAGAACGACCTCACACAGATGCATAATCGCAACTTCATCATCAACATGGTGATTAATGGTGAGAAGGCACCAGCCTTTAGTGCGACTACGCTTAATTTGCCTGAGGCTAAGCGGAGCCATTTGTCGCGCATTATTGAGCATAGCCGTGAGCTGTATAGCCAGTCGCGCCAAACGGTGGAGGATACCATTAATGAGCGGATCCACCCGGGCAGTACAGGGGTGAGTGTAACGTTGACAGGTCAGGCGGGGACTTCAGCAGGATCGTCAGACACCGCCACAGGCGAAGGCGCAGCCAAGCGCCGCCGACGCCGCCGACGCAAGCCAGCTGGTGGCGAAGCACGCGATGAACAGGCGACTGCTGAGCCATCGAGCACTAAGCCAGATAAGCAGGCAAAAAAGCCTGCTGCTCCCAGCAAAGCCGCCAAATCAACCATGTATTCTCCAGGCAAAAAGCCAGCGAGTACCGCATCTAAGCCAGCCGCGCCACGAGACCCATCACTTCTCTCCATTCAGCATGCCAAGCCGCGCACCACGATTCCAACCCAGCTCTTGCACCACCAGCCGCATACTTCGCAGGCTCAGCCAAATGGCCCAGTGCCACTGGCTAAGCAGCCTGATAGTACAACCTCAGCGCATGCGCACGATGAGCTTGATGACCCAACCTTCTTTGCTTTGCGTTAGATAGGTAAATGTAAATTTCTCTTAGGTCGCTATTGCGTTGCTTTATCCTAGGGTAGTGTAAGGGGTGTAGCGAATTTTCTTCTCAACACGAAGGTGTAATATGATCAGACTTGAGAAAACCCTCGAGTGGGTAGCATAGTGAAGTAGCGCGAGGTAGGCCTTGGGTAGGTAATGTAAACACCACAGAGGTAATCACGCGAAAAAGCCTCCTTATCCTGTGTATAACTCTGTTACCTCGCCTCACTAACCAATGTGGGTTATGCTATAATGGAGAGGATAAACGGAAATACGGGACATGACGGCAGTAATTTGTGTAACAAATCAAAAAGGTGGTGTTGGTAAAACGACAACGGCGATTAATGTTGCCTACTATTTGGCAAAGGCCGGCAAAAAAACCCTCGTCGTCGATTTCGACCCGCAGGGTAATGCCACGAGCGGCCTTGGCATTGATAAGCAGCTGCTCGACGCCACCATGACAGAGGTCGTCAAGAGCGAGAAGAAGCTTGCTGACATCATCCAGCCTACTGAGCACAAGAATCTCTTCATCGCGCCCGCTCTGCCGCAGCTGGCCAATGCTGAGGTAGAACTGGCCAAGGCGCAGCACCGTTTTAGCCGTCTCAAAGGGGCGATTGATGAACTAACTGGCTACGACTATATCATTATCGACAGTCCACCAAGCCTCAGTCTCCTCACTGTCAATGGGCTCATTGCAGCACGCTATGTGCTATTGCCAGTCCAGGCAGAATTCTATGCGTTGGAAGGGCTCGGGCAGCTGCTCGAGACAATGAAGCTGGTGCGCAAAAATATGAATCCAACACTTGATCTTATTGGGGTGCTGCCCACCATGGTAGATGGTCGCACATCGCTCTCGAGCCAGGTCTTGGCTGAGATTGCGAAGCATTTTCCAGCGAAGGTGTTTGCGGAGTCTATCCCGCGCAATGTTCGCCTGGCTGAGGCTCCGAGCCATGGTGCGCCGATTGGGGCATATGATCGCTTTAGTCGAGGCGCACGGGCGTACAAAGCCGTGACGAAAGAAATAATCGAACGAACGGGGGTATAAATGGCAAAACGAGGTTTAGGGCGGGGGTTTGATTCGCTGATTCCAGCGGAGCTGCTGGACGAATCGTTCGACCCAACCGCCGACCAAGATGACCGGATTAGTGACCTGCGTCAGATAAAGCTTGCAGAAATTATGCCTGACCCTACTCAGCCGCGTCGGGTGTTTGACGAAACGCTGCTCGATGAGCTCGCTGAGTCTATCCGTGTTCATGGTGTGCTGCAGCCTATCGTTGTTACCCCTGATAACAAAGGCAACTATGTCATTGTGGCTGGTGAGCGGCGCTACCGAGCTGCTACCAAGGCGGGGCTGGAGAAGATCCCGGCACTGGTGCGCACGTTGTCTGATCAGCACAAGCTCGAGCTCTCTCTTATCGAAAATATCCAACGCCAAAACCTCAACGCCATCGAGACCGCCACGGCGTATCTCAAGCTGCGCGATCAATTCAACCTCACGCTCGAGCAGATCGGCCAGCGCGTTGGCGGTAAGTCGCCCAGCGCGGTGAGCAACACGCTGCGTCTCTTGCGCCTGCCCGAGGTAGTGCGCCAAGCAGTGGTTGATGGCAAGCTGAGCGAGGGTCAAGTCCGGCCGCTGATTAGCCTGGATGAAGCACAGATTGTGGATATTTTGCCTAAGATTATTCAGGAAGAGTGGAGCGCGCGGCGAATCGAGCAGTACCTCGCCATTCTTAAGCGCACCGAGGCAAGTGACTCTGCTCAAAAGACCGCCAAGGCGCAGCGCCCAGCGCCACCACCACAGTATACAGCTGCTAGCCAGCGCTTTGAGCAGCAACTCAGTGCGCCAGTCCAGATCCGTGGTAATCGCCGTGGGGCGGGGCAGATTGTTATCCGCTTCACTAGCGACGATGACTTCGAGCGGATCATTGGCTTGCTTGAGCATACGCAGGATGAGAAGTAGCGAAATAAAGTGTAATATACAATAAACCTTCCTAGAGTAGAAGGTTTATTTATTGTGGTCAAAGACTGCTGATGAATGCAATATAAGTTCTCTCTAATAGTGAATATATATCTAGAATATTCATATCCTGAACGAAAAGGTCTGGAGATAATAGTCAGTTTCAGTTTGTGGCTGGCTAGGCTATGATGGGGCTCAAACCAAACGAAGAACAAGAGGAAATCTAAATACTAAACTAACCATTTCCTATACAAGAGTAAAAGCAACAAGATGAGTTAGTAATATTATACCTGAAATCCTTGAACCTTCGTCAGTGGCCAGAGGCGCAGGCTAACGGGGCCAATCACATCATAGAGTGGCACGGTGCCGAGGCCATTGCGTGAGTCGAGCGAGTAGCTGCCTTGACGGTGGTCGCCTGCCACAAAAATCGATCCTTCGGGCACCGTCACCTCTGTATCACCACTGGTGGGAGAGCCGGGGCCATCCCAGCTGTCGTCTGGGCGGAAGCCTTGTGGGTGTTCTTTGTTATAGACAGTCAGCGTCCCATCCTTGACGGTGACGCGCTCGCCTGCAAAGGCAATGACGCGCTTAACGAGGTTCATATCCTCGCTACCTGGACTGTAGAGTGGGTTCTTAAAGACGATAATTTGCCCCCGCTTGGGTGTATATGAGTTGTTTTGCAAATGCGCCATCGTGACGGGCAGGCGATTGACAATTAGCCGGTCGCCGGTGTAGAGCGTCTGCTCCATGCTTGGGCCAGTCACGCTAAAGCTGCGAAATACAAAGGTATTGATAAGGAGTGTGCCAACAATGACGCACACCACAAAAATTACAAAGCCACCGATATCCTTGAGCCTGGGGTGGCGGGTCAAAAAACTTGCTTCCATCATGAAGTATTATATCACTAATTGCAGGCGGAGGGGAGGAATTGAGAAAAGATATCTTTCGTCTAAAAATATCTACTGATACTCAATACGATCAACAAGCTGTGCATATATGTCTGCAGGAACTCGTCTAACTTTTAAGTCTTGGTCCGGATTGCCACGTGCCGCAAGACGTGCTGATTGGTCTAGCCACTGTTCTATATCACGTCCAGGCTGAGGTCGTCCGCGATTTAACAAGAGAGGATACTGCATTGCTACATATGCACGACAAAGCTCATAGACTGCTCGATCACCATAAGGGGTAGCGGCAACCTGATCCAACGGATATCCAATTTTTTCGCGTATATCGGACGACATGAATGAGAACACCTCATTGAATGCGGCATGATCTTCTTTCCCTGTTTCTTCTCCAATGGTATCAGCATAAAAAACAGCTATTGCCCGGCGAGGAAACTCTCGCACATCTGGGTTTTGCTCGTGTATCTCTTTCTGATCTTTGGCGAGGTCGTTGTTTGTTGGTTCTTGGTTAGTTGCCTCAAAGTTTCCGGGTGAAATTGTCATAAGAACACTCCTGTCTATAAAAACATAGAACAATTATTTTAAAGCTAGGGCGATGCAAGATTTTTATGAACTCTGCAAGCGAAAGCTATATACTGATACTATATATCAATATATAGACAGAGTCAAGTAGACGACTGTAAAAATGTCTATAAAAGAGAGCAGCTACTCAGAATGAGTAGCTGCTCTCTTGAGTTATGCCATTTGCTACAACCTAGCATCCTACAACAAAATTAAAGTAGTCGCGATGAAACGCCTCCCCCTCCTCTTCTTCTACAATAGTAACTAAGGTCTCGAGTGTTTTAATCTCTGTTTCTGCCAAGCGTTTGTTTTGCTTAGATAAGTTAGAGGCAACGCAGAGACATATGTGCTCTAGTGAAATTGCCCACTCACCGACCCTGGCGTATTCTCTCGCATCTTCGGCTTGTGATTGAGACAAGTAAGGAGATTCGTCAATATAATTGTAAAGTGCTATCGTTTGTTTAACTTGTTCGCTCATGGATATAATTATAACATAAATCGTTAGTCTGTGTAGTGTATCGGTTACCTCCTCGGGTTATAAAGATAAGTGTAATTATTTCAGTAACATTCCAGCGGCTCTTATGGGATATGTTGCGATATGAAAATATTGTTGAGGTTCGTGTTGTATCGTGATGTCCGTATGCAGAATAGTGCTGCATTGTGCAAATATGTGCTTATACTCCATACGACCACAGTCTCTCGCGGCATTTTTGGCTTGCAAAGTGCAAGTTTGGGTGCGGCTTTGTATTTATTTTTTGAGGCAGATCCAGTATAGTAGAGAGAGTTTATGGCGGGTCGCAATTCGATAGATGGTTTTCGGTCGCAGAGTAGCGGGGCGGTGGATAGGCGCCCCCGCTCGCTTCGGCGTGCCGATGGCTCGATGCCGCGGATGGGCCGCTCGATGACGGGCACGGCTGGCTCTAGTCGCAGCTTGGCCACAGCAGAGCAGCCAAGGAATTATACACCGCGCCGCAGTGCGTCTATCAGCACCAACAACCCCAGTAGTAGCCTAACCGACTTCGATATTAATCCAAGTGACAATATATTTGCCGACCTCGAGCAGGGCAGTGGCAAGCGTGGCCGGAAAGGCCGCAAGAAGCCGCAATCGACGCGGCGCAAATGGATCAAGCGCGTCATCATCGCTCTCGTCATTATCGGCGTGGGTTTCGGCGGTATGCTGCTGTGGCGGGCCTTTATGGCGAGCTCACATATCTTTAAGGGTGATATCTTTGGCTTGATTCAGCAAAAGGAGCTCAAGGCAGATAGCAATGGCCGGAGTAATATCCTCTTGCTTGGTACATCGGAGGATGACCCAGGCCACGAAGGGTCGTACCTGACCGACTCCATCATGATCTTGAGTATTAGCCAGAGCAAGAAGGATGCCTATATGATTAGTATCCCGCGCGACCTCTATGTCAAATATCGCCGGTCGTGCAACTCGGGCAATGCAGGTAAGATTAATGAGTACTTCAACTGCGTCAATAGCGATTGGTCGAGCACTGAGGCAGAGGATGAGCGCCAAGCGGCTTCGCGCAAGTTCTTTGGTAATATCGTGGGGCTAGACTTGCAATACAGTGTGCACGTGAACTACACCGTATTGCGCGACTTAGTCTCGGCCTTGGGTGGCATCAAAGTGACGATCGAGAGCCGTGACCCCCGTGGCCAGATGGATGGTAACTTCGACTGGAAGTGTCGGGGTGGAAACCCTCGCGCGAGCCATGCCACGATGGTGAAGAACTGCCCGCCGAATGGTCACTTTATCGACTACCCCAATGGGCCAGTTGATCTCGATGCCGAGCACGCACTCTACCTAGCACAGGCGCGCGGTGCCTCGGGTATATCGTATGGCTTCGAGCAGTCTAACTTCGACCGCGAGAAGAACCAACAGAAGGTGCTCGTGGCTATCAAAGAAAAGGCAACGAGTGCCGGCACCCTGACGAACTTTGGCGCGGTGACGGGGATCATTGATGCACTAGGTAAGAACCTCCGTACCAACTTTGAGACAAGTGAGATCCGTACACTTATGTCGCTGGGACAAAATATCAAGAGTGATGCTATCAAGAGTGTGAGCTTGCTCGATACGCCCGTTGGTGACTTAGTGGTAGCACAGACAGTTAACGGTATTAGCTCGGTCGTACCCGCAGCTGGCACATACGATTATAGCCAGATCCAAGCGTACATCAACAAGACGCTCAATGCCACAGAGGTATCTAAAGAGTCGGCCCATGTTGTTGTCCTCAATGCATCAGGTGCATCAGGGGTAGCCAAGCGCGAGGCAGACAAGCTAGAGAAGCTTGGCATGGTCATTGACAGCATTGATAATGCTCCAAGCAGCGGCAGCGCAGGGAGTAACAAGATCTACCAAGTGGCTGGGAGAGCTAGTGCACCGAACACGAAGGCCAAGCTAGAGTCGATCTATCATGCTCAGGCTACTATTGGCACACCACCAGTGACTACTGGCAGCCACACGCAGTTCGTTGTCGTGGTTGGCCAGTCCACGACGGGTACTTCGTCGGCAATTAGCAATTAGTGAGTGGTAGTTTAATAAGCCGATAAGCTTCTGTGTTCGGCGTATAGTTAAGTTACAAGGCTGTGCAGAGTATTAGCTCTTAACCTTCGAATCAAAATAGATCATTATAATAGCGCTTTCCTTCGTCGAGCAAGGTAGTAAGAAGGGAGTTGTTTCCATCTGTGAAGTACAAAAACGGTGATTTGCCGATTGTATAGCATCACTGCTATTGCCAAAATATGGTAGTGTTTGCACGGTTTTATGTTACCCAGCCTTAGCTTTACCTACGACGAGTTGTGCGGCTAAGCTGCGAGATACGAAAATACCTACTATCTTATCGCCCACGATACCAATACTGTTGCGTCTTCATCCACTCAGGGTCCTGAGTGGAGAGCTTTGCGTTATTGAGTTCATTCCAGCATCGTTCAATGCTGGTACGAAAGAGTGATTCCTGAACCTGGATTGATGAGTTCTTTATGATGCGATGTGGCAACCCGCGGCCAGCAAAGCACTGAGCAGCTGCATCGAATAGCTTACGATCGGTCACTTGCCGTACATTCAGTACCTCTTTGTACGAACCTGACGGGAAGTGTAGTGGTATCTCGCTGCTAATGTAGCCAGTCAAAGCAAAGGCAGTCACGGGTACAGTAATAAGAAGGAGAGGTGCGAGGATGGCGGCGGCCACCCAGTGTTGCTTGGTGTTGCGAAAATGGAGTTTGCTTGTCATATATAATAAGTATAGAACTTATAGTATGGTTGAGTCAAACAAAGCAAATACTGCCTGAATCTTATAATTCTTTTTCCTCAGTATTTGTTTCACCTTCCTTCTGATAAATTGCAACAAGAGCTAGTGCTCCTCGGGTATCAACTCTCTTACACTTATATAAAAAGGCACATTTATTACAATCAATTTCACGTTCTACTAGAGGAAATACAAGAGAAGCGGCGTGCGATCTTATGGTGAGACTCTGCAAACTGAGGCGTAGCAAGACAAACTGCGGAATTAGCACAGCCAGTACAGTAGAGAGTAGAATGTTCTCGCCCTAGGCTCTTATTTTTTCGCCCAAAATGGTATAATAAAAGGCAATGGATTTTTTGCATGGTACACATCGTCAGTCTCGAGTCAGTGAGGTCGTTTATGTGGCGCTCAATCTTGGGCTTGCGACGCTGCTATTTTTGATCGTCCTAGAGGTGCAGTCGCCTTGGCTGGCGTTGGCACTGGTGATTGCGAGTAAGTGGCGTGCGCTCGCGGTGCGGCCACGCTTTTGGCTTGCCAATATTGTGGCAAATATGATCGACCTCACGGTAGGCATTAGCGTCGTGATGCTGATGTATGCTGCCAGTGGAGTGATCTGGCTGCAGGTTGTCTTGGCAGTGCTGCATGCGTTGTGGCTCGTAGTGCTTAAGCCACGATCAGATCGCCGTTCGGTGGCTATTCAGGCGGGCATTGGCGTTTTTCTTGGGGCAACGGCTCTTGCTATGAGCTCCTATCGGTGGGATGCCGCTCTAGTTGTGCTACCGCTGTGGGTGCTGGGGTACTGTGCTGCGCGGCATGTTCTCGGTAGCTATGAAGAACCACTCACACGTACCTACGCGCTCATTGCCGCGACGATCTTTGCGGAGCTTGGTTGGGTAAGCTACCACTGGATGTTTGCCTATACTATCTCTGGCCTAGGGGCGATCAAGCTTGCACAGTTGCCGCTCTTTTTGGTGCTCTTTGGCTTTGTATGCGAGCGTGCCTATAATAGCTACTATCAGCATGGTGTGGTGCGCGGAGCAGATATTGTCTTGCCATCGACACTGGCGGTTGGGCTTGTGCTGACGCTTTTGCTGTTGTTTAACAGCCTGAGCGCCACTGGCCTTGCGTAGCCGAGGCAAGTGAGAAAAAGGGTAAGGGGAAAAGAGGTTATGAATCAACAACCGCAGATGACAGCGCAAGACCAGCGAGCGGTGCGTGCTATGCGCCAATCAAAAATTATGTCCATTATTGCAGCGGGTGCGCTTGCCCTTGTCTTTGTCGTGGCGATGGCAATGTGGGTTTATTTGCGGGCGATTGACCGCAATGCGACCGTCACTGAGCGCGACCAGGTTAGCACCGATGGCAACCTTGCTCCCACCGCCGATGAATCTGCAGTAGCCAATGTCGCCGACAAAGCGTCAAAGAGCGTCGTGTCTATCATCACCAATATCGAAGAATCATCATCGCTCCGCACGACGACTCGCCAATCAGCGGCGGCGGGTACGGGCATTATTGTCAGCAAAGATGGCTACATCGTCACAAACAAGCACGTTGTGTCTAAGGCAAGCTCTATCCGTGTCATTGCTTCGGACGGCACGCGCTATGATGACGTCCGGGTGGTGGGTGAGGACCCACTCAATGACATTGCATACCTCAAGCTCGAGGTGGGCAATACAGTACTCACACCACTGTCGCTCGGTGATTCAGCAACAGTGCGGGTGGGCCAGTCGGTCGTGGCAATCGGCAACGCACTGGGCCGCTACCAAAACACCGTCACCAGCGGTATCATCTCTGGCAAAGGGCGACCTGTCACGGCCTCTACCTCAGGCAAGAGCACCCAGCGAACGGAGAGCCTGACTGATCTCATCCAAACCGATGCTGCCGTGAATTCTGGCAATTCTGGTGGGCCACTGCTCAATCGCTCGGGGCAGGTGATTGGCATCAATGTAGCGGTGGCCACCAATGCCCAGGGGATTAGCTTTGCTATCCCCGTCAATGCGATGAAGGGGACACTCAAGTCGGTTCTGGCGGGCAAAGGCGTGCGCCGAGCCTACCTTGGGGCGCGCTATGTGATGCTCACGCCGGATGTTGCCAAGCAGGTTGGTGCTTCGGCGAAGGAAGGCGCGTATGTGATGACAAGTGGCGACAAGAGCGCGATTGTTGCAGGTAGCCCAGCTGATAAAGCTGGCCTCCGTGAGAAGGACGTCATTACCAAGATCAATAGCCTCATCGTGGGTAAGCAAGGCGACGTCTCAAGCCTAATCGGCGAATACCAGCCCGGCGATGTCGTCGCCCTCACCATCCTCCGTGACGGCAAAGAGCGCGTCGTGCGCGTGACCCTGAGCGAGTATCCGGGCGGAGAGAGTGGGGAGTAGAGCG
The DNA here is from genome assembly GCA_938045445.1 of uncultured Candidatus Saccharibacteria bacterium. Taxonomy (GTDB): domain Bacteria; phylum Patescibacteriota; class Saccharimonadia; order Saccharimonadales; family Saccharimonadaceae; genus Saccharimonas. The sequence continues at coordinate 143,871 of CALIMM010000014.1, forward strand.
AGGCGCTGTACTCCCCACTTGTTGCCTCTAATCCAACGCTTCGTACTCAAGTCCAAGATGATAAGGCATCAGCCGATCAGTGCCAGGATCCAGCTGATCATCAGGTGTGTAGGGGTTTGGGTCTTCTGGGGTCACCCACCCCCAGTAACGCAGTTGGCTAGGTGCTTTGACTGCCCCTATGTCCCGCAGCCGTATAACGCAAGCATGTGCTATGTCAGCGATCGCTTTGCTGTGGAGCGGCCATCGGCAGTCACGCCCCCAGTTTGGAATTGTTGGATCGTTGCGAGCAAACCCCAGGCCATTGAGCGTGTGGCGCTGCTCGGTAGTGAATGACCCTTCGCGTATCCCAATATCTTCTCCAGTAAACTCGGCAGTTACAGCATAGTCGAGCGATAGATCGTCTTCGACACAGAACTGGACGAAAGGAAGATAGTCTGGACTCTGGGAATCAGCAATGATCAGAAAAGAACGCCGGGGGAGTTTCGAAATTGTGATGGCTAGCTGTTCTTCGAATGCGTCCCATGTTAGATCGTCACCTTGACGCAGGGTATATTTTTTGCCATCCTTCTGAAACGCTTTGCTCGGGATAGCAGTCTTGATGACACCAAGATCGCGCAGTGGAAATACGCGGCTGAAGATATAGTCCCCTATGAACTCGTCGAGCGTTATTCCGCCCTGCTCAAGCCGCGCGCTTCGTGGACTCACAATGAGCAGCGGAGGCCAACCATGAGGGTGGACTATTTCGACGAAGCAATTGTGCGGGCCTTGCCATAGTGCATATGAACGGTCACCAGTTTCCTGGTGGAGCGGTGGTTTTGGCCACGTACTTCGTAACTTTTGAACATATTCTGCAAATAAGTCGGTGGCCATTTCTTGGTCTTGGCCGGTTTCGGTGCAGTATGCGACAACTGCTAGAGTCGAATTAAGACGATTAACGTCTATTCCGTCGAGGCATAGAAATGGATCTATGCTGTCCGAAATAATCGTTTCAAGTCTGAATGGGTAGTTGTCTTGAACTTCCTTGACGGCGTGACCGATGACTTGAGGATCGCCTGCGGCATCCCACGGAAGTTTCGCGATGAGGTTTATCCAATGTAAGAGTTCTGGAAAAGTTAGTTTAGTTGGTGTTGAGTTTGTCATTGATGATCCTTACGTTTTGAAATTGTGTTACACTTCCTTGTAACTTTATTGTACCACCGAGATCATATTTTGCCATATGTATGCCACCATTATTGTCCATGTTGATGCCGAGATACTCCAGTTCGATGCGGCCATCTTCAAGATTTTTGCAGAAGGACTTTAAGTTATTATCATTTTTTAGGGCAGCAAATACTCCCGGAAGGCGCTTGTCTTGATTGATTCCTGTGAGTAAGTCGATGAGATACTCCAGTGTTCCCTGCTCTGCGCGTTCCCCGGTAGCGGTTATGCGACTACCGCGTTGAGGATTGTTTCCTCCCTTGTTTTCTATAATTATTAGTTTGTTTTGATCTGAACTTATTGAGACTTGGTCAAACTTATTGCGGCCTGTAGGTGAAGTGGCTACATCGTCGCTTTCTTTTACGCCAATGAGTACGGTATGGTTATTATCGGAGCTGTATATGCTTCCCGCCACTTCTCCAGCATGTTCAGAATGACGTATTGCCTTTGGTCGCGCTTCACATATTACAGTTAATGCAGTGTGCCAGAACCAATACTCCTTTCGAGCGAAAGAATCAAGCATTTCCTTCAGTAGCGCAATAAAGTAGGTTGCACTTTCATCTAATTCTGTATGATTGCTTGAAGCGGCTTTTCCGTGATCGTTCTGTGAAATGTATGAAAATACCCTTTCGATCGCTCTCGCGTTTTTCCATGCCGCATTCTTGTCGTTAATCGTTTTTGAGATCCAGCCTTTATGTGTGTCTGTGGAATGATCGTCTTTTGCTGTGACTTTGGCGCGATACTTGATGTCTCTATGGATCCAGTTTGGGTCCTCAATAAATCGGCCATCAGCCCCATGTAGGCGACCATTTTTGTCTCTTTTTGTGCCTTTCGGATCCGGTGTTTGTTGTACATTCTTCGGTGTTCCTATGTGGGTGAAATCCGCTAGATTTACTGCGCTGCACCCAATTGATCGACTTGTCCTCGTGGTCGTTGGACTCCCTATAATGGCTATGATTAACTGTTCATTAGTTTCGCTGTAGCCCGTAATGCAACTTCTGAGGTTGTCTATATCTCCTTGTGCTGCTGCAAGGTACTTCGCGGTATCCTGGGCAGCGTTGCTACAATATGTGGATACTCGACTGTGAACATTACTGAGAACTGCGATAAGTTGGTCGAGTATTCCTTGTGTGCCACTGGTTGAAGTGAGTAGTTCTCGGCCTCGATGTAGTTCGTCAA
>CALIMM010000015.1 GCA_938045445.1 uncultured Candidatus Saccharibacteria bacterium
GGGCTGAAAACCGGTCATTACGACCGGTTTTCACACTCCATCGGATGAAGTGGTGGGGAGGGTGAGCTAACGCAAAGAGAGTATAAGACCTTGAGAGCTGAAAGCTTGGTGATTCAAGACTACTATCTACACCATTCACACCCGATATCCGCGCAAAAATGCTGCGGCGCTGAGCTCTTTGCCGCTGGGGGCGATGAGCTGGTCGATGACGAGGTAGGTGCCGTCGCTGCAGCGCGGATCGAGTGTAGTGACAGGCGCCGGCGCGGTGTGTGCCTGGGTGATGATATACTGCCGCTCGCCCAGCTGGAGGCGAGCCCGTGGGTAGTGATGGTAGGCGCGCACCATTGCTTCGGCCGCTGCAGCAGTGTGCTGAGCGGGGTTGATAATGCCGCTGGCTTTGGTGAGGAGCTGGCAGTAGCTCGCAGCCGACTCGTCTTGCGGTGTGGGCTGGAGGCTACCACTCACGATGCGGGGTAGGAGCTGCACTAGTGCTTCGCTGCCAAGCTGGCCTAGTGTGTTGTAGAGCTCGAGCTGCTGCTCGTCACCGCGTAAGGGGTGGGTGAGCTGCGCATAGACCGGCCCGGCGTCCATAGCGGCGCTGAGCTGCATGATGCTGATGCCAGTGGTGGTATCGCGATTGGCAATAGCACTCTCGATCGGTGAAGGGCCGCGATAGCGTGGCAGGAGCGATGGGTGGAGATTGATAATCCCTGGGGAAAAGCAGTCGATCACCACCTGGGGGATAATCTTGCCAAAGCTCACCAGGACGCCAACAGGCTGGCCGAGCGCTTGGATATCGGGGATGATGTCACGTAGTTTGGCGGGTTGTAATACTGGAATGTCATGCGCCAGGGCAAGCTGTTTGACTGCCGGCTGGCAGAGCTGCTTGCCGCGCCCGCGCCGGCTATCTGGCTTGGTGATGACCAGCCGAACAGGGAAGTTATGCTCCAGCAGCTGCGCGAGGCTAATGGCGCTGAAGTCTTCAGTCCCAAAGAATACGATTGGTCTTGATATGCTTGTCATAATCAACTGGTTGGAGCTCGCCTTTCTCATCGAGCTGATAAAATGCGCTGGTATCATCGCGAATGCGGTCAATAAATACAATGCCATTACAGTGGTCAATCTCGTGTTGCAGCACTCGCGCTAAGAAGCCGTCGGCCTTAAGACGGATGGTGTTGCCATTGATATCAAGCGCCTTGACCCGGACGCGGCTGTAGCGTGGCACCTTGCCATAGATCCGGCCCGACACGCTCAGGCAGCCCTCATAATCACTCACCAGCTGGCCTTCGTATTTGACGATCTCTGGGTTGATGAGGGGGATGAAGGTGCGGTTGTCTTTGTCGTCGAAATCTTCGCGTACAATGACGACTCGCTCTAGCTGATCGATCTGCACTGCCGCCAGCGCTGCGCTGATCTCGTGTGGACGTGAATTCTCCCAGTCGATGCTGGCGCTGGTCATGTCGGCCACCAGCTGGCGTGTCTCGTCGGTAATAACATGCACCCGCTGCGACTTCTGGCGCAAGTGCGAGTTGGGTAGGGTGATAATAGCGTCTTTTTTCATTAGCTTTATTATAGCAGATGGTGGATGGGGTGGGCGAATGGGGGTGCGGTGAGAAATACCAAAACCTCACGAACACTCCTGTAATAACTCACCGCACCGAAAATGTTCCGGCCAGATGGCAGAGAGAGCTTATCCGCTGGCTTTATCGCTGGCCTCCAGATATTTTCTTGTTCGGTGAGTTATTACAGGAGCTCGGAATTATGCATGGTTGCGAAATTTGATGGTAGATAATTGTGGTCAGATCTACCTACAGCAAAGACTGCGGGTCGATATCTACCTGCCAATGTTTGGCGGGCACGTCGGCAATAACAGCGAGGAGGTCGCGGCGCTGGGCGGCTTTGATGACGAGCTGCCAGCGGTAGGTGTCGCGTAGCCGCTCATGGAAGGCGGGCGTGGGGCCAAGGATGCTTACTGCGGGGTGGTGCCGGCGAATCTGCCGAGCGAATGCTTGGCTATTGCGAATGGCGGCCGCCTCCGTCTTGTACACACACGTGAGCTTAAGCAGGTGGACGAAGGGCGGGAACTGCCCACGGCGGCGCTCGGCCAAGGCCTGGTGATAAAACGCGGTATAATCCTGAGCCAGGCCAGCCTGAATCACTGGGTGCTGGGGCTGATATGCTTGCACGACCACTGTAGTGGCGTGAGCGGAGCGCCCCACTCGTCCCACCACTTGAGCAAGCAGCTCGAAGATGCGCTCGTTGGTGGTGTAATCGGGCAAGGCCAGGCCAGCGTCGGCCTGCACTACCCCAACGGTGCGTAGCTGCGGCAGGTCGAGCCCCTTGGCTACCACCTGTGTGCCAATGATAATATTGGCTGTGCCATCATAGAGGGCTTGATATTGCTGCTCGAGGCTGCTTGTGCTACTGCTGTCGCCATCAAAGCGAACAATGCGCGCCTGGGGCCAGCGCGCTGCCACCTCTGCCTCGATGAGCTTCGTCCCAATCCCACGGTGGACAATATCAGTGCTATGGCAGGTGGGGCACATCGTTGGCACTGTGGTATGGTAGCCACAGATATGGCACTGCAGCTGGTGACGGTCGGCGTGGAGGGTGAGGGGAACAAAGCAGCGTGGGCACTCGGCCGCCCAGCCGCAGTTGGTGCAGAGCGATACATTGGCGCTGCCACGGCGGTTATGAAAAAGCAGGATCTGCTGATCCGCCGCAAGCGTGGTATCGATGGCGGTGATAAGCTGATTCGACAAAAAGTGATGCTGGGTGAGGTTGCTCCGCTGGGTGAGGTTGACTAGCTGAATGGTAGGGGCGATAGCCTCAGGCCGAGCTTTGCTCGGTAGGGTAGCGATCGGCCGCTTGGCTTTTTGCGCCAAATAATACTCGCTGATCAGCGGTGTGGCTGACCCCTGCACCACGGTCGCACCATGTTGCTGAGCTAGCACACTCGCGGCCCGCAGCGCCGAGTAGCGGGGGGATTTGTCTTGCTTGTAGCTAGTCTCGTGTGCTTCGTCGATGATGATATACCCCAGCTGCTGCAGTGGTAAGAAGAGGGCAGAACGTGGGCCAATTGCCACCCGAGGCTGCGGACTCGTGAGGGCAGCTAGCCAGGCACGGTGCCGCTCGGCCTCTGTCTGGCGCGAGTGAGTGAGGATGATATCGGCAAAATGCTGTCGAAACTCCGCCACCAGCTGGGGCGTGAGGGCGATCTCTGGCACGAGGACAATCACCGACCGGCCTGCAGCCAAAGCGTGGCGTGCAAGCTCGATATACACTGCTGTTTTGCCACTACCTGTCACACCGTGGAGCAGCACTGTACCGGGGCTGGCTTGGCGAATGGTGCGAACGGCCTCCTCCTGCTGTGGATTGAGTGAGAAGGGAGGCGTGCAGCGCTGTGGTGGTGAGCTGGCAGGGCGGCGCGGCGTGCGGCGCTGCTTGGTGATGCCAGCTGGTAACACTGTCTGTAGCACAGTGGCGAGGTGTGTGGCATAATAATCGCTCAGCCACTGGCTCGTTGCGAGCAGGGGAGCGGGCAGCGGCGGCAGTGGCACGATGGCATCAAGCGGCTTGGTAGTATATGTCGGCTTTTTGGTGCGCGTCATGATGATGCCTACCACCTGCTGTGCACCAACGCTCACCTGCACCACTTGGCCCAACGGCAGTGCTTCTGGCCAGTGGTAGGTGAAGCTCTTGCTGGTAGCGCGGATAATCTTGAGCGGCGCAACTTCGTAATAGTGCATAGGATTTATTATACCCGACAGGAGGCAGCCGTGCAGAGGGGATCGCCTCTGCATGTGCTGCTTCGGCTGGGTGGCGTATAAAAACGCGTACATCAATCTTGCCCGCCCTGCCCAAAGCTGGTATGATAAAAAGCAGACACGTGTGTCGTGTGGATGGTTGATGAGTCGCAGTTGCGAGAGACGAAACGCACAATCAATTGGTGGGTGGTCTTGCCAAATTACCATCAAAAAGTGTAGAATAAAAAGCAACAGTTGAGTAGAGGTAACGGAAGCGAGAATTCGCTAAGGGAAGCATGTTAGAAACGTTTATTACATCACGGGTGCGGCGCAAAATCATTGTGGTCTATGCTAAGTATCCGGAGTTCCACACCCACGTCCGCGGCTTGGCGAAGTTGATCAAAGAAGACCCGGGCAATATCCAGCGCGAGCTCAAGAATCTCGAGAAAGCTGGTTTTTTGATGGCCGAGAAACAGGGTAATACCAAGATGTATTATACGAATAAACAATACATCTTCTTCAAAGAGCTGCAGAGCATGGTGATCAAATCATCGCAGCAGCAAAAGGGTCAACAAGCGGCGGATACTGTGCAGCTCTGATGAGTTTGTTTGCGCAGATATTAGCGGCGCGGGGCTTGCAGGGGGCAGCCGCTGAAGAGTTTTTACACCCCGATTATGACGCGAAGCCCGATCCATTCTTGCTCTCCCAGATGCAGACGGCGGTGGATCGCTTGGTGCAGGCACACCAGCGGCGCGAAACAATTGTGATTTATGGCGATTATGACATCGACGGCCTCAGTGCGACGGCCTTGCTGCTTGATGGCTTTGCGAGCTTTGGCTTTGCTGCGGTGGAAGCCTTTATTCCTAATCGCTTCGTAGAGGGTTATGGCATGACTAAAGGTGCGGTGGATAAGGTGGCGGTGATGGGGGCGCAGCTCATCGTCACGGTGGACTGCGGTAGCCTTTGTCATGAGGAAATTGCCTATGCGAAGGAGCGCTACGGCATTGACACAGTGGTGACCGACCACCACAACATAGCACCAACTCGCCCACCCGCCACCGCCACGGTTAATCCGAAGTATGACGACCACCACTACCCCTTCCGCGATCTGTGCGGGGCAGGCGTGGCCTTTAAGCTTGTCCAGGCGCTGCAGACGGTGCTGCCGGGCTTGCCAGCTGGCTATGAGAAGTGGCTGCTGGACTTAGTAGCGCTGGGTACAGTGTGCGACATTGTGTCGCTCCGGAACGAAAACCGCGCCAATGTATACTGGGGGCTCGAGGTGCTGAAGAAACAGCGCCGCCCTGGTCTCAAGGCACTGCTGGCGGTGGCTGGTGTGCAGCCAACCCAGATTACCGCTCGGACGCTCGGTTTTGGTCTTGGCCCGCGTATGAATGCGGCAGGACGATTGGCATCGGCTGAGTATGCCCTCGATATGCTGCGAGCGCGCGATGGTTTGGCGGCGCTTGAGGCAGCTCAGCGGCTCGATAGCTTCAATACCGAGCGCAAAGCCATCCAACAGGCCATCTACGACGAAGCTTGTCAGCAGGCCGAGCGCTATGCCACCGACCCCGTCCTCGTCGTGAGTCAGCAGGGGTGGAATCATGGCGTGATTGGGATTGTAGCATCTAAGCTGGTAGAGGCGTATCACAAGCCAGTCTTCATCATTGGCGAGCGAGGCGAGACAGCAACGGGCAGTGCGCGCAGCTTTGGCGATTTTTCGGCTGAGCGAGCAGTGCGCGCTGCCGATGATGTCATTCTACGTGGCGGTGGTCATGCGGCAGCGGCTGGTGTGACGCTCGAGACGCGGCAGATTGCCGCCTTTCGCCAGCGAGTGAACGACTACTACCGCTCGCTCCATCTCTCCGACCAAACGCACTACCTCTTGCCGCAGGCTGACGTGGTGATTGATGATTTATCAGAGGTAACGGAGCAGCTAGTGGCCGACATTGCCCGCCTTGAGCCCTTTGGCAATGGTAACCCAGAGCCTGTTTTGCGGCTGCGCCGCGGCACTGTCTCACAGGTGCGCCACATGGGCAGCGATGGGCAGCACATCAAGCTTACTGTGCAGGATGGGCAAGGCACAGCGCTGCAACTATTGGCCTTCAACGCGCCACCGAACTTCGTACGCCAGCCGGGTGATGTTATTTCGGCTTGGTTTCAACCAACTATCAACGACTGGCGTGGTATGCGCAGTGTAGAGGGGCGGCTGCTCTACGTAGAGCTGGTGGATGAGTAGCGTCGCATAGCTGGTAGTGCTCGATACCACGGATTTATAAAGCCAAAGGTCCTAATTATTCTAAAGCACACTCTGCCTGAGGGTGTTTTTGCTTCAATCTCATACTGTCTTCCGTTTCAGTGTAGGGTAACTATATCTCACTATCGCAGCCAATCCACCACCCAAGAAAATATCTGGAGGCCAGCGACTATGGGATTGGCTAAGCTCTGTGACCCATCTGGCCGGAACATTTTCAGTGTGATGGGTTGGCTGCGAGAGTAAAGAGAAGGAGCTCAAAACCCAAGGGTAGCATAATTTGCAATAAAATCTCTTCCATTACATAAATATATTGACAAATCGAGAGAGAGCAATATGGGTTCTTATCAATTATAACGATAGGAACCACTACTCATGCACGAGCGCACCGCAGCATCGACATACGATGCCAAACCAGCTATACTACCACCAGAACTAACCCAGGAGACCGACGCAGTGCCACCCCTCTACCTTGATACCAGCACGCTCGACTTTCGCGCCATTACCGACACCTACACCAAAATTGCCGACCCGAGCAAAGCGGTACATCCGGAGTTTGCCACCGAGCGGCAGGCCCTGACCACCAGCTTCCGGCGGGCGGATGGCCAGCAGTATGTAGAGACGGAGAACATTGCCGAGGTGGGCGATGCCATTATCACTGGGCCAGAGGGCGAGCGCTATAGCATTGCGGCAGCGGATTTTGCTGCCCTGTACGAGCCGCTGCGTGGTGATGATGGCGCGGTGGTGCCTGGCGCGTACCTGCCGAAGAATCAGATCAAGGCCATGCCCAACCCAACTGGCCGCGAGATCGTCATCGATGCACCGTGGGGCGGCCAGCAGCACGGCGAAGCAGATTGCTGGCTGGTGGAAAGCCAGGTCAATGGCAGTCGCTATATCATCGAGGCGGCTGCCTTTGCTCAAACGTATCGGCCTAGTATAGGTTAATAGTAGCCGCTTGGCGGTGTTTGGCGCCGTGGGTCGTAAAGGTCGATATCTGAATGGTAGCGACGCTCAAGATCTTCCATACTCTCCCACGTGTGAGGTGCCTCAAGCATAAGGGTAATATCCCATGTGATTATCGAGAGCGTCACCCGCGCACCGTTATTGAGATACCACTCGATGTGTGTCCACTCTTTGTCGCGCTGTATCTCTGTTCCTTCGCCATACCGCGCGTCGAGGGCTGTCTCGTATGCGTCGAAGGTGTTTGCTGGCAGCATATAATACTCACCACTAAAGTGCAGATCATCTCTATCGTCTTCATTGCCGCCTTCGAGCGAAGCAAGGGATAACCCGATAGATTGCGGATGATCACCACCTGGTACGCAGGTAATATTAGGGTATGTTGCCACTTGTGCGTCCAATTCTCTGTAAGATTGTGGCCACTTACTGGTCAAGTCAGTCACAGCTTGCAGCATCGTCTCAACAGATGCAGTGCGATATGTGTAGGGGTGTGGTAGAGTTGGTGTGTCGTCTGGCATGGTATCTCCTTGCTTTAGATTCTTACCAGCTAGTGTAGCAAATGCTCCGATTTGCGCCAACCCGATCATCTGTGCTATAGTAGGGGGCAAACAAACCATACCAACAGAACATCCACCACATAACCACGGGAGACCCCATGGAAAAAACTTGTTCGATATATACGCCAGAATCGCAAAAGCCAAAAGAAGTATTGCAGCCGCTCGCTGCTGCATTGCTAGAGAGTGCTGAGTGGCAACAGCTGAATAATACCGAGGAAATGACTGCTGAGGCCGCCCAAGAGCTGGCGAGCGCCCAGGCTGCCCGGGCAGAGGAATTGGTACCATTCTTACAAGGGTATGGTGATGATGCGGATAATAAACTACAGCCAGCCAGCGAGCAACTGGCCGACCGAGAGAGTGCACTCTACCGCGATGCGCTTACAGCGAGCTATATCCAAGAGCTTAGGGCTCGGGGTGTTAAGCCAAACGATGATGAATTGATTGCAAACGATGTACCTCTGTCGGATGAACTCTCTGAGGGTGAGCAGCGCCGCTTGCTGCTGCCTATTGAGTATGCTTTGCGGGCAGCGGAGCACGAGCAGCAAAAGGATGAGAAAAACGAAGAGCCTGAAGTGTCTGAAGAGAATGAAGAAAACGAAGAGAATGATATACCCGCACCAGTGGTGGAAATCGGCCGAACAGCTGTCGGGCAGGGTAATCGGTATGAAGTCGGTGTAACGAGCTCGTCAGACAAGAGCGCATGGGAGGGTGCTAAGGCTGCGGCAGCATAAAACCCTATAAAAGCAAAGAACAAAACCAGCTACAAAGGCTGGTTTTTTACTACTTGTATTATTTGCAGATGGTGTGGCGTTGTACCAAAATTGTGAAAGATAGGAGATGAGAGGTGTAGTTCCACTCCATGTAGCACATGAATCTCAAAACGATACACAACGAGAGGTCGGCACCAATATACGCCAAACAAGAAAATATTCTAGAAGGCCAGCGACCAAGCAAGCGGACAAACTCTGTGATATATTCTGGCCGGAACATTTTCGGTTTGGTGTGTATTGGTGCTAGCATATTCGTGGGATTATGGGTCAGATTTCGCATACACAAGAGGGGATAGACAGGAAGAATCTGAGCCAGTATATATGTCGTGAAATGCTGGTGATGCTATTTTTAGCCAGAATATACCCATACTTCGCATCTTTTTATTTTATATCCACCTCTGTAATCATACGCACAAATGTACTATGTTCCAAAATTAGACAAAATGGTTGTATAACTTTGGCAAGTACGCTACAATGGAGGCATGATGCAACAGGAAGGACCAAATCGCAATGAGTTTTGAGGCAAGTATTAGGCAACTGCGTGGCAATGCGGGGCTTTCGCAGCAGGCGGTGGCCGATGCAGTTGGGATTGCCCGCGCGACGTATATTAAGCTAGAGAATGGTGGCCGCGAGCCAAAGCTTGGCGAACTGACGAAGATTAGCCAATACTACGAAGTTGGCGTGCAGGAATTGATTAGCGGCATTGCCATGACGGACACTGTTGCACAGCAGGCTCAGCACAGCCCGTGGCGGATAGCAGACAACGCAGCACTGTATGTGGGCGATGCACCAGCCGAATACCGTCACGATGATGCGCAGGGTGTACAGCCTGCGGCTGCTCAGTCGCGCGATGCTATCCCGCGGCTCCACACCACCAAGCTACGCCAGGTGCTGCTCTATACGCTGGGCAAGATTGGTGCGCGGCCCAATGTGGGCGAGGCGGTGCTACATCGGCTGCTGTACTTCATCGATTTTGATTATTACGAGCGCACAGGCAAGAGCATTACTGGCCTGGCGTATTTGCACGAGACCTATGGGCCCGCACCGGCTGCAGATTTGCAAGCTTTGGTCGATGAGATGCGGGCCCGCGACGAGCTGGACGTCATCGAGACGAAGCACTTTAGCCACAAGCAGCGCAAGTTCCTGCCACTCAAGAACGCCGAGCTAAGCGAGCTCAGTGCCAACGAGATCAAGCACATCGATGCCGAGCTAGAGCGCCTCGGGAGCAAGAGCGCTGCCGAGCTAAGCAACCTTGCCTACAAAGATGCGCCATGGGTGATTGCGAAATATGGACAGACGATTGATTACCGCGACACGTTTTATCGGACGGACGTTACCTCTGTAATCGAGTCAGATGATGATCTATAAGCAGGCAACAGAATTTTCGAGTGATCTCCAGACGCTGGCACAGCGCATTCCCACACTGCCAGCCGATATCGAGCGCGTTAAGCCGCGGCTGGTGCGTATCTTTGCTGAGCCAAGCGAGGCGGCGGTGGCGGATTTTCGCCAGCAGCTCTTTGCGTGCGGCAAGGCGGCCATTATACAGCAAACTGCTCAGTGCACAGTAGTGCAGCTCTGTCTTGATACCGACACAGCAGCGTATCGGCGGACGGTCTGGCTGGTGTTTGCAGTGGTGCGGGCACTGCCTCGTGATACACCACCGTCGCGGGCTGCTCGAGCTGCCAGCACCATTATCCTTATCGAAGTCTATGCTACCCCTGATAAAGCGCATGGGGATGAGCGGCGTATCAAGCGAATTATGAGCAAATTGGAGGAAGCATAATGTAGAGCAACAGGGTACTCACACTGGTCGAAAATAAGCTGCGTAGAAGAGAAGAGAGCCACGCATGGCTGATGGGGTTGACAAACAAGACGCGATTTGCTAGAGTAGTGTCCTTGGGTCTGGGGTATAGACAACGCTACTCTTATCCGGTTTGCTGTCTTGTGACTGTGTGATACCACTGTTTTTTGCGCTCCGCTTTCTACCGTTTATGCTTCCTCCGACCAAATACTCGCTCTAGGCTCCCAATATTAGAGCGAGTATTTGGGCTGAGGCATCCATACCTCTCGAGATGCGAGAGGCGCTCCATCGATATGATGCGCTGCGTGGCCACCACCAGACCATCTGCAATCACCTACCACAAACTATTCATAACAGTGTAGCACATTTGTTGCAATTTTGTGCAAAATAAGCAAATAAGTATCAGTCGCTAGCGATACATACCACGCTTGCGAGTTTGCAAAAATAGCACAAGACTGACGACGAAGGCGATGGCATATACAGTGATAAAGAAGGCATAAAGGCATAATGAGATAATTGCTTCATGAGAAGAGACATTCCAGAGGTTTGGTGCTATCACATAGGTTTGTTTGGTATAGCTTTCTCCAAGCACCCCGACTGTTGCGTGGGCAATTATCTCAAGTAGGTTAACAATGAGCATGCCACCAGTAACGAATAGACCCTGCGACATACTGCTATCACCCTCCGTTTGTTGTGGTGCAACAATGAGCAAAATCGGCAGTATACCAAGGTTTACATAAATAATGTAGCTGTACGCAGCGCTAAGAATACCAAAAGTGGCAGCAATGACAATGTATAGTACCAATAGCGCAAATAATAGCCCGGCAGACACCCAGCGAATAATTGCACCAAATGATGATCCAGTGCGTGGCATGGCTGTAGGCGAATAAACTGGTGGCATTGGCGCTGGTGCGCTTTGTGGTGGCTGAGGTGGGTATTGTGGGTATTGTCCGTATGGCTGTGGTGGTTGTTGCTGGGGATATGGTTGCTGGGTGTACGGCTGAGGCTGCTGAGGTTGCTGTGGATATGGTGAGGAAGGTGTCATAGTAGATTGATTATAATACAGAGACAAGCGATGCGCCAGCAAAAATAGCCCAATAGCCCAGCCCTAGAGTATCTGTGCTAACACTAGAGTAGTGAGAGGGATGCAGTGTACTTGAGGGCTGGTTTTGTGGGCGACACAGCAATTTGCACAACTTTGCGCGCGATAGAATTGCAAAAATTGTCGCATCTGCTATAATGAGGAGCGATATGGTACAAGTAACACGAAAAGACGAGCGCGAGGCGAATGAGAACATCATCCGTCGGTTTAACAGCCGGGTGTTGAAGAGCGGTGTGCTGGCAAAGGCACGGGCATCGATGCGATTTGCCAAGCCGATCAGCAAGACCGATCGCCGCAAGAAGGCGATTACCCGTCGTCAGCGCAAGGCTGACAAGATGGCCAAAGTTCGCCTGGGGATCCGCTAGGTGACGACGCTCAAGCAGCGTATCAAAGACGAAATGAAAGCCGCTTTGCTTAGCGGCGATCGTTTTGTTGGTGACACCTTGCGCAACCTTGGGGCTGCTATCCTTGATGAGGAGGTGAAGCAGGGCGTGCGTGAGGCTGGCCTGGACGATGCTGCCGTCGAGCAGGTGATCGTCCGTGAGGTGAAGAAGCGGCGCGATGCCGCGGCAATCTACCGCACCAATGGTCGCCCTGAACTTGCTGAGCCTGAGGAGCGCGAGATGGCAGTGCTGCAGCACTACCTGCCGCAGCCACTGAGTGATGAAGAGTTGCAAGCCGTGGTGACCCAGACGATTGCCGAGCTTGGGGCAGATAACCCGCGGATGATGGGCCAGGTGATCGGCGCCGTCAAGGCCAAGGTGGGTAACCGAGCTGACGGTGGGGCAATCGCTCAGCTAGTGCAGCGCGCCCTTGCCCCGTAGTTTTATGACACGAGCAATATTTTTCTTAATAATAACGATAACCACATAACAACAAGGAGGCACAGATGATTCTTTTGTTTGGCCCAACTGGTGCCGGTAAGAGTATGCAAGGGCAGATGCTGGCAGTACGCCAGGGGTGGAAGTGGCTCTCGACGGGTGAGATGCTGCGCCAGAGCACCGACCCAGCGGTGATCGCTACCCTCAAAGCTGGTGAGCTCGTGAGTGACAAGCTGACCTACCAAGTCTTCGACCACGCGGTGCAAGAGGCGTACCGCAAGCATTACCAAAATATTATTGTTGATGGATTTCCACGCACCAAGGAGCAGGCTGCCTGGCTCGATGACCATCTCGCGCGTACTGGTGATAACATTGACCTCGTCGTGGTGCTGGAAGTGCCTGAGCAGGAAATCATGCGACGCTTGGCCAAACGAGGCCGGATGGAGGATACACCCGAGACGATTGCGCGCCGCATGGCCATCTACCGCCAAAAGATGTACCCAGTCCTTGGTATCTTTGCTGAGGCTGGGGTGAAGATCATTCACCTCGACGGGACTGGCACCGCGGGCGAAGTGCACGACCGGATTTATGACGAGGTAATGCACGCATGGCCCAACTAATTACTGGCAGCAAGACACCCGAGCAGCTCGAGGCAATGCGCGAAGGGGGCAAGCGCCTAGCGCAGATCTTTGCTGATATTCGCCAGTTTGTCCATGCCGGGATAAGTGAGAAGCAGATCGATGCCTTTACGGCCGAGCGGATTGCCGCCTACGGTGCTGAGCCAACCTACAAAACCCCAGAGGTGAACTTCCCTGGGGTGATTTGTATTAGCACGAACGAAGCAATTGTCCATGGCGTACCAAGCGATTATATCTTGCAGCAGGGCGATGTCGTTAGTTTCGATCTCGTCATTACCTACCGCGGGATGAAGACAGATAGCGCCTTTACTATGGTGGTGGATGACGCACCTACTGGGGCTATTAAGCACCTACTCCACACTACCGAGCGCAGTCTCTATGCTGGCATTGACGCGATCAAAGGGCCAGTGCGCACTGGCGACATTGGCGCAGCGGTGGAAACTGTGCTGCAAAAGGGCCGCCTTGGGATTATTCGCGAGCTGGTGGGGCACGGTGTGGGCCTCGAGATGCACATGCCGCCCGACGTGCCCAACTATGGCCGCAAAGGCACCGGCCCGCTGCTCCAGCCTGGCGATACTATTGCCATTGAGCCGATGGCTACTCTGGGTGGCGGTGCCATCTACAGCGACACCGCTGGCGATGGCTGGACAATTTACAGCCGCGACGGCAGCCTCGCCGCCCACTTCGAGCACACCGTCCTCATTACCGAGGCGGGGGCGGAGATTATGACGAAGCTGTAGAGTGTTGATTTACCAACACAGCACCAGGTTTAGAAACTCGTCAGGATAATGAATGACGAGTTTATGCTATACTAAGCATACATCAGAATAACCAACAGAGATATAGATATGGCGACAGACAAGACAACGACACCAACACCACGTACGCTAAAGATGTGGTTTAGTGTGGAAGATGTCAATACAGAATGCTACCTGAATATCACTGGCATCGATGATAATGATAATCCTGTACAAGTTCCATTTACAAACTGGTATAGCTTAACAAGCCCTGAGGATATGCACCGTCTCTTCACAAGAGACCTTAGTCCTGGTTATTTCCCGTATGGCTTTGCGGCAGGGACATTCGAGCTTGAGCAGTGGTATACCCAGATTGCCTTTCGCCCAATTGACAGGGTTATAGATAAAAGAAACAGTCTATCAGTCGTCTATATGACGGTCATTGGCGACGGAGCAGGGCTCGATGGTATCTGGGATGTACCAGTTGACCCTGAACAAGTACGCAAAGAATACTGCCGCGCCTTTCGGGAATTCTATAAAGAGAGGCATGAGGAACTCGCCAAGGAAGGGATTCGGCTTGGAGAGACTGATTTTCGGGATGTTTAGTATACGATTAGCTTTACTTCTTCCTCATATTGTACAAGACACAGCATAACCTGTATAATGGTACTATGCATGAAAATTCTCAATACGCAGTAGGAATAGATGTCGGGACGACGACGATTCGATGCGTGGTGGGGCATATGAATCCAGAGACAGGCACGCCGACGATTGTTGGCGTAGGGCAGGCACCGAACAGTGGTATGCGTAAGGGTATGGTGGTCAATCTTAGTGGCCCGGCCCGCACGATCGACGAAGCGCTGGGCGAGGCCGAGCGAATGAGTGGCTACGAAGTCAACAGTGCAACGGTGAGCGTCAATGGTGCGCACATTACCAGCATTCGTGCCACTGGGATGATTGCCGTGGGCACGATCGATCACGAGATTAATGATGATGATGTGGCACGCATCGAAGAAGTCGCTACCACGGGCAAAGTGCAGGCCAACCGCGAGATCCTCGAGGTCGTGCCGCATAGCTATACGCTCGATGGCCAAGCGGGGATCAAAGACCCGCTGGGTATGACGGGCACGCGGCTGGAGATTGACGCCAATGTCGTCTCGGCTTTAGCGCCCTATGTGGCGAACTTGCAAAAAGCGGTGGAGATGGCGACCGTCCACCCTCACGCCATTACACCAGCGGTGCTGGGGGCGGCCAAGGCTGTGCTGAATGAGCGGCAGATCGAGAGCGGTGTGGCAGTGGTTGACCTTGGTGGAGCAACGACCAGTGTGGCAGTCTTCGAAGAGGGGGACTTGCAGTATGTTGGCGTCATCCCAATGGGTAGTGTGAATGTCACGAACGACCTCGCTATTGGCCTCAAAACTGACCCTGATGTTGCAGAATTGGTCAAGGTCAAGCATGCTGCGGCTGGCATCAAGGCAAGCGACGCAGTGGCTAAGGTGCGGCGCGATAAGGAGTCGTATGAGTTTGCGACGGAGGAGATTGATGAGATTGTTGATGCCCGGCTGGAGGAGATCTTTGAGGCGGTGCAGAAGGAGCTCAAGAAGGCGGGCCGCGCTGGCAAGCTGCCCAGCGGCGTGGTGCTGACTGGTGGCATGGCTCAGATGCGTGGCATGGCGAGCTATGCCAGGGAACAGCTGGGAGTAGCCGCTCGGGTAGGCCGACCAACTGGCTTTACGAGCGGGGTGGCCGACCAGATAGAAAAGCCGCAGTTCGCCACTGCAGTCGGCCTGATGCTCGCCGATAGCGAAGGTGATCAGCAGTCCACCCAGGCCTATACCAACAGTGGTACAGCACACGCCAAAGGTGCAATTAGCTGGTTACGTCGGCTACTGGGAGGGCTCAAGGCCTAGAATCATACCGATGAGGATGATATACTAAATGGTAATGGTAAAGTTGATAGTTGCACAAGGGGAGAAACGTGAATGCCGGAAGTAAAACCAAGCGAGATCCAAACCTTTGCTAGTATCAAAGTCGTTGGCGTCGGTGGCGCTGGTGGGTCTGCTGTCAATCGAATGAAAGACGCTGGCTTGGCTGGCGTGCAGTTCATTGCAATGAACACCGATGCGCAGGCGCTGCATAATTCGCAAGCTGATATTAAGATTCATCTTGGGCACAACACCACCAATGGTCTTGGTGCTGGTGCTGACCCCAGTGTAGGTGAGGCTGCGGCGCGTGAGTCGCTCGACGAGATCCGTCAGGCGCTTGAGGGGGCAGATATGATCTTCGTGACGATTGGTGCTGGTGGTGGCACAGGCTCGGGGGCTGGCCACGTGGTAGCAGAAGTAGCGCGTGATCTCGGTATTCTCTGTGTGGGCGTAGCCACCAAGCCTTTTACCTTTGAAGGTGAGAAGCGGCGCATCAATGCCGAGTGGGCCATCAAGCAGTTGGGGCGGCAAGTCGATACACTCATTACTATCCCCAACGATCGCTTACTTGACACGATTGATCGCCGGACGCCACTACTTGAGACCTTTAAGATTGCCGATGATGTGCTGCGCCAGGGTGTGCAGGGGATATCGGAGTTGATTACCGAGCATGGACTGATTAACTTGGACTTTGCTGACGTCAAGGCAATTATGAGCAGTGCTGGTAGTGCATTGATGGGGATCGGCCGGGCTAGTGGCGAAGACCGAGCTCAGATGGCAGCCCAGCAGGCAATTGATTCACCACTGATTGAGGTGTCGATCAATGGTGCCAAGGGTGTACTCTTCAATGTGACGGGTGGCTACGATATGAGTATGGCCGAGATTCAAGAAGCAGCTGAGATTATCACTGGTGCGGTGTCGTCCGATGCCAACATTATCTTTGGTGCGACGCTCAAGCCCGAGCTGGAGGATGAGTTGATTATTACCGTTATCGCGACTGGCTTTGATAGTGATTCGTTCTTTGATGACGACGAACCAAGCGATGCCGAAGATGACGAAGAGTCGGCCGAGACGGTTGACGAAGCGGTCGATAGTGTCGATATGGCCATCGACCCCGAGGCGGCTGCTCACTTTGCCCAGGAGAATGAGACGAATATTTGGGATCAATCGATGGATGACGACGAGGATGATACCCCGGCCTTCTTGCGCCGCCGCCGCAAAAAGGAGGCGGACGCGTGACAACCCATCGCGACAAGATTGGCAACAGCCGCGTGTTAGAATCGCGTGAGTCAGCTGATGGCGTGACGATTCGCCGCCGCCGCGAGACTCCTGATGGACACCGCTTTACTACCTATGAGCGGATCGAATACCCAACGATTGCAGTGCTTAAGCGAACGGGATCGCGCGAGCTCTTTGATCGAGCTAAGCTCCGCGCTTCGGTGCGTCGCTCGGTCGGTAAATTCTTCAAATCGGAGCTAGAACTGGAAGCAATTATTGATGCGGTAGAGGACCGTATCCACGATGCGGGCGAGAATGAGATTGAGTCACGCGTGATTGGCGGCTTCGTGCTCGATGAGCTCGCCGCGCGCAATGAGGTGGCGTATGTGCGCTTTGCGAGCGTGTTTTACAAATTTAAGACGCTGGACGATTTTGTCAAGATATTAGAGCAGCGTCGGAGTGCGAAGCAGCAAGAAAAACAGAGGTAAAACATATGCGCGTCCTCATCATCTACCGGACAGAAAGCGACTATGCGCGCCGCGTCTTCGACTACTTGCGCGACTTTAGCCGGCGTACAGGTCATGCCATTGAGGAATTTGACCCAGATACACATGAGGGGCAATCACTCTGCCGCACGTACGACATTGTGGAGTACCCGACCATCCTTGCCTTGGCGGATAACGGCCAGGTGCTGGGCATGTGGCGCGGCCTGCCGCTACCCACCATCGACGAAGTGGGGTATTATGCCCGCTAAAACGCCCAAAGTACACACCACGACCACTGTTGTGGTGGATGACACGAGCCGCGTGCCCTGGCTACATCGGCCTGGTACAGCGGCCTTGCTGGCAGCGGCTTTGGGCAGTGGCCTGGGGCTGCTCGCATCTTTTGTTCTTTCACTCGAGGCACTGCATTTGGCGCAGCACCCAGGTGGGGCGCTCAATTGCGACGTCAATGCTGTGCTGAGCTGCTCCACAGTAGCGCAGCATTGGTCGGCGACGGTGTTTGGCTTCCCCAACAGCTTCGTTGGCATGATGGCCATACCAGTGATGATAACGGTGGTCGTAGCACTGCTGGCCGGGGCACGCTTGCCGCGCTGGTTTGTGCGGAGTGCCTGGGGTGGCGCTGCGCTGGGGATGATTTTTGCCCTGTGGATGTTTTATATGAGCTTCGTCGTTATTCGCGTGCTGTGCCCGTGGTGCTTGACGCTGGATGTTGGGATGCTGCTGATCTTCTTTGGGATGACGCGCTACTGCATTGAGGCCGGGGTGATTGGTGGGGAGCGCACCAAGCGCTTTGCTCGCCATGGTTACGATGTGCTGTGTGGCGTAAGTGTGCTAGTGCTGGCGGTGGCGTTGATTATTGTGAAGTTTGGCGCGGAGCTACTATAGATAAAGTCGTTTTTTGTACGGTAAAATTGTCGAGCTTGTCAGGATTGGCAAGCTTTTTAAAATGAACGGAATCTTGTATTATTCATAGTGCTCTTTTGTCTATTCATTGGTGCAAGTCATTATTTTCTCGCACCAGGGAGGCTGTGGTATGGTGCTAGCCACCGCTATATTGACGCAAGTGAGGCGCTCATTAGCTTGTGCTGTGTGCTTGGTGTTATAGAAAAATAATGTGCAAAATAATGTATGCTGAATTTTAACATAGCTATGAAGCTCTTTGTGGGGCTTAAGCACGACGTGCTGTTAATGCATTGGTTATTGTTGCGTGACGCAACCAAAATAGCAAGATAGCGAGAGGAAGATGTAACCTATTAGCGAGCCTGTGTGTGAATATAACTAGCATTTCGTTCATTATGCATTATTGATAGTGAATGTGTTGATAGGCTTGTGCGCATCGCGAATTTGCTAACAAATATGATGATAGTATGCTAATGCTGCTGTGCTGTAGTAGATGTATTTTGTCTGAATAGCAACCGCAACATATTCAGCAGAAGGTGAGTGGTGCGTTTTGCTAAGTGGTGCAGGATTGAATGAGGGAGATGATGTGTTCAGCATGGCGGAGGCGTGAGATTGGCGGAGTGGTGCGAGTAAGCTTGATTTTTGCCGGGCCAATCGCTAGGCGTTTTTTGCAAGGTGGGTGAGCGAGGTGCGGTGTGATGATAAAAATATGATACGGCTTTTGGCTTGATGAAGGCAGATGAGTATTGGTTGCTATTTGCCGCAGAAAAATTTGTTGCAGCATGAGCGCGAAAGGCAAAGTAATAAGCAAAGATAATGCAATAGCGCAGTGCTTAACAGTAGGTATTTTTGCGAATAAAAATGACTTATTAAAAAAATCATTTTGGTTGCATATTGAAAGTAATGAGTTGAGCGCGAAAGCTGCAGCACATACAAGACAAAGCACGCGCCATTGCTGCACAACACAGTATCTGGATGCGGAACTATGCGAAGTAACAAGGAGGTGTGATGGCTGGTGACACACTTATGTTTTTTTAAAAAAATCCATGCGGTGCTCATAGCTAGCTACTTACTACATCGACTATGCTAAAGCTGTTTGCGTCTATTTTTTGCCCACCATTGAGCACAGAATATACACGCTTTTTTGCAATGAGAAAAACATAGTAAAGCGGTATATAGAAATGATTAGCTTATAGCGAAGTATCGTGCAGTACGGCAGGCTGAGCGCTCTATATTTTGCGCTGAGCAAAAATGCGAAATAAGCAAGAAACGTGCAAGCTATATAAAAACAAGCAATATGCAAAATATAATGTACAAAGAATTCGAGCAGAATGACTGCACAGAAAAGTGGCTGCATGCGTGCCAAGCAGGCGGGGTTAGCCGCACTCATGCACATTGCACACCGTATCGCTTACTGAACGTGCGAAAATAGCCCCCTATAGGGCGCTGTGATGCGCGAAAGCGCTGAGGAAGGGAAAATGCGAATTGTAGCCTACTAAGCGCTAGACGAGGGATCCACAGCCTCTCAGGAGGCATAAGGGGGCTTTGACTGGATTAGCTGATGTAGATAAGCCTGTGTGAGCTATGCTGTGCAGAGTACAACATAGCTATGTTGTAAAAAATAGAGTAGTGTGAGGAGAGTAAATTGAGATTGTGTTGTATAAAATATAGGATATCATTGGTGGCAAGAGGTGACGAACAAGGTGTGATATATACAACAATAACCCTCAGATGCACGCGCTCTATATGTGTATAAAAAACAACATACATAACCACAACGAAACAAATTCGAAAACAGAGGCGGTAGGGCGATGAATTCACAACGTTGTGGGTAATAATATATATTGTATATATAACAACGATTGATGTGGTGGCACCAAAAGAGAAATAACAGGGGTAAATGAGACAATGTTGTTATAGTTATAACGTTTATATAATTATGGATAGGAGAGGATGGTGTCTCTTTGCGAAGTATGGGTTGGCATATAGTAAGGACTTTTGGGCAGCGCCTCACCAGTGTATCGGCAGCTTTGCGGTGGTGGTTGGGACAGAGGTGGTCTTATTGTGTGCTACCTATAATAATGGTATGCTAGCGATATGAAGAACAATACAATTTTACGCATTGGTGCTGGCGCGGCGTTTGTGGCGCTGGGTGGAATATTATTAAGCGAGAGCTTTGGCGTGCAATTTCATTACTGGCGAGAGTTTTGGTATGGTTTGTGCGCGCTTGGGTTTATGACGGTTGGTGTGCTGACGCTGCGCAATCGCAATTGGCTGTGGGGTGTGCTCTGGGTAGTGATCGGCCTAACGATTGGCGCCCATGCATTTTTGCATATCAACATTAATATTTGGCGGATGCTTTGGCCGCTGGTGTTGATCACAATTGGCCTAGCGATTATTTTTAATCTGTCGCAGCGCCAACGCGGCAGTGCAAAAAAATCAACGGATGATAATATGGTCGCATCCTTCTCGGGCAACACGCGCAAGATAAAAGGCGAGTTTGCAGGTAACTCGCTCTCAGCTGTATTTGGCGGGGTGGATCTTGACCTACGCCAAGCCAAGATAGAGGATGGTGCGGTGATTGATATTTTTGTTCTGTGCGGTGGCATTAATATTATTTTTCCAGACAACGTCATCGTCAAGACGCAGGTCACCAGCATCCTTGGCGGCGTAGACGACAAAACCAACGCTGCCAAGACTGCCAAAAAGACGGTCTACATTCGCGGCGACTGCGTCCTTGGTGAGCTCGAAATTAAATAATAGAAAAACGATACTTCGCTACAACACGCTTCTTGATAATAACGAGAAGCGTGTTTGTTTTTGCACTAATATACCACTCAGGCGGTGGAGTGTGGGTAGCGCTGGCACGATAGTACACTGCTCGATTTTTCAACTTCGTACTTGGCTTAAAAAATTTGCTGATGCTATTAGTAATGAGCTACATGTCCGCTATATGTAATTGATAAAATTTCTCGTTGCTGGATTAATCATCGTCACATATTGATTGTGGCATTGTGATGATGTGAGAGTGGCCTGGCAATATGCGTCAGCGTGTTTGATTTTTATGTGCGCCGATTGATAAGGGCTGCTATAGCTTTGCAAAATTACGCATGGTGGATGAATGTGCCTCGCTAGTAATAATAAAAACACACTATTAATACTGCACGCAAAATATACTACTTGCAAAAATAGTGTCTGGAGGAATATAATTTGCCAACCCATTCATCCTTCGTGCAAAAATAAATAAAATGAATTGTTATAAAAATATTCAAACTTTATACAAGCGGCGTCTTGCAAGTCTACCTTGGCTACGGCACATACACAAAGTATAAAAATGTGACAGTAAGATTTTTGCGCAAGGTATACTTTGAAGTGGGTGAGCCAGAGCGCCGCGAATACCAGTATACCGTGCCAAGTATTCTTGCTATACTATAATTATGAACCGCTGCCCCTGGGCTGAATGTAGCGATAACGAGCGCACCTACCACGACACCGAGTGGGGTGTGCCGCTGTATGATGACCAGAAATTATTTGAGCTGCTCTGCCTGGAGGGCGCGCAGGCTGGCCTAAGCTGGAGCACAATTTTGGCCAAGCGGGCGGGCTACCGGCAGGCCTTTTACCAATTTGACATCACAAAAGTAGCCGCCATGACGGATGCGGAGCTGGAGGCGCTCACCCAGGACGCACGCATCGTCCGCAACCGGCGCAAAATTTATGCAACGCGCACCAATGCCCAGGCGGCGCTGCAGGCCACTCGTCAGCACGGTAGTTTGCAGGCGTACTTATGGGGCCTGGCGGGTGGTGCGCCAGTGCAAAATCACTGGCATACTGCAAGCGATGTGCCTGCCGATACGGCTACATCCCAAGTAATGAGCGCACAGCTCAAGCGGGACGGCTTTGCTTTCGTCGGCCCAACGACGTGCTATGCCTTTATGCAGGCCGCGGGGATGGTGAATGACCACGTGGTGGCGTGCTTTCGGTATGGGGAGTGTGCGGCGCTGGGTGCTCATATAGAGTAATGAAAGTGATGCGCCTCGGTGCGCTGCGTTATTGCAAAGCTCGGTAGTATAAAATGTGATAATGCGGCTACCGGGTGCTTTTCAATCGGGCGGGCCTTGGGTATAATAGACTCAGAGGCATTTTTGCGCAGCTTATTGTGCGCAAAATGAGTGGCTATCACCCACGAAGCCTGCGGGAAGAAATTGGTTTGTTATTTTTATGGCGAGCTGTGAATCTAAGGAGCCAAGAATAGACCCCGCCGCGCATGCTGCGACAAGGCAATAATCAAGTGCTGAAAGAGTATGGCTATCTCTGTCGTTTTGTCGGGAAATGCTAGAATCACTTCTTTTGGAATCGAGATGGTACCGTCCGCGTAACCCAGCGGATTCTCGAGGTCAAGAGAGGTGATTTTTAATTATATAAAAAGGAGCAGCCACACTGGTACCAGCCCACAAGCCAGCCTTGCAGCGCGCCATTGCGAGATGCACGCAGCAGGTTGCGTAGAGTTATGAAGGAAAGAGGATGAGCACTATGCCGCAGAATAATCGTGTGACGAGCTTTGCAATCGATCGGGAATATGATTACATTATGTATGATATGACTGACATGATTCGCGCTATGAATTTTCCGCGGGAGGTTGCGGGCTTGCTTCTAAAGACCGATGAATTTCATCTGTCACTGTTTGAGGTACTTGGTGAGTATGGGGTGGACGAAGCTGGCTATGAGCAGCTTGAGCAACTCTCGCGTACGACTGGTGCAGCGATGACGACAAAGCCGGAATTGACGGGTGAGTTCTGTAGATTGGTCGACAATGCAAAGGGTCGCGAGACAATTATTGCACTTGCCCAGTGGGGCGAGCTTGAAGCGTGGCGTGATGCAATTCGTGAACTGATACCTCAGGCAGAGTTCATTATTCCACATGTCACGTTATATACTAACCATAATGGCGCAATTGGCTATAGCGACAGAGATGTGTATCGAGCCCAGCCGCTTGATGCAGCAATAAAAGCAACGCTCTACTCTGTACACCAAAAGCGAAAAGAAGTGGAGTACAACCATGCATGAATATTGGCAGCGGCGTACCTATGAGAAAGCACCCGCCTGTATTGCAGCGGTCGTGCCAGGCAGCGAGCAGTTTGCGTTACTCAAGCAAGATATGGGCATTTCTGATCGCTATGAAGCAACGCTTACAGAGCTGGCTATGCAGGGCAAGGCGGTGGTGTTTGCTGCAGTGGCGGATGGCCGTTATGTGGGACGGGTGACACTGCGGCATGATTGGACTGAGCGACCAGAGATTGATGAGCCGTCAGTGAGGATTGAAGATGAATACCCTGACCTGCCGCAGATTAATGCACTTGAGGTGGCAGAGCAGTATCGTGGTCGTGGTATTGCCTCGCAGTTACTCGCTGCAGCGGAGGATGAAGCGTGCCGGCAAGGGTTTGACCGAGTTGGCCTGGCGGTAGACATTACCAAGAAGAGAGCGATGGGTATCTACGAGAAGCGTGACTATATGTATCGATTAGTGGCAGACAAGCCAACCTTCACCAGTATATACCACCGGACAGATGGCACTGACGAGGCTGGCGAGTATTATTTGATGACAAAACAAGTGCGAGGTAAGAGATGATGCAGCCTGGGAGAATCCTTATCTACGGTGACTCGAACGTCTGGGGCGACAAAGGTTTTGGTGAGAATGGTGCTCTATTGGGGCGCTATGCTGCCAAACAGCAATGGTCAAATATCCTCCAGCAATTACTCGGTGATGAGTATGACATTATTCAAGCGGGGCTGTGCGGGCGGACAGCAGGGGAGTATGCAGAGCAAGCGCCATATCTTGGTGGCAAGATCGGTTACAAAATAGCACTGCGAGAGGCAAGCCCGGTGAGCGGGGTGATCATCGCGCTTGGCGTGAATGATGCACAAAATGAAAGCGCTTCTAGCGAGCGAATCGTGGCTGATTTACAGTGGTATAGCGCCTATACCCAAGCTTATGCGGCTGATAGCGAGAATGGCATGGCTAACGGTGGCAATGTGTGGTATATCGCGCCTGCTATTACGCCGGTTCAGTGCTATGCGCCGCTTGCCAGCAAGCTACAGTGCATCAACAAAAAGCTATGTGCTACTCATACAACCATTAGTAATCCACTTAACGACCATGACGATTATGCGCCTGATGGCATCCATTTCTCACTGCAAGGGCATCGGCGAGTGGCGCAGGCAATACGTGAATATTACAGAGGTGCAATATGATATGTATACAGCAATTTGGTTAAGACTTAATGTAATTGAACAAGTAGTATAAGATAAATCAAGGAGGAAATCAATGAAATTCACACATGGCACACGCCGCCGAGCGGCAGAATACGAGAAGGACTGGGTGCAGCGCTGGAAGGACGATCAGACGTTCCAGAAGTCGGTAGCGCAGCGGCCGGCGGATAATGCGTATGTCTTTTATGACGGGCCGCCGTTTATTACTGGCGTACCGCATCATGGTACGTTACTGAGCTCAATCGTTAAGGATGCGGTGCCGCGCTACTGGACGATGAAGGGTAAGCGTGTGGAGCGCCGTTGGGGCTGGGATTGCCATGGCCTGCCGGCGGAGAATTTCGTCGAAAAGCAGCTGAATATTACCGACCGGCGGCAGATTGTGACCTGCCCGGGCCAGCCGGCACCGCTGGACAAAGACGGTCAGCCACTGCCAACCATCAGTCTGGAAAAATACATCACTAAGGCGCGTGAAAGCATGGTGGCCAATAGTGAAACCTGGCAGGGCGTGATCGACCGGATTGGTCGCTGGGTGGACTTTACGGGCGCCTACCGCACCATGGACAAGGATTTTATGGAGAGCGTCTGGTGGGCGTTTAAACAGCTGTACGAGGCGGGCAAAATCTACGAAGGTGAAAAGGTGCTGATGTACGACACCAAGTTCGCTACCCCTGTCAGCAAGGCCGAAGTGACCATGGATAACGATGCCTACCAAACGGTAACTGATCCGAGTGTGTATGTGAAGTTTAAGCTGGATGATGAAGACGTTGCTGTTTTGGCTTGGACAACCACGCCATGGACATTGCCGGCTAACCTGATGCTAGCCGTCAACCCAGATATGACCTACTGTGAAGTGAAGGTATCAAAGGGTACAAAAAACGTGTTCTTGCTCTCGGGCAAGCATGCCTACGCATCGCGTGAGTACTATCCACAACTAAAGCAGCAGCTTGAGCAACAGGGGTATACAGTGACAATCATTGACCACATTAACCCCGATAACCCAGACTTAATAGAAAATGTAGAGCAGTTGGCGCAATACGACTTTACTTATGCGCATGTGGTGACGCATTCGCTGGGTGCAGCAACGTTCTTGAAATATTTGCAGGATGCTAATGTGACGGTTGCATCGCTGACGATGATTGCGCCAGCGTGTGGTGTGTCAAACAGTAGTGATGAACAATGGAAGCAGGAGTCAGGCTATGTTGGCCTTGCGGTTGATCTTGCTCAGGTGCGACGGAAGATTGATCAGCGGCCGACTATTGTCTATTCGGACGATGCTGAGGTGCTTAACCAGGGCTTTGCGCAACTTGGCAAAGAGCTCGGTGCGTCGATGCAGTATGAGCCAGGTAAGGGGCATTTCTTTGCGGCGGAGAAGAGCTTGGCGCCAGAGATCATACTACCCCTAAGCGAAAAACTGATCATCGCCGAAGAAGCCCTCGAGCGCACGCTGCAGGACGAAAAGCACCAGCCGCTTGATTACAAAGTATTACGCAAATTCCCCGGCAGCGAATTGGTGGGTAAGAAGTATCAGCCGCTCGATACGGGCTCGACCTGGCCACAGAATGACAAAATCCACACCATTTACGCGGCGGATTTCGTGTCACACGAGTCGGGTACGGGCATCGTGCATATTGCGCCGGCCTATGGCGAGGACGACTTTGAGCTGGCCAAGCGCCACGGCATTAGCGCCTTCCACGTCATCGATGACAACGGCTACTACACCGATAGCAATTACAAAGGTCTGGAAGTGTGGGATAACAACAAGTTCATCGCCAAAGACCTGAAGGAAAAGGGCGCGGTGTGGAAGATTGAGTACATTCGTCACGAATACCCGTTCAACCCGCGCAGCAAGCAGCGCATCATGTACCGGGCGATTCCGTCGTGGTTCTTTGACATCCAGGGGCAAAAGCCGCTGATGCTGGAGCAAAATGAGCATATCAATTGGTTCCCGCACCACCTCAAGCATGGCCGCTTTGCTAAGAATATCGAACAAGCGCCGGATTGGAATCTGAGCCGTGATCGCTTCTGGGCGACGGCTATGCCAGTGTGGAAGGGCGACCGCGGTACGGTCAAGGTGGTTGGCTCGTACGCGGAGCTGCAGGAGCTGAGCGGTGTGGAGCTGGATGATTACCACCGCCCGTGGGTGGATGACATTACTTTTGAAATCGACGGCGAAACGTTTACCCGCATTGATAAGGTACTGGACTGTTGGTTTGAGAGCGGTAGTATGCCGTTTGCGCAGCTGCATTATCCGTTTGAAAACCAGGCCAAGTTCGAGCAGAATTACCCGGCGGACTTCATCGTTGAGTACATCGGCCAGGTGCGGGCGTGGTTCTACTATGTGCACGCCGTCAACGCCGCTTTGGCCGAGATCGGTGCCTTTGGCGAGGCCGGCGCGCAGCACAAAAACGCCTACAGCAACGTCATTACCACTGGTGTGGTGGCGGGTAATGACGGCCGCAAGATGAGTAAATCCCTCGGTAACTTTACCGACCCGAACGAGCTGATGGATAAGTTCAGTGCTGATAGCTTGCGCTTCCTGCTGCTGAGTAGCCCGCTGCTCAACGGCGAGGATTTTGCTTTGCACGATAAGGATGTCGGCGATGTGGCGCGCAAGCTCAGTATGATCTGGAATATGTATGATTTCTTCACCATGTATGCGGAAGTTGATGGCTGGGAGTTTGACGGCGAGCTGGTGGATCCGCTCAGTGGCAAGCCGGTTTATACGTCACTATCATCCACCGAAACGGCTTCCGCGCACCGGGAATCTCGCTCATCAACCACAGGTGATACTGCGGAACTCGCTGCGCTCAAACAGTCCTCGTATCTGCCTGATGTTGATAACCTCAATTCTCGGGCGCGTGCAGATGTTTCGGAAGATGAAGCGACGATCGGCGCCGTGACCAACCCGCTCGATATCTGGATTATCAGCCGCCTGCATGAGCTGGTGGTGGAGGTTGAGCGGCAGATGGATGCCTACAATATCCCCGATGCGCTGAGCCCGATTTTGCCATTCCTGGATGACGCCAGCAACTGGTATGTGCGTCGCAGCCGCCGCCGCTTCTGGAAGTCTGAGGATGATGGTGATAAAAATGATGCCTACCGCACACTACATTATGTACTGGTACGTTTGAGCTACCTATTGGCGCCGTTTACGCCGTTCTTGGCTGAGGAGCTGTATCATAATCTGACGGGTGATGATGAGTCGATCCACCTGAAAGATTGGCTGCCAGCGGGCGCGGTGGATGAGCAGATCATTGCTGAGATGAAAGCAGTACGTGATGTCATTAATGATGGTTTATCGCAGCGCGCATCCCAAGGTGTCAAAGTACGTCAACCGCTACTCAAGCTGTCGATGAACCAGACCGACTATCAGCAGCTCAAGCCGTATGAGGATGTCATTTGCGAAGAACTGAATATTAAGTTCCTTGAGGAGCTAGGCGAAACACCAGATAAGCCAATACTTGATAATACTATCACCCCCGAGCTCAAGCGCGAAGGCTTGATGCGTGAGGTTATTCGCCACGTGCAGAGTGCGCGCAAGAAGGCTGGGCTGCAGGTGGATGATCGGATTATGCTGCACCTCGCGGTCGGGGCTGAGCCCGCCAGTGCTAGCCAGCCGGCAGTGCCAAGCCAGGCGCAACCAGCTAGTGACGCAGCTGCGCAGCTGCACCAAGCTCTGACTGAACACGCGGCCACCATCGCCAGCGAAACCCTCGCCACAATGGCGCCCCAGCACCTGGCCGATGCACTCTACCACACAACGGCCACGGTGGACGGCGCTGAGCTGCAGGTGAGCCTGGCGAAAGCATAGGTCTGCGAGAGACGCCTACCAAGCAAACGGGTGGCGCATCAGTCGTGAGGCGTCACTCGAGCTTGGTAGCTGGGCAAGATTTGAGTTTCTATAGCCATACTCACTCCTTGTGCCAGCCCAGCATACCCACCGAGCAAGAAAACATTGAGAGGCTAGCCGCAAAACAAGTAGAAGCGCTCGTTTTATCAACATATTACGCAGTCAATGTGTGAGGCTGGCTACCAGTAGGGAGTATTAAAAGCCAGCCCCTCGCTCGATCGCTTCCTCTCACCCATGTTTTTCTCCAAAAGATTAAAAAAATACAGAGCGGCAATCACTGCAATAAGGCTATAAGCCGACGAAATAATTGACGATCATGACCAAACTACCCACCACACCTACCCCCTCACTACGCCAACGTCTGGCGGGGTTGTGGCTAGTGGTGCGGATTATTTGGCGGGAGGCACCGCTGACGATCGTCGTCCAAGCAGTGGGAGCAGTGTTGTCGGCGGTGCTGCCACTGGCCACGGCCTACTACGCCGCTCTTACCACAACGGCTTTGGCCGAGGCATATGCAACGGGTGGGCAGCCGCAGCAGCTCCTTAACTATGTGGTGACGACTGTAGTGCTGGGTGTGGTGGCGAGTGTATGGTCGGTGGTGCAGGGGTATCATGATCAAGTGTCGCGCTACCGCATCGAGGCGGCCATGAGCGACCATATGTATGCCCGCCTCCACGCGCTGGATTTTTGGCGCTACGACGACCCTGCGACCATTGATATGTTTGATAAAGCGCAGCGCTTCGTCCAGTCATTTTCGTACCTCTTTATCCAACTGGTGCGAATGCTGACAGCGCTGGTATCGCTGGCAACGAGCCTATGGATGATAGTGATGGTGAGCTGGTGGCTGGGACTACTCGTGCTCGTGGCGCTTGTGCCAAGTAGTGTGGTGCAGGTGCGACTGTCGCGTTTGCAGGCCGGCCACTGGCGCGATCAGGTGGGTACGCGGCGGCGCATGGCGTGGATCGAGCACATCCTTAGCCGGCCGAACTTCATTGCCGAGCTGCGCCTCTATGGAGTGATCCACCATCTACTTGGCGAGCGAGCAGCACTGCGGGATAAAGATCGGCTGCGGGTGCTTGGCTACGAGCGCCGCTTTATGGGGCAGCGCCTAGGCGGAGAGATTATCCAGGCAGCAGCAGAGGTAGTGGCGCTTGCTTGGGTGGTGCTGGAGATCGTGGCACACCGCCAGCCAATTGGGCAATTTGTGCTCGTGCAGCAAATGGTAGGGCGAGTGATGAGTGGGATGGACAGCATCATCAGTACCTATAATATGATTGACGAAGACCTCGCCACCATGACAGACTACCAGCAGTTTATGGCGCTGCCGGTTGCAAGCCATGCAGCCACCATCGATGAGGTAACGCTGCGTGATGCGATCGCGGTGCAGCAAGTGTCATTTTGCTATCCAGGCACGCAGACGGCGGTGCTGCGTGATATTTCTCTCACGATTCGCCGTGGTCAGCATATTGCCATTGTGGGCGAAAATGGTGCTGGCAAGAGCACGCTCGTTAAGCTGCTCACCGGCCTGTATCAGCCCAGCAAAGGCAGCATTACCATTGATGGGCACGATCTCCGACACATCAACCCAGCGGCATGGCACCGGCAATTGGCCGTGCTGGGGCAGGAATTCATCCGCTACGACTTCGCCACGGCGCACGAGAATGTCTGGTATGGCGATGTCTCGCAGCCAGTGGATGCAGCGCGCCGCGATGCTGCACTGCGCCAGGCCGAGGCAGCCGATTTTGTCCGTAAGCTCCCTCATGGTGGGAACAGCTATATCAGCAAATGGATGGAGGCGGATGACCACGAAACAGGGGTCGACCTATCTGGTGGGCAGTGGCAGCGCCTAGCTTTGGCGCGCAACTTATATCGCAATGCGCCTATCATCATCCTTGACGAGCCCACCAGCGCTATTGACGCCGCCGCCGAAGCACGCATCTTTCGCCACCTCTTTGCCAAGCAGGGTAAGACTATCATCACCATTAGCCACCGCTATAGCACTGTTAAGAAGGCAGATGTTATCTACGTTATCGCCCACGGCCGCATCGTCGAGCATGGCACTGCCGCCGCATTAATGGCGCAGCGCGGTGCATTCTATGAGATGTTCAAAGAACAGATATAGTTTGGTATAATAGGGGTGTGGCGCCGTGGCCGAGAGGTTAGGCAGAGCTCTGCAAAAGCTCGTACAGCGGTTCGAGTCCGCTCGGTGCCTCCATGTGTTATTATTTTTGGAATGCTTTATACCAGCCCATTTGCTGTGCGGTGTGTCGCTTGTGGCAATTCGCACAGAGGATGCGGCATTTTTTCATTTCGGTGACAACGTCGGGCCACGAGTAACCTAACCGAACTGCTTGCGAGATGCTAAAGCGTTTCGACTTTGGGTCGATATGGTCAAACTCTAGTACACGAATATCGTTCTCGCCACAGATTGCGCACGATTTATCACGCAAATAAGCAAGCATATTGTGGCGAAATTCGACGCGTAGTCGCTCGCGGCGCTGCTTGGCACGCTGCTGGTAGGCTGCTTGGTTCTTGCGATAATGCTCAGCGTGGGTCGTGCGGCGCTGAGCTTTGTAACACTGCTTGCATTGGGTATGGCGTGTGCCAGTCGCAGTGTTCCTCACGAAAAAGTCGCTTTTTGGCTTGTGTTCGCCACATTTTGAGCATGGTTTCATGATTCGTAAAAATAGGTTATGACATCAGTAGATCGCGCAGCTCGGGGAAGGTTGGTTGGAAGAAATGATTGCGATCTTCGAAAATATGCGCCTGAGCAGTCGGCACGTCTCGCTGAAATTTAGCAAGCTCTGTAAAAGGCACAACCGGGTCATCTTTACTGTGGAATAGGTGGATCTCCTTTGCTGATTTTTCGAGTCCTGTGGCGCTTACTACCTGAAAGCTACCGAGGTCTTCATTCGATTCATCGTCATAGCACGGCGAAACTAGCACGAGCCGCCGGACTGGCATATGCAGTGGTGATTCATGCAAGTACTTTGCCAAAAACATTGCGCCCAAACTATAACCAACCAGCTGAACGTCATCACCAAGCAGAGGTAATAACTTTTCAAAGTATATTTTCCACTCAGCGTAGTGAGCATTTTGCTTATTAGGGAAATCTGGCAGCAAAACATCGGCGTCGACGATTTCCTGTGCCAGCCAGTCACGCCATTTTTGCGCCCACAGTAGCCGTTCGTACTGCAGCTGGCTATTCTTTAGATTATTCAAGTAATTTTCGTAGCTATTAAAGCTTGATCCGCCGTGAATTATTACAATTTGCTTCATAAACATAGTATAATACAAGCAGCACATGGCTGCTATGCCAGAAGTGCGACAGCAAGCGCGAGTGGCGGAACTGGTAGACGCGAGGGACTTAAAATCCCTTGGCCAAAAGCCGTGCGGGTTCGATTCCCGCCTTGCGCACCAGGCATGATATAACAGAGAAAACCACTTGAGGAGAGTGGTTTTTCGTATACATAGCCAGAAGGGTGAGTGTGGCGGCATTCGTGCTGGCCACTAACCCAAGATTTATTGTAGAATTACCATAGCGGCTAGTATAAGTCACACAATTTGCTATAATAAGGCTATAACCAAAAAGGAGAAACGACACTATGACAATAGCATTAATCGTTTTGCTCGGCGTGATTGGCCTGCTCGTTTTGTTTGGCATCTTCATGTGGGCAACGTACAACAGCTTGGTCAAGCTGAAGATCCGCGTGGACGAAGCTTGGAGCGACATTACTGTCCAGCTTAAGCGCCGAACAGACCTCATCCCGAACTTAGTGGGCACTGTGAAGGGCTATGCGTCGCACGAGAAGGAGGTCTTCGAGAACGTGGCAGAGGCTCGCAGCGCCATCATGAATGCCCAAGGCGTGCAAGAGACGGCTGCGGCAGAGAATATGATCGAGGGTGCTCTGAAGAGCTTGTTTGCCGTAGCAGAGGCTTACCCAGAGCTCAAGGCCAACCAAAACTTCATCCAGCTGCAGCAAGAGCTGGTGGATACTGAGGACAAGATCCAGGCTGCACGCCGCTTCTACAACGGTGGTGTGCGCGACCTCAACACCCGCATTGCCATGTTCCCCGCCAACATCGTGGCTGGCATGCTGGGCTTCAAGGCTCGCGAATTCTTCGAGGTCGAAGACCGCGCCAGCGTCGAGAACCCAGTGCAAGTGCAGTTCTAGATACCTCGCGCACTATAGCGAAACCGCTCTCGATGGAGGGCGGTTTTTTATAACTTGAATTTCACAGCGCCACTGTTTAGCATTAGCTCCACCTCGCAAAACCACCATTATCTGCTACAATATATCTATGTACAGAGCAATTGCACACAACAAACGTAATACAGTTATTTTGATGATCGTCTTCGTCGCGATGGTGGCGGTGATTGGCCTGGCGGCGCAGTTGATTGTGAATAGCCGCGGCATGCAGGGCAACCTGACGATCTTTTGGGGGACGTTTATCGGGGCGCTGATTTATGCATTGGTGCAGTATTTCATCGCTTCTAAGCTTGCCATGAGTATGACTGGTGCGGTGGAGATTCGCAAGGCGGATAACCCCCGTTTGTGGCGCATCGTTGAGAATCTTGCTATCACCGTGGGGCTACCGATGCCGCAGGTGTATATTATCGACGACCCAGCGCCCAACGCCTTTGCCACTGGCCGCGACCCCAAGCATGCCATTGTGGGCGTGACGACAGGCCTGCTGGAGATTATGGATGATCGTGAGCTGACTGCTGTGCTGGCCCACGAGATGGGGCACGTCCAAAACTACGATATTCGGGTGAGTATGATTACCTTTGGTTTGGTGAGTGCGATTGGCCTTGTGTCGGACATTGCGCTGCGCATGCTGTGGTTCCGCGATAATGATAACCGCGAGACCAACCCGGTGCTGCTGGTGCTTGGTATTGTCGCCATCATCCTTGCACCCATCGTGGCAGCCATTATGCAAATGGCAGTGAGTCGCCAGCGCGAGTACCTAGCTGATGCAACTGGCGCGCTCACCACCCGCGACCCAGCTGGCCTGGCGAGCGCACTGGGCAAGCTGCAAATGTACACTCGCCCAATGGAGAAGCAGGTGAGCTCAAGTGCTAATATGTTTATGGTGAACCCGCTCAAGCCGGGGTTCTTTAGCCGGTTGTTTAGCACCCACCCGCCGCTCGAAGATCGCATCAAGCGCCTCAACGAAGATATGAATAAATGGTAGGGTGGTGCCTGTGGCAAAAAAAACAAAGTCAACTCGCCGCTCATCATCACGCACCGCTCCCGCAGCGCACGTGAGCAAGCATGGTTCAAAAACAGAGGTAAAACACCCTAACGTTGCAAAAAAGGCAACACCATCCTCTCGTGGCACTGCTCCCGCAAAGGCTCGCTCGCCGCATGCGGATGATGCTCCATCGACGCTGCCCAGCTGGCGCACCAACCTCCATTGGCGCACCTGGCGGGCTTGTGGTGGCAGGGTAGTGGCGAGTAGCCGCCAATGGTTGCATAATTTACAACAGCGACGACCACATCGGAGCTTCCATCGCACCCGCCGGCGCGACTATGCGCGGTCGCTGCAATTGCCAGGCTATATCGCTTTCACTGCGCAAGTGATGCGGATGGTGCGGGCGCACTGGCGGACGTTGTGCCTCTTAGCAGTGTTTTATGCCGTGCTGCTCTTGGCGCTGGGGGCAATTACCAACCAAGCAATGTACGACCGCCTGCAGAGTATGCTGGCAGAGTCGGGCAAAGATATTCTCACTGGTGCCTGGGGCAAGCTAGGCGAGGCAGGGCTCCTCATGGTGACGGCCTTTGGCACGGGTAGTGGCAACCTCAGCGCTGACCAGCAGCTCTATGTGGTGCTGGGCTTTTTGCTGGTGTGGCTCACCACAGTGTGGCTATTACGCGAGTACAAGGCAGGGCGAGCGCCACGCCTGCGCGATGGGCTGTATAATGCCTGTGCACCACTGGTAGCCACGCTGATGATTGTCCTCGTCTTCCTCGTGCAGCTTATCCCGCTGGGGGCGATGGCGCTGGTGTATATCGGTCTGTCGAGCAATGGGGTAATTAGCGAAGGCTTTGGCTCGATGCTCTTCTATGTGCTACTAGCTACTGTGGCAGTGCTGACGCTCTATTGGAGCACAAGCACCTTCATTGCGCTTGTGGTAGTGACGCTGCCTGGTATGTACCCCATGCGGGCGCTGGCAGCGGCGGGTGACCTGGTGGTAGGGCGACGGCTGCGGATTTTGTACCGGCTGCTGTGGCTGTTTGGCAGTGTGGCAGTGCTGTGGTGTGTGGTGATGATCCCCGCTATTCTCCTTGATGCCTGGCTCAAGCACCTCTGGCAATGGTACGCCTCTGTGCCAACGATGCCCGTCCTGGCGGGCTTCATCAGCTCGGTGACGGTAGTGTGGTGCGCAGCGTATATCTACCTCCTTTATCGCAAGATTGTTGATGATACGGCCGCGCCAGCGTAGGGTGGGCGACTCTCGCAATAGTATTGCTTGAGGCCTAGTTTTGGGCGAGTAATGTGAGCAATTGATAGTGGAGAGGGGCTTTGCTTGGCCGCGTAGTGGCTTTTGTGATAGCAAAAAGCTGAGGTTCTTCGTCTTATACTTACTAATAGCACTCTCGAATTCAATGGCGGGGCAAGTTGTCATTGTATATTGCATTCTCTAACAGGGTAATATCGAATGTGAATCTTAAAAATTTTGCTCTCCTTGCGTTAGCTCACCCTCCCCATCACTTCATCCGATGGAGTGTGAGAATCTGTCATTGTGCTGACAGATTCTCAGCCCAACGCAAGAGGTCGATACTTGGGAAGTATCGACCCTTATAGCGTTCCGGAGGAGGGAGTGTAGGGAGGGAGAGCGTGAGAGAACGCAAGGGGCTCTAGATCAGATACACACCAATCTTGCAGGATGGTTATACTAAATCTTCTCTTAAAAAAGCTGCGCCCACCGCCAAATTCCGCTATACTAAAGCAGTAAGGAACCACTATGACACAAGACAAACACACAGTATCACCCACCTCATCGCCAGCTCAGCGCAGTGCTGAACTGCGCCAGCTGCTCAATCGCTATAGCTACGAATATCATGTGCTCGACGCACCCAGCGTGAGCGACGCGGTGTACGACAGCCTCTTTGCCGAGCTTAAGCAGCTCGAAGCTGCGCACCCGGCGCTCATCACGCCCGATTCGCCCACCCAGCGGGTTGGCAACGTCCTCAAAGGTGGCTTTGCCAAGGTGCAGCACCGCCGGCGGATGGTCAGCCTCAACGACGTTTTCGACACAGCGGAGGTCGAGGCGTGGGTGCAGCGTATGGATAAACTCTTGCCGGGCCACAGGCACGAGTTTTTTGCCGATATCAAGATGGATGGCTTGGCCTGCGCGCTTATCTATAATGATGGCGTGCTGGTGCAGGCCGTCACACGGGGTGATAGCTACGTTGGCGAAGATGTAACGAATAATGTGCGGACGATTCGCAATGTGCCGCTACGTCTGCGTGAAGCACCGGGCTTTGAGCACTTGCTGCAGGGCAGGACGGAGATCCGGGGGGAAATCGTCATGCTCAAGCGCGACTTTGCAGCGCTTAATAGGCG
This sequence comes from uncultured Candidatus Saccharibacteria bacterium, assembly GCA_938045445.1. Classification (GTDB taxonomy): domain Bacteria; phylum Patescibacteriota; class Saccharimonadia; order Saccharimonadales; family Saccharimonadaceae; genus Saccharimonas. The sequence goes on from CALIMM010000015.1 coordinate 35,619, forward strand.
ACAGCAAGCTGCTGGCCAGCCAGCCTTTGCCAACCCGCGTAACCTCGCGGCTGGCACTATCCGCCAGCTTGACCCAGCACTCGTGGCGCAGCGCCCACTCCATTTTCGGGGTTACGATGTCATCCGTGATGACGCGGCTGAGGTGCCGACCAATAGCTACGCTTATGACGCCTTGACAGCACTAGGTATCACACGCAACCAGCAAGCGGCTGTCTTTACGAATCTAGCCGAGGTAATGAATTTCGTCCAGCAGTGGGGTGAGCAGCGCCGTGATTTGCCGTTCAATACGGATGGCCTCGTAATCAAGATCAACAATCGCGCTCTCTACGACCGCCTCGGCATGGTGGGTAAGAACCCGCGTGGTGCAGTGGCCTACAAATATGCGGCCGAGCAAGCCACTACCATCGTGCGCGATATCGTCATTAGCATTGGCCGGACAGGTGCTGCCACACCAGTGGCGGTGTTCGACCCAGTCGTCGTGGCTGGCACGACGGTGCAGCACGCCAGCCTGCACAATGCCGACGAGATTGCCCGACTCGATGTGCGGCGCGGCGACACCGTAGTCATCTTCAAGGCGGGCGATATCATCCCGCAGGTCGAGCGGGTGCTGCCAGAGCTGCGCCCAGCCAATACCGAGCCGATTGACTACCCAGCTGAGCTCCAGCGCCAATACCCCGAGCTGCAGTTTGAGCGGCCCGCTGGCGAGGCAGTGTACCGAGTGCGTGGTGCTAGTAGTTCGCTCATTCTCACACGCGCCCTCACGCACTTTGCCTCCAAGGGGGCGCTGGATATCGACACACTTGGTGAGAAGAATGTCGCTGCATTGGTCGAGGCTGGCTTGGTGCACGACTTAGCTGATATTTATACACTAAGGAAGGAGGATCTTCTCCAGCTCGATCGCTTCGCCGAGGTTTCGGCGCAGAAGCTTATCGATGCCATTGCTGTTGCAAAGCACCCAGCACTTGAGCGTTTCCTCTATGGCCTCGGCATCCGCCACGTGGGTGCGCAAACGGCAATTGATATCGTGAAATATTTTGCAGATAATTCAAAAAACGATATGCCTCAGCAAGGCAGTGTGAACAATAATCGTAATAATTCAGAAAAGAATGCATTACATGATAAATCGCAAACACCCGCCAGTACACTTGCAAATGACAAGCAATTGCTTGGCTTCCTACGCTCTGCCACGCTTGATGAGCTGCAGGTGATTGATGGCATCGGCGTGGTAGTGGCTGAATCGATCGTCGCGTGGTTCAGTGATGCAGATAATAGTGCCTTGCTGGATAAATTTGCTCAGTGCGGTGTCGTGCCACGGCTCGTGCAATCATCGCAGCAACTCGCTGGTCAAAAATTCGCCATTACTGGCACATTGCAAGCAATGAGTCGCGACCAAGCGGCCGAAAAAATCCGTGCTCTGGGTGGCACCTTCCAGAGCAGTGTCAGTAAAGACACCACCTACCTCGTTGCTGGTGGCAAAGTTGGTGCGAGCAAGCGAGCCAAGGCAGAGAAGTATGGTACAATGATCCTCACCGAAGGGCAATTTTTAACACTTATCCAATAAACAGGAGAAAGATATATGGCAACTCCAGAACAACCGCAAAGAGACGAATTAATCGCTGCAGCGAAAAGCATGGCGCCGTTTCCAATTCTCATGGCAACCTTTATGCTCGTGTATGCTGTGTGGTTTGGTGTAGCATGGGGTGTTATTGGCTGGGCGGTTTTTGCACTATTTGGTGTGTATGCGGCATGGCTGATTTTTTGCGGCGTGCAGCATATCCGTGTGACGAAAAAATTGCCCAAGCCAGCACCAACGCCAGTCAGCAAACGGATCGCTAAGCAGATGCAGCTGCTGAGTACCGTGTCGTATACACCGCTGTGGGTTATCCTTGCGTTGCTTGGTATATTCCAGCAGCAGATTTATATCATGCCAGCACTTGTGTTGATTGTTGGGCTGCACTTCATTCCGCAGGCGAAGATCTTTGGCCGGACGATTGATTATTATCTTGCGCCTCTCCCCATCTGCACGGCATTGATTGGGTTCTACCTTGCCTTCGCGTCGAGTACTTCGTGGCAAGCGGTCTATGCTATCAGCAGCATTGGTGGGGCACTCGCAACCGCAGGGTATGGACTATATATGGTGCTGGGTCACAAGCAACTTATGAACCAAATAAACCACGCGTAAGAGTTATACGACGCCGCACACGTAATCGGCTAGCTTGCAAAATGCAAGTGAAAATAAGCGCATAGAATTATCTGAACATATCACACTATGATTCAAAAATATGATTCTAAAAAGGAGAAATGATAAATAATAGAAATTAATAACAACAAGAGCAAAATCACACTAGATATCAGTCTATAACAGAGGTAGTATTATGAATATGACAGAAAATATACACAATAAATCAACTATGGCTGGCTTTTTCTTAGATGGCTGGTATGTCTTTGATAACTTTGCGCCATGCCAAATTGAGTGGCGCGGCGTGCTGTACCCCACGAGCGAACATGCCTACCAAGCGGCGCATTTTTTCGATACCAACCTAGCGCTGGCAGAGCAGGTGCGTGCGTGCCGCTCACCACGCTTGGCATCCGACTTTGCCAACCAGCACAAGGCTGAGGAAGATCCCAATTGGGACGATAAGAAGGTGGCAATTATGGAAGAAATTGTACGCTGCAAGCTTGCTCAGCACGATCTTGTGCGCGAGACACTCATTGCATCGGGCGATCGATATATTGTGGAGATGAATGACGATGATAGCTTTTGGGGTTGGGGTAGCGACCATGCTGGGCGCAATGAGCTTGGCAAGATCTGGATGCGTCTACGGGATGAATTGCAAAATGCAAGTGAGAATAATATCATGAATGATGATGAGCAAAATTCATGATGAAATACTTGTGAGATAATAGCAACTCTTGATAGTAGGCTGTATAACCCCAAAAGGAACCCAACAACCAACAGATAAGGAGGACAAGGCAATGGTGCGATTCTATCTCGAGAAGCTCGTGCGCGACAAGGTTGTCGAGAAATGCAAGGCCGACCCGCAGGTGCTCCACACAGAGTATTATCAATTGGATCGCGCGGCGTATCGCCGTGAGTTACAGCGTAAGATTCATGAGGAGGCAAACGAAATTCCACTGGGCGATGATAGGCTAGAAGAGGCGCTGCAGGAGCTGGCGGATGTGCAGGCTGTTCTCGATGCGCTGCGCGATGATTTTGGCTTCTCGCCACAGCAGGTGCAAGACGCAGTGACGCGCAAAGCTGCGCACGCTGGTGGTTTTCAAAAACGCTATTATATTGCGTACAACGACCTAGCGGAAGATAGCAAATGGGTCGAGGTCTTTCGGGCACAGCCAGAGAAATATCGGGAAGAGAAGCACGAAGGAGACGAATGATGCAGCAACCACTATTCATCACGGGCAACCAGCACAAGGCCGATTATCTCGCGCGCATGCTTGGTATGCCACTAGAACATCGCAAGATTGATTTGGTAGAGATTCAATCGTCTTCGCCCGAGGAGGTCGTTCGGCACAAAGTGCGTGAAGCGTATGAGATTGCCCAGCAGCCTGTTCTTGTTGAAGATGTGTCGCTGGGGTTTGCGGCGCTGAATGGATTGCCTGGGCCGTTCATTAAATTCTTCGTCGAAGCGCCAGATGGACTAGAAAAATTATGCCGTATGCTTGATGGATTTGATGATCGATCGGCACTGGCGGTAGGTGTGTTTGGTTACTATGATGGCCACGAGATGCACGTTTTTCGCAGTGAGCTACCAGGCAGTATTGCAGTGCATCCGCGTGGCGATGGTGGCTTTGGCTGGGATAAAATATTTTGCCCAGATGGCTACAATGACCGGACACGGGCAGAGCTACTGCCCGAGGAAGATGCAGCGACGTATCACATTATTAAACCAATTGCAGCACTGTGCGAATTTTTGCAATCTCATAGATAAGATTTTGTGCAACTTCTACCACTGTTATATTCCTGAATCGAACACTAAGTTTATTCATTGCAATTAATAGATAGCAGTATATTGATGGTGTGGTAGGTATAGGAGTTTGGGTCGATTATACAATATACTGTTGAATACTTTTTATTTATATTCAATATAATTGTATATTGTGCGGAGAGAATAGTGCTGTGTACTGCTTGATAGCAGGGCATGTATGGGTATGAATCTTACAAAGAGGGAGACATTTTGCTTGCAATATGCAAGCAAAAAAGCTCGGTCATTATGCTGTGGGGCAGTGGAAAAAGTAAGTAGCAGAAAGACATTTTGGCGCCGCACGAGGGCAATAGGTAAGCCAAAATAATCGCTGCAAAAGAGAGTGCAAAAGGAACGCAGCCCGACAATCACTTGCAAAAAGCAAGCAAAAAATCACCACTCAGCATGAACGAATAGCGTAATCTATTCAGCCGTCATACTACCAACGATCAAGCTCGCGCCAATCACATCATCGACACTCGAGCCACGCGATAGGTCGCTGATTGGTCGTGCGAAGCCTTGCAGGATAGGGCCGTAGGCGTGGCCACCAGCCAGGTGCTCGGCGAGCTTGTAGGCAATGTTGCCGGAGTTGAGATCGGGGAAGACGAGGACGTTTGCCTGGCCAGCGACGGGGCTGGCGGGGGCTTTTTTGTAGCCAATGGCGGGGACAAGAGCGGCGTCAAGCTGGAGCTCACCATCGATGAGGAGCTCTGGCTGGTGGGCTTGTACCTCTGCGAGTGCGCGGCGAATTGTTTCGACACTTTGGCCGCCAGCACTGCCGAGCGTCGAGTAGGAAAGCAGCGCAACGCGGGGCTGCCAGCCAAGCCGGGTGGCACTCAAGGCGCTGGCCTCGGCAATGGCAGCTAGGCCAGCGGCATCTGGTGTGATGTTCATCCCGCAGTCGGCAAAGATGAGTAAGCCATTCTCTCCGCAAGCGAAGTGGGGCATATCCATCACGAAGAAGCTCGATGCATAGCGCACCCCTGGTGCCAGGCCAACGACCTTCAGCGCAGCCCGCAGCACCGCAGCGGTGGGGTGATCAATGCCGGCCACCATAGCATCATACGTGCCATCGTGGAGCAGCTGAGCTGCGTAGGTGAGTGGGGTAAGGGGAGGCGTGTCAGTGGTATTTGCCGATGCAGTATCGTCTTGGTGGGGCACCATCATAGTCTCGATATCTTCGAGCGAGATACCTGCATCGGCAGCGGCCTGCTTGACAGCAGTTGGGCTGTCTGCTACAAGCACAGGCCGAGCGGCGTGCCAATCAGCCAGCTGGCGTACGGCGCTGAGGATAATGGGGTTGGTGCCTTCTGGGTAGGCGATGCGTGGTGGGTGAGTGGCGAGCGCATCGCGGAGGGTGAGTATACGCTGATTCATACTTGTAGTATAATTGATATATGGAAGAACTCATAATCGAACAGGCAACCGCCGTCAGCCAAGCTGATGTGGCGGCAATCGCAGCACTGGGCGATGTGCTGCACCAAGCCGGAACAACCGCGCCAACTACTCCAACTACCTCTGATGCAGCGGCGATAGACGCTTTGCGCCAGGCACTAGAAGCAGTGATCGCTGCTGAGAACCAAACGCTGCTCTTGGCCCGCCTTGACGGCAAGGTGGTGGGCATGGCAACACTCGCGCTGCTGGTGGGGCCAATCGCTGGGCGCAAGATTTACCTGGATGATTTCGTGACCGACCCATCGGTGCAGGGCAAGGGGGTTGGCTCGCGGCTGTGGGATGCGATGCTGAGCTGGGGCCGGCAGCACGGTGCGACCAAGCTCACCTTCACCTCCAACCCCAAGCGCCAAGCCGCCCACCGCTTTTATCTCCACAAGGGCGCAACGATCTATAACACGACCGTGTTTGAGAAGACGATTGAGTAGCGTAGGCGCTGAGCTGAAAGCTTCGTTTTTTCTTGCGCCAATTTGCCTTTAACGAATGGAGTATGATGGCCGTTAATTCCATCAGCTCTAAAAGGCTAAATCTAGGGCATTTTGTAGTACTTCAGAGGAGGTGGGGAAGAGAATGCGATATTATTCAATCATCGAGATACCCCCTGTTTTATTGCTAATATAATGCGCCGCGTACTGCGACAGAAAGACAGCCAAATGACACGAACTCAAGCCCAAGAAGCATTCTCCACCTTATATAGCACCCCGCGCGAACGAGTGACAGCAGCCGACCAAGCGGCGGCAGTGGCGCAGCTAAGCCAGATTGCCTTGCATATGATGACGAAATTTGCTGACCGGGTAGGCATACATGGTAGCCGAGTAGATGAGACAACGCTAGCAGAAGGGGCTGATTCGCCTCTGCTGCCAGGCCAGAGTCGTGCCATCCTCAGGCTCGCAGCACCATATGCCGATGGCTCGCGATTGCAGGCGGATGTTGAGACGGCGACATTTTGGCGTGAGCCGCTACAGCCAAGTCTAAGCGACAATGCAATAGCTGCGACAACACAGGAGGTAAGCCTGGTGAGTGGCCCGAAGCAGCTGCGCTATCGCATTATTACAGAAGGTTATCGCCAGCGGGTGGTGCGCTCACTGATTGGCCCGGCATATAGTGGCCAGCCTGCCACTCGCACGATTGGTGAGAGCCAACGGATCAGCCGAGGCGATCAAGTGGTGAGCGGCGCCGAAGTGCGAGAGCTCTGGAAGGTTCTGAATGGGGCGGAGTCGCTTGATGATGAGTAGTTGAAGTGATTGGCCTCTAAGGCTTCGCTTTTAGCCTCAGCCGCCCTTCTACCGCTTCAGGCAGGTAGATCAGGAACTGGTTGCATAACTAGTATTTGTTTTGGTATTGAGGTCACTCTTGGGAGCGTCGTCAGCTTTTATTTTCAAGAGAAGGAACGATAAAAAGTGTGAAGCTACCAAGAGGACTTTGAGATTCAACTAAGGTCGACGTTCTTCTGAACAGTAAAAAACCAGCCATGATAGCTGGTTTTTTTCTATTCTCGGCAAGTGTTTCTTTCAGATATTGATATTCTTGCTTATCCTCTCCTAGCGGCAGAACTGCATGGCAATGTAATATTGGTCGCCTTTTTGCGTTAGGCCAATGCCAGCTTTGTCGTAATCGCCCGAGAACATGATCTTGTTGTGTGGTGGGGAATTGATCCAGACATTGGTAGCTTGCTGCTCATTGTATGAGATGGGCACGAGCTCGAGAATCTCACCACTGGTGCGGCAGGTGTAGAGTTGCTTCAGGCGGTCGAGGCCGCCATCGTGGCTGAGCTTATTAATCTGCGCATTGTACGCCGACTGGGCGCGTGAGCTAGTATCGATCTGCTCGATGCGCTGCACAGCGCCGAGTGAACGGGCTGCCCGCTCCTTGTTGACCGTTGCAAAGACGCGGTCGACAAACTCTGGCGATGGCGTGTTGGAGTTGGAGTTTGACTTATTGTTTGATGGGTTGCCCTTTTGAGCGTTGCTATTCGAGCGCGTGTTTGAGCCAGACGAAGCGCCGTTGGTTGCGGTTGGCTTTTGCTCTGCGGCTGGTGTTGGCGTTGGTGTCTCGCTGGGCTTCGACGCTGGCTTGATAGCCTTGGGAGAAGCGTTGGAAGCGATGATTATTTTGATAGCTTGGTTGCGCTGGGCGAGTGTCTGGGCAGATGGCTGGTCGGACGGCGCTAATGCCTTGGCCATATGTCCACCGGTTGTTGCACTCGTTGCATTGTATGCAGGCGCTGACGAACCACTCTTTGGCTGGGCTGCTACGATGACGCCCGCGCCTGCGAAGACGATCATTGTACCAGCTATGCCATACACGAGTCTCTTCATACTCATACTACCCAGCGTAGCATAGATATGACAGGATGTGAAATAAGATTTGTGAAAAATCGGCCCGCAACAGAGGCAAAAATCGTGAAAAATAATACGAAAAATAACAGGATATAACCCTGTGCCGTAGTAGCGTATACTATATATATGAACTCCACACCACCAGCCACCCCGCCCGCCGTTTTTTGCTCCTATGCCTTTACCGGTGAGGACGAGGCGGTGGTGCGGGCACGGATGCGCACAGTGGTGGCAGCGCTCGAGCAGGTGGGCTGTGCGGTGTATTGCAATCTTTTCGACCCAGCCTGGCCTAGCTACCATACGCCAGGTGAATTCATCCGCCGTGCGCTGAGTGTGCTGCCGCAGTACGATATGGTGCTGGTAGTCCAAGCATCGCCACGGCGCAGCGAAGGGATGCTTATGGAGGTAGGGGCGGCGCTGGCGCTGGGCAAGCCAATCGCCCTGGCGCAGCACCACAGCGTGGGTCAGCAGAGCTACCTCAGCGATGAGCTCATCGCCACGCGGACGGAGGTATGGCGCAGTGAGGCGGAGCTGCCAGCGGTGGTGCAGCGGCTGGTGAGTAATGATAGTTAGGTGTACCAACTTTGACATCCGCTGCCGTCTCTGCTACAATCAGTCGGAAGTATTAATAATTATAAGGAATCAGATGAAAGCAGTCATTCAGCTTGGCGGCAAGCAGTATCTCGTCGCCGAAAAAGAGACCCTCCTGGTGGACCGCCTCCCGGACGGCACAAAAGCGCTCGAAGCCGATGCACTCCTGACCATCGATGGCGAGACGACCACTGTTGGTACGCCGCACGTTGCAGGCGTCAAGGTCAAGGCTGAGGTCGTAGAAGCGCTCGTTAAGGGCGACAAAATCCGCGTCATTCGCTACAAAGCCAAAAAGCGCGTCCACAAAGAGCGTGGCCATCGCCAGCAATACAGCCGCATTATGATCACATCGATCAAATAATCACGGTGTATTGAGCAATAGCAACAAGAAACCACCCAACTGATGGGTGGTTTTTGGTTCTAAAGCTACGTGAACTGATCGCCACGGCAGAGTACAGGGAGCTATATTAGAATTATTCTGAATATGGTATAAAATTGTTCATTTGTTCACCTCTGTTATTTGCCTTGGAGTATGCTTCTATAGTATGCTAAGAGGGACGTATATCTAACAAACAGAGGGAACAACATGACATACAACACACCACCCCGCGCGGGCGATGCTTTGCATCTCCCGTCACACGCAACCAATACTGGCGCTGAGCTTGCACCGCCAGGCCAGCACGAGCAGCCGGGCTTATTGGCTGAGCAGCTCACCGCAGTCGTCCAGGATATTATTACTACCCAGTATAGAAGTGCGCGCCGACGTGGTGCGGCTGACCGGCAGCGCTACGACGGTGGTGAGGTGCGCAGTGTATACTTTGGCCACAAAACTGATAGTGGGCAGCGCCTCACCCTGAGTGCCCGGGCTGCTTTGGATGATGATGGCCGGGTGCGCGACCCGTATATTATTATGCATGAGGTGGACGAAGATGGCATATACACTGGCAAGGTGCGGTTGTATTGTCTCGATACGACTAGCCACAGCAACACATTACTGGCTGATCCACAGATATTTTGCTATGAGCACGATACTGCCGATACAGATGATGCATTTGTACCAATAGATAAAGCACAGTCAACAGAGGTAGATGGCCAAGAACTGGCCGAGGTGTGTGCACTACTCCAGCACGCGACAGTCCAGTCGCCAGAACATTACGCTCACCAAGCGCTCAACAAGGTGCGTAGCATGCTGCCATGGCATGAGCGCTGGGGGTTAACGGCTATACATATTGCAGAACAAATGGCAAAGCGTGCATTGCAGTTGGTAGGATAGCTTATCGCTATTTTGTGAAGGCCAGCGCATACCCCTCGCTCCGCATATGAGTGAGCTGGTGCACGGCGGCGCGCACGATGATGCGTGAGTGCTGGCAGGGGTCGGCCTCGAGGATGAGCAGACCGCTGGGCGCGAGCCATTGCTCCGTCTGAGCGAGGAGGGTAGAGATGAGGGCGAGCCCATCGTCCTCGGCAAAGAGTGCCAGGGTTGGCTCGTGCGCTGTCTCGCGGTCGTCGCGCTGCCAGGTGGGATCGACGTAGGGGAGATTGGCAAGAATGACATCATAGCGCTGCTGCGCTGCCGCGAGGAGGTCGCTCTGGATGAATTTAACAGAGGTAGCGCCGTGCTGCTGCGCGTTGCGCTGAGCGATGGTGAGGGCCTCTGGGCTGATATCGTACGCATCAACTTGGCACTGTGAGAGCTCGAGCTGTGCTGTGATGGCGAGAATGCCGCTGCCAGTGCCAACATCAGCAATGGTGCGCTGGGTGGGCTGGATGAGCTGCAGCAGGAGGGCAATCATCTGCTCTGTCTCGGGCCGGGGCACCAGCACAGCGGGCAAAACGACGAAATCGCGCCCATAGAATTCTTTGTACCCCACCAGGTAGGCCAGTGGCTCATGCTGGAGGCGGCGGGTAAGGAGCTGCTCCACCTGCATCTGGTGTGCCTGTGAGAGTACGCTATCGCCGTGGGCATGAAGCCAGTGTCGAGGCCGCTGTAGCACATGGCTCAGCAAGAGCTCACTATCGAGCCGGCTGCTAGCAATACCAGCTGTCCGCAGCTGGGCAGCCGCCGCAGCAAGCCACGTATCGACAGAGGTAGGTAAGGAGGTTGAGTGACGCATTAACGCATTATATTGTAGCATAGTGGCGATGGTGTAGATGGGGTGATAATGATTCTACGACACACCAATATGCTGCTACGGTTGGTGCTCTACTGTATTGCTCTTGATCTCCTACGCCCTCTTGCTTTCTTCCCCCATTCTATGGTACTATGGTAGCTGTAATTTATTACGTAATAGCAACTCATCCCAGGACGAATTGGTAAGTCTTGGCTAGCAAAGTGTGTAGCCACGCAGCGCTGGTGCCAAGATACTGCTAGTCGCCGGGGATTTTACATGGGAGCAAGAGGGCAATGAAAGCACTTCTCGGTACCAAGATTGGTATGACCCAAATCATCAGCCAGGATGGCACGACGATTCCTGTCACGCTTATCCAGGCTGGGCCTGTCGCTGCGACTCAGGTCAAGTCCGTCGAGACAGACGGCTACAACGCAGTGCAGGTGGCGTATGGTGCGGGTAAGAACCTGAGCAAGGCCGTGGCTGGGCATGTGAAGCCAGCCGGTGTCACCCCGAAGCATATTCGGGAATTTCGTGTCGATGACCTTGGCGATGTCAAGGTGGGCGACACATGGAGCGTTACGGAGTTTGCGCTCGGCGATGTCGTGGATGTCACGGGCATCAGCAAGGGTAAAGGTTGGGCCGGTACGATCAAACGGCACAACTTTAAGCGCCACCGCAAAACCCACGGTGGTAAGGGCAACACGCGTAAGGTCGGTTCGATCGGTAGCATGTACCCACAAAAGATTTTCAAAGGGAAGCGCATGGCAGGCCAGATGGGCCATGAGCGCGTCACCGTTAAGAATCTGACGGTTGAGTTTATCTCGGCTGAGGATAACTTGATTGGTGTCAAAGGCGCTGTCCCAGGCCCCAAGAAGGGCTTAATTATCCTAGGAGGTGCTAAGTAATGGCTGAATCTACCAAGCCAGCAAAAGCAACCTTGCCAATGAGCGTCTTCGGCGTCGATGTGCCGAACCACGAGCTGCTCAAGCTCGCATACGACGCGTTCTTGGCAAACGCCCGCCAGGCAAGTGCAACCACCTTGCAGCGGGGCGAAGTCCGCGGTGGTGGCAAGAAGCCATGGCGGCAGAAGGGCACTGGCCGAGCTCGCTTCGGCAGTATCCGTAACCCAATTTGGCGGGGCGGTGGTGTGGTCTTTGGCCCACGCGGCAACGAGAACTACCGCAAGAAGCTATCCAAGACCAGCAAACGTGTCGCCATCCGCCAAGCTCTCACACTGGCTCACCAGGCTGGCAAGATTCAGGTCTTGCCTTTTGAGGACAAGGTAACTGGCAAGACCAAAGACGCTGCGACGTTTCTCCGCCAGTTCAAGCTCGAGCGCAAAGTGCTGCTCGTCGCTGGCGAGAAGTCGCCCGAGCTGATTCGCTCCACCGCCAACCTTCAGCAGGTGCTGGCTGTGAGTGCGATGTATCTCAATGTCTATTACATTCTTAATGCCGACCATATCGTCCTGTCGCCTCAGGCGCTGGATGTTATTACGGCGTGGCTCGCACAGGAGGACAAATAAATGCAACTCGTATTAGTCACTCCCCGCGCCACCGAAAAATCCTACCGGCTCATCACGAGCCAAAACACCTACATCTTTGATGTGCCGCTGTCGGCTAACAAGCAGCAGATCGCTGCGGCTGTCGAAGCGCAATATGACGGCACCAAGGTAGCCAATGTTACTACCGCCGTGCAAAGCGGCAAAGCTATTCGCTACAGCCGAGGCAAGCGCCGCTACCCGGGCACCACACATCGCCGCGACAGCAAAAAGGCGTACGTGCGCCTAAGTGAAGGCGAGATTAAGGTGTTTGAGACCGAAGAGCAACAGCCGCAAACAGAGCAGAAGGAGGATAAGTAATGCCGATTAAGCAGTACAACCCAACCACTCCCGCCCGCCGCGGCATGACATCGCAAGATTTGAGCGATGTGACGACTCGCAAGCCACTCAAGAGCCTTATCAAGGCTGGCAAGCAAAAGGCTGGCCGCAATAACACGGGTAAGATCACCGTCCGGCATCGTGGTGGTGGTGTCAAGCGGCACTACCGCTTGCTCGACCATCGCTTGGCTGCTGGCTTGACGCTGACGGTAGAGGAGATCGAGTACGATCCAAACCGCAGTGCACGGATTGCCCGCGTCAAGGATCAGCACGGCCTCTACCACTACATCTTGGCTGACACCCAAATGACCAAGGGCAAGGTGCTCCAGACTGGTGCCGATGCGCCAATCGAGGCGAGCAACCGCATGCCACTGGCCAACATCCCGGTTGGTAGCCAGATCTACGCCATCGAGATCAACCACGGTAAGGGTGCTCAAATGGTACGCAGCGCTGGTACTAAAGCGCAGCTTATGGCTAAGGAAGACGGCTATGCCATGGTGCGGATGCCTAGCGGTGAGGTGCGTAAGTTCCGCCTCGAGTGCGAAGCCAGCATTGGTGTGGTGGGCAACGTCCAGCACCAGAATGTTAAGCTTGGCTCGGCCGGTCGCCGTCGCCGCATGGGGTGGCGCCCAAGTGTCCATGGTAAGGCTATGAACCCGGCCGATCACCCAATGGGTGGTGGTGAAGGCAAGACGGGCCCTGGCCGCATCCCGAAGACGCCATGGGGTAAGCCAGCAATTGGCTTCAAGACCCGCCGCCGCAAATCAACCAATAAGATGATTGTCCGCAGTCGTCACGAAGCTAAGAGGAAGAGGTAGTCTATGAGTCGTTCACTCAAAAAAGGCCCATTCGTCGACGCGAAGCTTGCCAAAAAAGTGGCAGCGCTGAAAGTTGGCGACCGCACCGTGATAAAGACCTGGGCCCGCAGCAGCACGATCACACCAGAGATGGTGGGGTTCACCTTTGCGGTGCACAATGGTCGGGTGCATGTGCCGGTGCTGATTACAGAAAACATGGTTGGCCACAAGCTCGGTGAGTTTAGCCCAACCCGTAAGTTCCGCAAGCACGGTGGAAAGGATAAGAAGTAATGGCCGCATCACAGACACAACAGGGGTCGAGCGATGCACCAGCCATCGTTCGGGCGCACATCAAGGGTATAGACCAGACCCCGCGCAAGGTTAGCATTGTTGCTAGCCTGGTGCGTGGCCGCAGTGTGGCCGATGCACTGGTCATTCTTGATCACACCCCGCGCCGCGCTGCATTGCCCGTCAAGAAGGCAATCGCCAGCGCCCAAGCCAACGCCATCAACAACCATGGCCTTGACCCACGCAGTTTGCACATCCATAGCCTTAGCGTGACTGCTGGCCCACGTCTGCGCCGCTACAAGCCGGCCAGCCGCGGCCGGGCTCAGCCATTCCAGAAGCGCTCGAGCCATATCTTGGTTGAGGTGAGTGGTGTGGAGAAGCAGGTCAAGAAGGCACCCGCCAAAGCAACCGATACAGCCAAGAAAGGAGACAACTAAATGGGCCAAAAAGTAAACCCAGTCAGTTTCCGCCTCCAAGTCCACAAAAACTGGAGCTCGCGTTGGTTTGGCCAAAACAAGCGCGACTTTGCGGCTTGGTTGGCAGAAGACATCAAAATCCGTGAGCTGATTGAAGCTCGCTATGCAAGCCGGCCAACGATCGACCGGATCGAGATTGAGCGCAGCCCAAACCAGATTACCATTGCGATTCACACCGCCAAGGCTGGTGTGGTGATTGGCCGCGGTGGGGCTGGCGTGACAGAGCTCAAGCGGCAGATCGAGAAGATCACCAGCTTGCCAGTACGTATTAATATTGAGGAGGTTCGTCGGCCAGAGCTCAGCGCCAAGCTGGTGTCGGAGAACATCGCTCGCCAGCTCGAGCGCCGGGCCAACTTCCGCCGCGCCGTCAAGATGGCTGCCCAGAACACTATGAATAGTGGTGCAAAGGGTATCCGTATTGAGGTAGCCGGCCGGCTTAACAATGCCGAGATGGCGCGCCGCGAGAAGGTCATCGAGGGCTCGGTGCCACTGCACACCTTGCGGGCCGATATCGACTTCCATACTGCACGGGCCAACTGCCCTGGCGTTGGTATTGTCGGCGTCAAGGTCTGGATCTATAAGGGTGAAAGGAGTGCGAAGTAATGTTGCTACCAAAGAAAACAAAATTTCGCAAAGTCCGCATTGGTAAGAACCGAGGCAACGCCACACGAGGCAACTACATTGCCTTTGGTGACTATGGCCTGCAGAGCCTGAGCAACGAGCGTATCACAAGCCGCCAGATCGAGGCAGCTCGTCAGGCAATGACCCGCTACGTCAAGCGTGGTGGTAAGATCTGGATCCGTATCTTTCCACACACCCCGGTGAGCCGCAAGCCACTGGGCCTCAAGATGGGTGGTGGTAAGGGTAACCCTGAGTTCTTTGTTGCGAAGGTCAAGAATGGCACGGTGATGTTTGAGATGAAGGGTGTGCCAGAGGATGTCGCCCGCGAAGCAATGCGCCTGGCAAGCCACAAGCTGCCCGTCAAGACACGCTTTATTAAGAAAGAGGAGGCCTAGCGATGGCAGAGAATGCAGTCCCTGCAACAGAGGTCAAGAGCCTCGAGACACTCCAGCAAGAGCTGGCTGCCAAGCGCGCCGACCTGCTTGAGGCCCAGCGTGGCCACCGGGCAGGTGAGCTCGCCAATCCGCGGATCCTTGGTGTATATCGCCGAGAGATTGCGCAGATACTAACGGAAATTAATCAGCGGAAAGGAACAAACTAATGGCCAAGACATTGACCGGCGTTGTTTCCTCGGCCGCGGGCAACAAGACCATCACGGTGACCGTGACCAGCCGCGAAACACACCCTATTTACGGCAAGCAATACACCGTCACCCGTAAGTATGCTGCTCACGACGAGACAAACGATGCCAATGTTGGTGATACGGTGCGGGTCATTGAGACACGCCCGATCAGCAAGCGCAAAGCATTTCGGCTCGATGCTGTGCTCAAGCGCTCGCAGGGCTCGGTGGAGCTCAAGAATGATGACGCAGGCGAAGAGGAGGCAGCATGATCCAGCAAGAATCTCGCCTTAAGGTAACAGACAACAGTGGTGCAAAGTCTATTCTGTGCATCCGCGTGCTGGGTGGCACTCGGCGTCGCTACGCCCGGGTGGGTGATGTGATTGTCGCCAGCGTCAAAGACGCCAGCCCGACTGGCAACGTCAAGAAGAAGTCTATCGTTAAGGCAGTGGTGGTACGCACCCGCGACCAGATCCGCCGCAAAGATGGCAGCACCATCTGCTTCGACGATAACGCTGCCGTTATTATCAACGACGACAAAACACCCAAGGCAACTCGTGTCTTTGGCCCTGTGCCACGCGAATTGCGCGACCTTGGCTATAGCAAGATCATTAGCTTGGCACCGGAGGTACTCTAATGGCACAGCGCATCAAAAAAGACGATATCGTCAAGATCATCAGTGGTGACGACAAAGGCACGACGGGCAAAGTGCTGGCCGTTAACCCCGCTCAGCAGACTGCATTGGTCGAGGGTGTGGGGCTGCGACACCGCCATGTCAAGCCAAGTCAGCTTAACCCACGTGGTGGTACCAAGGAGATTCATGTGCCGGTGCCACTGAGTAAGCTCGCTCTAGTTGTCGACGAAGCAGCTGGCACGACGAGCCGCATTGGCTATACTATTAATGCTGAGGGCGCTAAGGTACGCGTCGCTCGGCAACTGAACAACAAGGAGGTCAACTAATGGCGAAGGCAACTGCATCCGCCGCTCCGACTCCTCGCTTGAAAGCCTTGTATCTGGATCAATACCGCAAGGAACTCCAGGCCGAATTAGCCTTGAGCAATGTGCACCAAGTGCCTAGGCTCGAGAAGATTGTGGTCAGCGCAGGAATCGGCAAGCACAAAGAAGACAAGCGCTACCACCAACTGGTACGCAATACTATTACTAAGATCACTGGTCAAGCGCCAGTTGATCGCTTGGCTAAGAAGTCGATCGCTGGCTTCAAGATCCGTGCTGGCATGGGTGCACCGATTGGTGTGAGTGTGACGCTGCGCGGCGCTCGGATGTACGAATTCCTCGACCGGCTGGTTAATGTTAGCCTGCCGCGGGTGCGCGACTTCCACGGCGTGGGGAGCAAGTTCGACAAGGGTGGCAACTACAACCTTGGCATTACCGACCAGAGTATTTTCCCCGAGCTCACCTTTGAGGAGACGCAGATCGTTCATGGCCTCCAGGTGACGATTGCCATCGAGCAGGGTAGCCCAGCCGCGAGCCGGGCACTGCTGGAGAAGTTTGGTCTGCCGTTTGAGAAGGAGGGGAAATAGCGTATGGCTAAGAAATCAATGATTGCACGCGATCGCAAACGCCAAAAGATGATCGAGAAATTCGCTGCCAAGCGCGCTGAGCTCAAGGCGGCGGGCGACCTCGACGGCCTGCAAAAGCTGCCGCGCAACTCCAGCCCAACCCGCTGGAAGAACCGCGACACCCTCAGTGGCCGGCCACGTGGTTATATGCGCCGCTTTGGCCTGAGCCGCATTAACTTCCGCGAGAAGGCATCGAAGGGCGAAATCCCAGGCATTACAAAGAGCAGTTGGTAACGGAAAGGAGATAGAGTTATGAGTTTACAATCAACTGACCCAATCGCGGATCTCCTCACCCGAATCCGCAACGCTGCGATGGTTGGCAAGACAGAAGTCCGTGTGCCCACCAGCAAGCTCAAGCAAGTTGTGGCCGAGCAATTGGTCAAGAATCACTACCTAGCAGATGCTACCGTAGAGGATGGCAAGCCACGCGGTACGTTGGTCGTCACGATCAACCACGCTGGCGAGAGCCCAGCCTTTACCGAGCTGGCCCGGGTGTCTAAGCCAGGCCGCCGCGTGTACGTGGCTGCTGCCGACATCCCCAAGGTCAAGCAAGGCCGCGGCATCGTCCTCATCAGTACCAGCAAGGGTGTCATGACCGGTGGCGAAGCAGCCAAGCACAAGCTTGGTGGCGAAGTGCTGATGAAGATCTACTAATCCGCACATAGCCAGTAAAATGAAAGCGCCCAGGAGAAAATCCTGGGCGCTTTTTGTGATAGACAGCACGTGGCATTATCGTGGTGGTGCGTATGATGAACCTCAAAAACTTGCTCATTACTCACCGGTCATCTCTTTATATTCCCTCCTCAGGAATGCTCAAAGGGTCGATAGTTCTCAAACATCAATTTCTTGACGCCATAGCAGAGAATCGATCGTAATGACTGGCTCTCACATGTCATCGGATCAAGTGATGGGAGTGGAGCTAGCGGTAGGAGAGAGGCTGTGGGGGTTATAGTATCTCACGCTGATACCCCAAATTTAATAAGACTGGGGAGCAGCAGCTATCATCGCTGCTACTATACCAATATACCCGAGAGGTAGGGGTGGTAGCACAATGAGTGCTGCGCGTAGTAAGATAGGCACGTCTTTTCGCCTCACGGCAAAGTATAGAGCAAACAGCAGTACGTTTGCTGCAGGTTGGAAATATGCTATTCCAAGAATAAAGTTTTGAGTGCTTGAATTATGACGAGTAGCCCCCATAAGTCCATCCAAAGGATGCGCGCCAGATAGCTTAACGAGAATGCCGAACACTATCACAGACACAACAAATACACCAGCCGCCACCTCAACTGCTTGCAGCCACGTCAAACGGTCGACAAACCGAGGGAGGGGGTCGACTGGTACGTTCTTCGCTACCTCAGTTTGAGGTTGCGGAGTGTCGTCTTGGGGTTGCTCCGCTGTGTTTTGGGAGGCTGCAAGTTTTAAGATGTCTCGCCTAACGGAGAAGTGTATAATGATAGCCAGTGCACAGAGTGGGAATGTCACGAGGAAGATTGTAACTATGAACATAAGCATACCAATGATCGAGGCGGCCGAAATAGGTGAATTATGATAGGGATGGAACGATTCGTGAATATAGCTTAGGCTGGATATTAAGCCGTACTCAATCACCATCGCTGATACATATATACCACCGAGCCAGCCTATCAATTGCGGCCACGTCATGCGATCAAAGCGCGAGGGGCGTGGTTGCTGCGTCAAGCTGCTTTGCTGATGTACTGTCTCAGGCTGAGGGTGTGATGTGCCATCGTGACGCTGCGATATAGCATCGTGAGATGGTGATGGTGTGGGTGAGGAATCCTTATTCATAGCAACATCATAGCATATGATGGTATCATTTTCGATTTATTTCAATAAACTTGTAAGCTATCTCTTGGAAGAGTTTGTAGGACAGTAGGAATAAACGCTTGCTTTCTCATCAAAAACACTGCATACTAATGCATACGCACTAAAAAACGAACGCAAAACCAGCGAAGTATCCCAAGAACATCATGCCAGCATATGAAGCATCACCTCCATCGCCTTACGAAGTAACGCCAGATGAAGACCAATTAGCCGATGCGTTGTGGTATCGTGCAAGCGAGCGGGCTGCAGAGCTATGATCTGCAGCGCGCCGACCTCAGGTGGCCGACGCCGCTTGCGACGTTGCCGACGGCTTTGCCGGTGCGGAGTCGTGCTCACTATGATGATACGATTGACCCAATAGCACATGTGCCAATCGCCCACATGAGCCATGAGGAGCTAGCGGGTTACTGCGCGCCAGATAAGATTGGGATAGTGATGGCGCGTGGCGCTGCTTTGCTGCCCGAGCTCGTGCCTCAGGCTCAACATGATGTAGTGCGGCAGCGCCTCTTTGAGATGATGGCGCAGTCGAGCTCGCCCAAGCAGTGGCAGCAGGCTGATCGGCGCAATCGCCAGCAGTACGAGACCGGCCAACCGCTGATCGAGCAGGGTGATATGATCCACGCCATGCAGCCAGCCCACGTGGCTGAGGCACTGGCGCTTGGCTTGCGCTGCAGCGAGGTTACTCACCGGCAGGGGCTCGACCCGGTTTTTCCGCTGACGGTGAGCTTCTTTGCGACTCGTCGCACCGTACAGCCTGGTGGTGACATACCACTACCCCGCAATGATCCCTATGGCCTCGTCAATCTCATTGTGGCTCGGCCAGAGCCTGGCCAGGTGCACCTGTCGCGTGAGCATACTCAGCAGTACCAGAGCTTCGCGAGTATGGCGACAACAGAGGTCAAGAGTATTGTGATTCGCGATCGGAGTACAGACTGGACGGCGGAGGAAGTCGCCGATGCAATCGAGCACGTGCGGCAGATCATTTCCCAGAGTGGTCGCTATATCCCGCTCTATCGGCAATCGACGGGCCGGCTCCTCTTGACGCCTGAGCAGTTTGATGCTGCTCGAGGGTAGGTGTATACTATACTATAAAGAAGAGAACCAATATGCAGCAAGGAGGTTGCTCATGACGACACAGACGATGTATTCTCGCGATAGGGGAACGCTATGCTAACATTCTTTGCCTGTAGTGATAAAATAATCGGCTGGCTCGATTGCCAGTGGCAGCCAGGGAGCCCGCTGTGGGCACTCGCCGGGCTGGTGGGATTGATAGTGATTGGCGCGATTATTGCGGTAGCAGTGGTAGTGCATGTCCACCGCCGGAGTAGCAGCGCACAAGAATAATCATCCTGCATCATGACTCATGGGAAGCTCATGCTGGCCGATAAAGCTGAGAGTCCTCTGTTTTTGGTTTGAATAGGAAGGCCTACCTTGCTTACGTGAGCTTTTGCCCTGTGGCTCATTCGATGGATATATGGGTGAGGTGCATTAGTATGATGATCGTAGTGGAAATAGCCCAGCTAGATTTATGTGACAGAGCTCATCTGCAGGATTAGTCGCCGATCTACAATCTGACTATAGCGCCAGAGTTCTATCGCTGGCGTTTTCCGGCCTTGCGTTCTCTCCACCATCTGTGGTACAATTAGCAAGATATTAACTTTGCGAGTGAAACGGGAGTTTTGCGTTCTGGTTGTTCGCTTATGGAGAATGGCCGGCAGCACGAGACAAACATTTTGCACGCGACTAACGAAAGGTAAGCAATGAGTCTGAGTCGAATCGGAAAACTGCCGGTGGCGATTCCATCGGGTGTGACAATCACGGTTGACTCTGGTGATGTGGTCGTCAAGGGCCCCAAAGGTGAGCTCTCGCAGTTCATTACGCCAGCGGTCGAGGTGAAGGTCGAGGACGGGCAGGTGACGGTTCATCCTAAGGATGAGTCCAAGGCTGCTCGGGCCCAGCATGGGCTGATGCGCGCCCTCATCAACAACATGGTGATTGGCGTGACCCAGGGGTACGAGAAGCGCCTCGAGGTCAAAGGTGTGGGCTTTCGGGTTTCGTCGAGCAACAACGAGCTGACGATGAGCCTGGGCTTTAGCCACGAAGTCCACTACAAAGCCCCAGAGGGAGTTAATGTAACGAACGAGCGGATGGTGATCGTCGTGACAGGCATCGACAAGCAAAAGGTTGGCCAAGTCGCCGCCGAGATCCGCGCTCTTAAGAAGCCAGAGCCATACAAGGGCAAGGGCATTATGTACGTTGGTGAGCAAATTTTGCGCAAAGCAGGGAAGGCAGGTAAGAAATAATGGCACACGCATTAGCAAAAAAACTCCTGAATCGTGACCTGCGCAAGCGCCGCGTCCGGGCGCGCGTGCACGGCACCGCTCAGCGCCCACGCCTGAGTGTGACGATTAGCAACCTGCACGTGAGTGCGCAGCTTATCGATGATGATGCTCACGCAACATTGGCTGCTGCCACCACTGTTGGTACCAAAGCAACCGGCACCATGACAGAGAAGGCCGCCAAGGTGGGCACGGATATCGCCAAGAAGGCCAAGAAAGCAAAGATAAGTGCAGTCGTCTTCGACCGCAATGGTCGTCAGTACGCTGGCCGCCTGAGCGCCCTCGCAGATGCTGCCCGCAAGGAAGGATTGGAGTTTTAGTATGGCAGACAGACCTGCAAATACTACACCTCGCCCAAATGACCGGCGCAACCAGCGTGGTCGGGGCCGAGGTGGTCGCCGCGATGACCGGCGCAACCAGCGTGATGACACGCCAAAGGAATTTGAAGAAGTTGTTGTCAACATCGACCGCGTGGCACGCGTCGTTAAGGGTGGCCGCCGCTTCCGCTTTAAGGCGCTTGTGGTGGTGGGTAACCGCAAGAATAAGGTTGGTGTTGGTGTGGCAAAGGGTGCCGATGTGCAGACTGCAATTGCCAAGGCAACCTCGGTCGCCAAGAAGCACCTCGTCGTTATTCCAGTGGTAAATGAGACCATCCCGCACGAGATGGAAGTCAAGCTCAGTGGTGCACGCGTGCTTATCAAGCCAGCTGCGCCTGGTACGGGTATCATTGCCGGTGGTGTGGTGCGTGCCGTCATTGGTGTGACGGGCATCCGCAACCTGCTCTCGAAGAGCCTGGGCAGCACCAACAAGGTAAACATCGCCTATGCTACGGTAGAAGCCCTGCGCAGCATGGTGCCGCGTGAGCAGTGGGTTGGTGCCAAGAAGCAACCTGCAAAGGAGGGCAAGTAGATGAAATACAACGAACTCCACATCGCAGCCAATAAAGATCGCAAGCGCGTTGGCCGTGGCATTGCCGCTGGTGGTGGTAAGACCGCTGGCCGTGGTACCAAGGGGCAAAACGCCCGTACTGGTAAGAAGCTGCGCCCAATGTTCCAAGGTGGGCAGAATGGTATTGCTACAGCAGTGCCAAAGGCACGCGGCTTTAAGAGCCTGCGCACCCCTGCTCAGGTGGTATATAGCGACCATCTCAATAACTTGTCGGGCACCGTCGATAACTTTGCGCTGTACGAAGCTGGGCTGATTGAGACGCCATTCCATAGTGTGAAGGTAATCACTCGTGGTGAATTGACTGCCAAGCTCGTGCTCCAGACGCAAGGTGCGTCGAAGAGTGTGGTAGCTGCGCTTGAGGCAGCTGGTGGCTCTTTCGAAAAGACCGCCACACCGCGCCAAACCTCACGCAAACAAGCCGAGGCAGAGGACGCAGCATAAGAAGCATTTTGCCGACACAACGACAAAGCACCTCTCGTCCAAGAGGTGCTTTGTTCCTGAGGAGACGCTTCGTATAGACGCGCGCTCAAAAATTTATCTATACGCTATAGGATTTGCCAAAAAAATAAACTACACGCTCTCGGTGTAGCTAATCGTAGCCAGGCAAGAAACATCGTGACGCATGTGCCAGCATTGTACTGGATTAGCGCAACACCAATGATTATACTTGCCCATCCTTGTCTCCTTGTGTTATGTGGTTTTTGTTATAGCTATAATAGAGCTATTACAAAGTTGTATTAAACGAGCGGTAGCCTAGTGCCATTTATTAGCAAGGGTAAAATGGCCACAAGCCCTTGCCACATAAAAGGTACTTCATATCTTACCACCAAGGCACCTTGGGTAGATCCCACCAGCCCCAGTCGTACTGAATTGGTTTTCCTGTTGGCATAGCGTATTTCCTCCTTTCTAATCCTAGTGTAGCAATAATTTGCTTGCACTGCAAATTTCGTACAATAAACAGAGGTCGCAAAAAGAACCAGCACTATGCTGGCTCTTTTGGCTCAGCATCATCATAAAGCCGCTAGCTAAGGAGAATAAGATGAATTATAACAATATTCCAGAGAGAGAGCCATCAAGAGGGCAATACACCAGCAGCACATTTGGAAATGTTGATTAATAAGGTCTTTGATCAATATAGTGATGATGTATGGCATGATGCCGAACACCGTGAGGGTGCGCAGGCGCGATTGCTAGTATTAGAATCTTGCGACGAGGCAGGGAAGCACACCAAGGTCGTTGCCGTCAAAGAGAGTATTGATGAACAGTTAGCTTATGTAGTGCGAACAATTATCGTGCAACAGTTGGCACTGGCGGGTAATCATCACGAACGACGTGAATATACGATAATTGACTCAGCATATAATGCACACCATGATAATGATGCGCTTCTTGTTGTTTATCCTGATGAAGAAGCATATACACAAGCGCGTATTGCTTACGAGGCGCAGGTCTCATCTGATGACGTGCATACTGCGGCGCAAAAAGCATTGCGGGCGAAATACGAACAGCTACAAACTCGTCGTTTAGCTAAACCGGCAGATATATGTGCATTGGATAATGAATTAGCGGCAACGACACTGCAGCCACTAGGGAAGTAAGGTTGCTCTGAAGCCTCAATGGGCTCGGTTTAATTATATTATTGTTATGCTTATGACAAATAAGTTTGGTTGTCACTGCTCCGCTCCTTGCGCCTTCAGTTCGCGTTCGTAGCTTTGGAGGCGCTCGATGATGTCGTCGATGTCGCCACCGAGGGCAGCGGGGATGTTGCTGCGGCTATAGCGGATGCGGTGGTCGGTGATGCGGTCTTGAGGGAAGTTGTAGGTGCGGATCTTCTCGCTGCGGTCGCCCGTGCCCACTAGGGCGCGGCGTTCGGCGGTAAGCTTGGCGTTTTCTTCGTCGATCTTGCGCTGGAGGAGGCGCGAGCGCAGGACGCTCATAGCTTTCTCGCGGTTTTTGATCTGCGACTTTTCGTCTTGGTTGGTGACGATCATACCAGTGGGGAGGTGGGTGATGCGCACGGCTGAGTCGGTTGTATTGACGCTCTGCCCACCGTGGCCACTCGAACGGTAGATGTCGATGCGGAGGTCATTGGGATTGATGGTAATGTCTGTCTCTTCCGCTTCGGGCAAGACTGCTACTGTGGCAGTGCTAGTGTGGATGCGCCCTTGGCTCTCGGTAACGGGTACGCGCTGGACGCGGTGCACACCACCTTCAAACTTGAGTTTGGCGTAGGGTGCATCGCCCGAAATCTTGAAGATGACTTCTTTGTATCCACCAGAGTCGTTGGCGGACTCGCTCAGCAGCTCAGTGCGGTAACCATGCGCCTCACACCAGCGCAGATACATGCGGTAGAGCTCGGCCGCAAAGAGCGAGGCTTCGTCGCCGCCCGCGCCAGCCCGGATCTCCATGATGATGTTTTTTTCGTCATTGGGGTCTTTAGGAGTGAGGAGGATGAAGAGTTCGTCGTCTAGCTGGGCAATAGTGGCTTCGTCCTCGGGGATCTCGAGTTTGGCGAGCTCGGCGAGCTCATCGTTGCCCTGAGCGAGCTGACGCGCCTCGGCCAGTTGCTGCTCCACGGTAGCACGCTTGGTAGCAGTAGCAATGATGGTCTCAAGCTCCGCAAAGCGCTTATTCTTGGCGGTAAAATCGGGTGCACTATACGCATCGGGCTGGGCAAGAAACTGCTCGAGCGCAGCGCGCTCAGCTGTCAGGGTAACGATATCGAGAGAAATTCTGGGCATATAGTAGTGATTATACCACGGAGGTATCTCTTGAGCTATTAGATATCCTGAAATTGCAAAGCAATTACCGTTTCTGTACGGACATAACCGCTTTATCGCTTTGGGAGAAAAGAGAATATGTGTGAGGATTCAGATATTTTTGCTTGTACATGCAATTATTGCATAATAGCTTGACAAATTAAGAGAGAGAGAGTACCTAATGTGGTATTAGGTAATGTCAACAAAAATCAGGAGCAAAAGCGATGAACAAAGGCGAGCAGTCATCAGTGATGAAATATTATAATACGAAGCATCTCACGGAGCAAGCCTATGATAGGAGTGAGCAAGAACGCATGGCAGGTGAGCTGCAAACAGCGCTTGCCCAGCCAGACAGCACAGAGGTGTATAGTATAGATACATTAGCATTGAATGATGATAATTTTCTTGATCAGTTCAAGATTCGTTTTGACTGGAGCTTTGCAGACTACACGTTAGCTAAGGAAAAGACATTTCCGTCGCCAGTAGAGGTAACGGCTCAGTTCTTTGCGCCTCATGACAGTACTATTCATGAAGCAGATGGTATACCAGTAGAAATACATACGGCTGTAGTAGCGTTTGATACCTTTGATAAGGACCAGACAAACGCTAATGGGGAGCGTCAGAAGAACGGTACAGTGCTACTCTTTAAACTCTCGGCAAATATGATTGGCGAAGCGCAGCCAGCGCCTACCATGAAAGACTTTGCGTGGGACAAGAACTGTGCAACTGGTGCAGTAGTGGGAGAGGATGGTGTGAGGTTCTTCCGTTTGACGCACAGCGAGGATGAGCGTGTGGCGGCCGAAGTGCGCCGCAAGGATTCGACTGAGGAGAGTGGCCATACAGTAGACGCGCAAGTGGTCGAGAAAAAACGGTCTCTCCCAACGATTGAAAAAATTGACCCAGCAAGTGATGAAGCACTGCAGCTCAAAATGGAGCTCGAAACATTTATTGCATCGCGAAAGGGAATAGACCAATCATCAGAGGATGAAGCAACATCTGCCCAAGAAGAACCTGCGGCTGAAACATTAGAGGCTAACGAGGCGCATGAGCTGCGCGAAAAAGCACACAGCATGATGACGGCAATCTTGGGTGAGATGCAAGAGCATGCCACAGAAGAAGCAGGCGAAATAACTCGACCAAGCATCCTTGAAGATTATCTGCTTGAGGGCACTGATGACCCAGCGATGAGTGTGAAGATTGTTCGAGATGGCGGCAACTGCTTTGTTGCAACACGTGAGCAGGGCGAGCCACAAGTTGGGGCGCGCCGCGAGCACGTCGGTGGTGCAACGAACAACCCAAACCATAGTGATATCAGAACTGTCTTGCAGGGCAAGACTATACGAGAAACTGAGTATGTATGGCAAGGCCCCGATGCGGGTAACTATGAGCACACCTGGACGCTAGAGGACAATCCAGAGCGGTTTTATACTGAACTGTGTAAAATGCACGATATTATAATGGCAGACGTTATCGAGAAACAGGCCAAAAAGGCTTCAGGGCGATTGGGCGAGGCGCGACTACGGAAGCGGGGCTATAGACCTATTCGGGGGAAGTAGCACCTCCATTCCATACGCACGATAAAAGCATAAACAATCATTACAGCAACATAGCGGGGTCTTAAGACTATCGTCTATGTTGCTGTATGCTAGTGTGGTGCACAAAACCTCTCATCAAGATTGAGAGGTAGATGTACAGGTAAGCTAGCATATAGCAAAAGCTCACCCTTTTAGAAAAAGGGTGAGCGTTGTACCATTGCTCTACAAATATGTTACGCAGCCTTAGCGAAATCGTCTTTGCCAGCACTGGCTTGAGCAGCTTTGGCAGCCTTTTTGGCGTTTTGCTTCTTGGCTTTGTTGGCCAGAGCGGCGCGGCGTGCCTCGGCAGCTTTGCGGCGTGCCTCGAAGCGGTCGACCCGACCCTCGGTGTCGATAATCTTCTCCTCGCCAGTGAAGAATGGGTGAGACTTGCTGGAGATATGGACCTTGACGAGCGGATACTCGTTGCCATCCTCCCAGGTGATAGTGTCGTCGGTCGCGACCGTCGACTGCGTCAAAAACGCAAAGCCCGCCTGATCATCGCTAAATACGACAGGGCGGTAGGTTTGTGGGTGAATACTGCTTTTCATAACCGCTATATTGTAGCAGAGAGGGTGGGGGGTTGTCAAAGCAATGCCTTGATAGCCATAAAACTAAGCTATTCTGTTGAGAAAGTGGTATTATATCAGTATCAGATAAGGAGAATAGTATATGTCACATGCCTCAGAACGTATAACATTGTCAGACCATCACGAGCAGAGTGAACCAGAGAAGGCGCCCGTTATGTTGGCTTATAATGAGCAGAGTGAGCAAAGACACATCCCCAGCGAAGAAATCTATATACGGACTAAACTTAGCAAAGAATATCTTGGTGATGGTATTCGGCCAACGTATGAGGTAGATGGGCTGCGGTTCTGCTTTCGCAATAGTGGCGAGGCACCACAGTTGCCGCACGCAGTGTATGCCGACCAAACGTATAAGAATCCACTGCCATCTGCCAATCAAGAAGCTGTCGCGCAACAGATTGAGCAGTATTCTACACGGAAGCTCGATAGAGACAGTTGCTTAGTTGCAACGACAACGCCAGAGGGAGTAATGAGACTGTGCGAGAGGATCATTGGTGACATTGATGAGCAATTCTTGATTGGTCGATATGAAGACGATTTGCGCCGAGGCGACATCAGTACACCACGAATACAACGCTTGACAGATGAGATGATTGCTGCGGTTGCCTTCGATGAGAATAACGACCCAGCAGAAGAATCATCTAATACTGATGGATTGGCATTGGTGGTTGCGGCGTATTGTGGTGATATGACGGCTATGCAGTTGCTTGATCAAAAGCTAAATATGTTGTATCAAACACTCGAAGCCCAGCAACGAGAAGTGGAGATTGCGCTTGCTCGAGGATGGGCGACACGTCAGGAGAGTCGAACCTTTGAGGGTTCTGAGATGATGGGCGCAAGCGAAGTTGCGCTTGTCCACTCAACATCACATAGGGTTGAGCGTGATGATGAGGGTAATGTCATTTTGCAACCACTTGCTGCACACACTGATAGTGCGCAGCCTTATGCACATTCTTCGCTGCACTTTACGCCAAACGGGCAGGTTGCATCGCATTCGTATGGGGTATGGGATCAGAGCAATAAGCTTATTGTGACCAATATGCAAGAGATGATTGATAGAAATGGCTTGCCTGTATCGATGAATAGTTCAGATACATACTTTACGCGTAGCCCTGGCGAAGTTCTCGTGTTGCCTGGTGCACTCGTTGTCGAACCAGTTGAAAATATAGAGGATGGTAGCATTATTGCTGAGGACAGCGAGGGGTGCAAATATGTCGCGCGAGATAACTATACCGACAAGCAGAAGCAAGTGATTGCTCAGCTCGTTGTTGAATATGGGATCGCCCCTGATGGATATAGCGATGAGGCAATTGTCCGCGAAGCAGCACTCCGCATGACAGAAAAACGTCTTGGCGTGCGCGAGTATACGACAATTGGGCAGAATGATGTGTTTGCACAGCGTTATGCTGCTCTTGCGGAGTCTTTGGGTGTCGGTATGATTAGTCATATGAACTCGGCTGATTATGCGATGGAGCGTGCAGTGCAAGGTTTTTCGCAGGAGAATGATTGGCATGATGATCCAACATTACACTTCTCAATGTTCCAAAATGGTAAACTGCCATCGCTTGATGCAATGCGTACTGCGGTGTGGGCTGGTTATTTGCCAGCAGTCGATATTGCCAAAGCACACACAAAAGCAGACGCGCACATCAATAGCGGTCTAGAATATTAGCAGCTTTCTTGCATGAGAAATGCAGCCATACCTATGAGAATGACACGTAGTATGCTATAATTCTCTCGTAACTAACCATAACGACACAGCTCCACACCACTCCATACCGTGTGGGGCAAGGCAAAAAAGGAGTAATGCGATATGGCCGTGCAGGCAGATATCAAGGCTTTGTTTGAAGCCGGTGCTCATTTTGGGCACAAGACCAGCCGGTGGCATCCGAAGATGGCACCATATATTCATAGCAAGCGGCAAGATAGCCACATCATCGACCTCGCGAAGACGGTTGAGGCACTGAATGTGGCGCTGCCCATCATTAGCAAAACGGTGGCAAGCGGCAAGCAAGTCCTCTTCGTCGGTACCAAGAAGCAGGCGAAGGACATCACCCGCCAAGCTGCCGAGGCAGTTGGCCAGCCATATGTGACCAACCGCTGGGTTGGTGGGATGCTCACCAATGTGACAACCACCACAGCGCAGATCAAGAAGCTCAAGGACTTGGAGCGCCGCATGGCTAGTGGCGACCTTGAGAAGCGCTACAACAAGCTAGAAGTCCAGCGCTACCAAGAAGAGATCGACAGCCTCAACTTCAAATACGGCGGTATTAAAGACCTCAATGGCAAGCCTGGCCTGGTGCTAGTGCTCGATATCTTGGCCGACAACAACGCTTTGCGCGAGGCGAAGACGCTGGGTGTGCCAGTGATCGGTATTGTTGACACTAACGCCAACCCCGACCTGGTTGATTATCCTATCCCCGCTAACGATGATGCGATCAAGAGCCTGCAGCTGATGCTCGACTACTTCAGTGCAGCAGTCAACGAGGGCAAGGCAACGAAGGAGGAGAACTAACCATGGCTGTGACGATTGATGACATCAAGAAGCTCAAAGAGCTAACTGGCATTGGCCTGACCGATGCTAAGAAGGCGCTGGTGGAGGCCGAAGGTGACTTCGACTCAGCACTCAATGCTTTGCGCAAAAAGGGCCTGACCAAAGCGGAGAAAAAGGGTGACCGCGAGACCCGCGAAGGGTTGATCGAGAGCTATGTCCACAGTGGTCGGATCGGTGTGGTGGTCGAGGTCAACTGCGAGACAGACTTTGTGGCTCGCCTGCCTGAGTTTAAGGAGTTTGCGCACCAGATTGCCATGCAAGTTGCTGCGATGAACCCACGCTATGCCACGATGGACGACATCCCAGCTGAGGTGTACGATGCCAAGAAGCAGGAGTTTCTCGCCAGCGATGCTTTGGCAAGCAAGCCTGAGGCAATGCGTGACCAAATCGTCGAAGGGCAGCTCAAGAAGCACTTCGCCGAGCAGGTCTTGGCCGAGCAAGCCTTTGTGCTCGACGACAGCAAGACGGTTGGCCAGCTCATCAAAGAGCAGGTGGCACTGCGCGGCGAGAATGTCCGCGTCAGCCAATTCAAGCGGATTGAGCTGGGCGTGACGGAGTAGTCACGAGAGAGTAAGCTTTTGCGTAGCGAGTGGCATGAGAAATGTGCCACTCGTTTTTTATGCAAACTCTCCTCACACCCCAGCAAATAATGGTACAATAAAGGAAAACCAAGAAGGAGATCGCGATGTTTGATACCACCCCCTACGAAGAAAAGATGAACCACGTGCTAGAGCACCTGGAGGAGCGCCTGGGGAAGATCCGCACCGGCCGGGCTCACGCGAGTATGCTGGATGGCATTATGGTCGAGGCGTATGGCACCAGTATGCCGCTCAACCAAGTGGCTAACGTGACGGCACCAGAGGCGACGCTATTGCAGATCACGCCATTTGACCCAGCTAATCTGCAAAAGATTGCGAGCGCCATCCGAGCCGATCAAGCGCTTGGCCTCAACCCGAGCGACGATGGTCACGTCGTCCGTGTGCCAGTGCCGCCACTGACAGAGGAGCGCCGTAAACAACTGGTTAAGCAAGCCAGCGAGAAGGTAGAAGAAGCACGCATTGCCCTGCGCGGGGTACGCCAAGACGCCTTGAAAGACGCCAAGCGCCGCAAAGAAGCCAAGGAGCTGAGTGAAGATGACGTGAAGGCAGTGGAGAAGGAGATCGATCGCCTTATGGCACAGCACCAAACCACGATAGAAGCCGCCTTTGCCGCTAAAGAGAAGGATATTTTGACGATTTAATGACATTCTCTCTGCCGACGTACGCAACCAACCACCCATCATGGAGCCAGGCATGAGTGCTACCACGCACTTGCCGCAGCATGTTGGCTATATTGTTGATGGCAACCGGCGCTGGGCTAAGCAGCGTGGCCTCTCGGCTCAAGAGGGGCACAGTGCTGGCTACGAAAAACTCCGCGATATTGCTCTTACCACCATCAAGCGTGGTGTGCCGTACGTCAGCGCCTATATCTTTAGCACCGAGAACTGGCACCGTAGCGGTCCAGAGGTCAAGCACTTGATGAACTTGCTAGTAACAATGCTCGATCGCGATCTGCCCATCTTCATCGAGCATGGGGTGCGTATCCGTGTGGCAGGGACGCGCCTGCGCCTGAGCCGGCGGGTCAAGAAGGCGATCGATGCTGCTGAGGCTGCCACCAAGGATTTGCAGCAGGGCACAATGGTGCTGTCGTTTAATTATGGTGGGCAGCAGGAAATCATCGATGCGGTCAATCGCTTGCGCAAAACGTTTTCTGTCCACAAGAAGGTAACGGCCCAGATCTTTGAGCAATTTTTGTATACACCAGATGTGCCGCCGTGTGATTTGATCGTCCGTACCAGTGGTGAGCAGCGGCTGAGCAACTTCATGCTGTGGCGCAGCGCCTATAGCGAGCTACTGTTCTTGGATAAGCCATGGCCAGATATGACACACGCCGACGTCAATGCTTTGCTGGCCGAGTATGCCCGGCGGCAACGGCGCTTTGGAGGATAACGAAGGAGGAATATGGAGATAGTCATTGGTATTATTATTGGAGTCATCGCACTGACGCTGCTGGTGGCAACGCACGAGCTGGGCCATGGCATTGTGGCGCGGCGTAATGGTGTGGTGGTGGAGGAATTTGGCATTGGCTTTCCACCGCAGGCCTATAGCAAGGTGATCAAAAAAAGTATTCTGGGCGAGAATGTCCGCTTCTCGCTCAACTGGCTGCCGCTGGGTGGCTTTGTGAAGCTGCAGGGCGAGCACGATGCGGCCGATCAGCCTGGTGATTATGGCGCAGCGACCTTTTGGCAAAAGACCAAGATCTTGCTGGCTGGCGTGACCGTCAACTGGCTGACCGCAGTGGTGCTCCTCACTGGCCTCGCCTGGGTGGGCCTGCCCAAGATGATCGACAACCAATTTTACCTACCAAGCGACGCAGTGGTGAGTAACCACCCAGTGCAGCTTGGCACGCTTACTCCTGGCTTGCCCGCCGCCAAGGCAGGACTCCGCCAGGGTGATGCAATTAACCAGCTGGCTGGGCAAACGGTGCGTAGCACAACCGACCTAGCGCACTTTGCGAGCCAGCATAAGGGCGAAACCGTACCCGTAGTGTACACCCGCGGTGATAAACAAGCCACTGCCATGGTGGCGCTGCGCAAAGATAATCCCGATCGCAAAGGCTACTTAGGGGCAGAGCTCACCAAGCAGCAAGATACAATCCGCGCCACCTGGTCGGCACCGATTGTGGGTGTCGTGACAACAGCGCAGCTCACTGGGGCGACACTCCAGGGCCTGGGCGATATGGTGGTAAATCTCGCCACTAGTCTGGTGCAGCAGTTTAGTAGCGACAGCGCGACGAGCCAGCAGGCCAAGCAAAACTTATCGCAAGTGGGTAATGCCGTGGCTGGCCCGGTGGGGATCTTTGCCATTATCTTCCCGGCAGCAGGGCAGGCTGGCGTGGTGCACGTGTTGCTGCTGACGGCGATCATTGCGTTATCGCTAGCAGTGATGAATATCTTACCCATCCCTGCGCTCGATGGTGGTCGCTGGACAGTGATGGCGATCTTCCGCCTGCTGCGCAAGCCACTGAGTAAGCAGATGGAAGAGAATATCCAAGCAGCTGGTTTCTTGTGTTTGCTTGGTTTAATTGTGCTAGTGACGATTGCTGACATTAGGAAGTTGGTGCACTAATGCAGGCTAAGCAGTGTGGCAGAGCAGAGCGTTATCGTGGAGGTTTGCACCGCGGGGAGATATGGTTGCTTAATCGCGTAATGGTAATACATAAGGAATTCACTTCATGATACGCGTTGCTCTCCGCCCCAAAGCTGCTCACTCCTCCCGGCCCAAAACGCCGCTCACGCCACGCCAGAGCCTGCTGCGCGTTGCCTCGTGGCTTGGCTGGCCGCTGTGGGTCTGGCTGAGCTTTATGGGGGCAGGGTTACTCTGTAGTGTGGTACTCTACCTTCTCTTTCATGGCCAAGAGTCAGTGCCGGTCTTGCCGCTCATTATGATGCAAACGGCGGTCTATGTGGTGGCATTGGCGCTGCTGATTGGCCTACCATGGCTGGTGTGGCGCGCACGGTCCAAGACGCCAGCGAGCTTTCGTACAAGCGTGCAGCAGCTTGGGTGGCGGCGCTCGCTGCAGTGGCGCGACTTTGGCTGGGCGCTGGTGGGCTTTATTATCTACATTGTACTATCGATGATCGCACTGGCGGCGGCCAAGCAGTGGTTGCCCGGCTTTGATGCCACTCAGGCACAGAACCTCGGCTACCAGCAGCTCTATGGCGCAGAGCGCTTGCTCGCCTTTGCGATGTTGGTGGTGGTGGCACCGGTGGCCGAGGAGCTGGTGTTTCGTGGTTATTTGTATAGCAAGCTCCATGCCGCGCACATGCCAGTGTGGCTTATTACCGTAGTGGTGAGTGGGCTCTTTGGTTATGTACATGGCCAGCTTAATGTCGGCATTGATGTCGCGATGCTCAGCATCGTGCTGGTGGCGCTGCGCCATACGACTGGCACAATATGGCCCGGCATTCTCATTCATATGGTCAAGAACACGATTGCATTTTTGGCGATGTTTGTCTTTATGGTGGGATGATAGGGAAGAACGAGCCGACTGACGAACTCAACCTAGAGATTTTATTTTGTGTCGATATCTTTTCTCCCGTATCAATCCTAGAACCCCTCTTTCTTGGTATCTCTCCACTGGCGCAGGAGCTCATCGAACAAGAAAATATCTGGAGGCCAGCAACCAAATATACGGAAAAGCACCACCATTCTATCTGACCGGAACATTTTCGGTTTGGTGAGCGACTGCACCAGCGGTAGTTTTGAGATGAGGTTATGAGTATTCAGCCTGGCTGTCTCATGCCGCTTTTGCCAATATTGTGTTACTATAAGAGAGATTATGCGATTATCACACACCTTCACCCGTACCCGCAAACAAGCCCCCGCCGATGAGGTGGCGCACAATGCCCAGCTGCTGATTCGCGCTGGCTACGTGCACAAAACGATGGCTGGCGTCTATTCCTACACGCCGCTGGGCCTGGCCGTGCTCGAGAATATCAAGCAAATTGTCCGCGAGGAAATGAACCGCATCAGCAGCCAAGAACTGCTGATGAGCACCCTGCAGCGCCAGGAGCTCTGGCAGGAGACTGGCCGCTGGAGCGATGAGCTGGTGGATGTGTGGTTTAAGTCGCACCTGCAAGATGGCACCGAAGTCGGCTTTGGCTGGACGCACGAGGAGCCGATTATCGAACTGCTGCGTAGCTACCTTAAGAGCTACAAAGACCTGCCTATCAGCGTCTACCAATTCCAGAACAAACTCCGCAACGAGCTGCGCGCCAAGAGCGGCATCATGCGCGGGCGTGAGTTTATCATGAAGGATATGTATAGCATCCACGCCAGTAAGGAAGACTTGGAGGCCTACTACCAAGCGGTCATCGAAGCCTACAAGCGCTGCTACCACCGCTTTGGCCTGGGGGATGACACCTACGTCACCTTTGCCAGCGGCGGGGCCTTTACTAAATTTAGCCACGAATTCCAGACGATTTGTGAGGCGGGTGAGGACGATATTTTCATCGTGCCAAGTACGAATGTTGCCTATAACGCCGAAGTTGCACCAGTGCGTGCAACGCCGAACCCGGATGCTGGTGCTGCCATGAAGCCACTAGGTATGTTAGACGACGAAAATATTATCGGCGCAGAGGCGCTGACGAAAGCACTGGACATCCCGCGCACAGCTAGCACTAAGTCGATGTTGTACGATTCGCCAGATGGTATGTTGCTGGCGGTCGTACGGAGTGACTATGAAATTAACGAAGATAAGCTCAAGGCGGTGGCGAACGTACCATGGCTGCGCCTGGCGGATGGCGAACAGATTGAGGCAGTAACAGGGGCGAAGCTCGGCTTTGCTGGGCTATATAATCTACCAGAAAATGTGCGGCTGTTTGTCGATGATTCATGTGAAGATATGGTGAACTTTGAAACTGGTGCCAATAAAACCGGCCAGCATGCCTATAACGCTAACTGGGGCCGTGATATACCGCGACCAAGCGAGTTCGTCGAGATTAAACTCGCGAAAGAAGGTGATATTTCGCCTGAGACTGGCGAAGTCTACCAAAAACGTCGCACGGCCGAGGTGGGCAATATCTTCAACTTTGGTACCCAAAAATCAGAGGAGATGGGCCTGGTCTTTACCGGCGAGGACGGCCGCCAGCACCACGCCTACATGGGCAGCTACGGCATTGGTATCACCCGCGTGATGGGCGTGATTGTAGAGAAGTTCGCCGACGACAAAGGCCTGGTGTGGCCCGAGGAAGTAGCGCCGGCCCGCGTGCACCTGGTGCAGATTGGCAAGGAATCGGTCGCAGCGGCCGATGAGCTCTATGATACGCTGCAGCAGGCTGGCATCAGCGTGCTGTATGACGACCGCGCCGCCCGCCCTGGGGAAAAATTCGCCGACGCCGAGTTACTTGGCATGCCAACCCGCGTCACGGTGAGCGATCGGCTGCTCGAGGCAGGAGAGTGGGAGGTTGTAGACCGCCGGACGGGTGAGCAGCAGCGCTTGACGACAAGCCAATTGCTTGCTACACTAGGTAACCATTGCGGAGCTTGTCGCAAGGTGTAGCCATGCCCCGGCTTGCCTCACCGACTTTGCAAGAAAGGAGTATGAAGATAATGAAAAAAACCTACCAGATTACTGATGCTGGCCGCCAAGAGCTCGAGGCAGAGCTGGAGGAGCTAAAGGGCCGCCGCGGCGAGATTGCCGAGAAGATTGCTGAGGCTCGCGACTACGGCGACCTGAGCGAAAACGCCGAGTACGACAGCGCACGCGAAGAGCAGGGTGTGGTAGAGACGCGCATTGCCGAGATCGAGGAGATCTTGCTCAATGCCGAGCAGATCACCGCCCCAAGCACTGGTGCCATCCACCTCGGTAGCACTGTCTCCCTCGTCTCGGACGCTGGGTTAGAAAAGACCTACACTGTGGTAGGCCCAGTTGAGGCTGATCCGCTGGAGAACAAGATCAGTGACGAATCACTCCTGGGCCAAGCTTTGCTGGGCCACCGTGCAGGCGAGCAGGTAACGATCACCACCCCCAAGGGCGAGATCACCTACACCATCCAGCAGGTGCAATAAGCGTATCTCAACGATGAATACTAGGCCGAGCAGTGTGCGCTGCTCGGTTTTTGGTAGCACTGGCAGAGGTAGGGGTTGATTTGCACATGGCGCATGTCTCTGGCTCTTGTGGTTTATTTATGGTGTGCGTTTGCCTTTCTCCTATTGCATTTGCTTGATGGCACGAGAAAGCTCATTGTGAGTGGCTGGCCTCTGGTTTTGGCATGAGAAAGGCGCATATATACGCAAAAAGCCTAGTCTAATAGCGCTCAATCTGCGGGCAATGTGCAAGAACCATCCTCAACCATAAGCAATTCACCATCATTGCATTATCGGCGATGTTATGCTATGATAGGTAATCAACCATTAACAGCCCAAGGAGACCGACGATGGCTCTATACACAGCACGACACGCACGTTTCCCTAGTGCAGGGGATACAGATAAGAAGTCAAACCATGATCATAATCAGTCGAAATCCAAGTATAATAAACGTCCAGCAGTGCGGCGAATCACCGCGCTCGCGGCAGCTGCTGCAGCGCTGATTGGTGGGGGCTATCTTGGCCATCAGCACTACCACCATGGCGAGAAAACCCTGGTCGCGGTGGCACACCCTAGCTCTGGTGAGCTGGCAGAGTATGTGGAGAACCCCTTTGTAACCGACCCCACTACTGGTGAGACGCATTGCCGTGATAAAACCCGCCAAGAGATATCTGTGACGGCAGAGAACCCACAAACAACCATAACAAACCCTGATGGCAGCACAACGCGGCTTACGATGATCAACTTCTCAACAGGTGCGCAAGAACGGACACAAGCGACACTGGTGTATCCATCCAGCGCAAAAGGTGAGGCGCACCAGGTGCCAATTGCCATTGCAACTGGCCCAAGCAAGACTGGCAAGGGTGGCTGGAATATGACGACATCACCCCACATCGGGCGTACGGGCGCAAAGACACAGGCCTCGACGACTGCAGCTGGCCCTGGCGCACACGCAATTGCCTGCGCACCGTAGACTACCTCTTAGCGATCAAAGTAGGGGGAGATTGGCTGCTGCGCGCCGCACTGCGCTGAGAACTTGGTGGGGCAGAGCGGTGAAGCTGTCGTCCTAGTCGACAACCATCCCATTCTCCGCTATAATAGCAAGTAATTATGGCGACATTACAAGATTATCGAAACGAACGATTACGAAAATTAGCAGCGCTGCGCGAGCTCGGCCTCGACCCCTACCCGGCACACACCGAGCGCACACACGACTGTGCGACAGTGGTGGCGCAGTACGACGAGCTGGCTGGCCATGAGGTATCGGTGGCGGGGCGCGTATTATCTGTTCGTAGCTTTGGTAAATTAGCTTTTATCAAGCTGCAAGACGCGAGTGGCGAAGTGCAGCTCTACCTGCAGCGCGATACGATGGCTGAGCTCGATGCTCCGCGTGGTATCCTGGGTATGAAGCAGCTTAAGCTGCTCGATACCGGAGACTTTGTCGAGGCAACGGGCACAGTGCTGCGGACGAAGACGGGTGAGATTTCGGTGGGCGTGCGCGAGCTGCGGCTGCTGGCCAAAGCCCTGCGGCCACTGCCCGAAAAGCTGGAGAATAAAGAAGAGCGCTTCCGCCGCCGCTATGTGGATATGAATGTTAACCCGGCGGTGCGCCAGCGCTTTTACCGCCGCAGCACGTTCTGGCAGGCGACGCGCGATTACCTCAACCAACATGGCTTTACTGAGGTCAATGTGCCGGTGCTCGAGCACACCACCGGTGGGGCGGATGCCAACCCGTTTGTGACCCACATGGATGCGCTGGATGGCCAGCAGTTCTACCTGCGGATTAGCCACGAGCTGCCGCTTAAGCGCCTGCTGGGGGCCGGGTTCGAGAAGGTGTATGATATTGGCCCGCGCTTTCGCAACGAGAATTATTCGGATGAGCACCTGCCCGAGCACATCGCCATGGAGTGGTACGCCGCCTATTGGGACTGGCAGCAGGGCATGCGCTTTATGGAAGACATGTATAAGTATGTGCTGGAGCGAACCTTTGGCACGCTGCAGTTTACCCTGGGCGAGTTTGAGGTCGATATGAGCGGCCAGTGGCAGGTGTGGGACTATGCTGAGGTGATCCATAAGCATTATCATATTGATGTGTATAATACGACAATCGAGGAAGTTGCTGCCAAGCTGAAAGAACATGGCCTAGAGGTAGAAAAGACTGATTCCATCCCGCGCGGCATCGATAAACTGTGGAAGAATATTCGCAAGACGGTGGCTGGGCCGGTCTGGCTGGTCAATACGCCCAAGTTTATCAGCCCGCTGTCTAAAACCAACCCGGATAACCCACAGACGGTGGAGCGTTTCCAGCCGGTGATTGCTGGCAGCGAGCTTGGCAATGGCTTTAGCGAGCTGAATGACCCGATCGATCAGCTGAACCGCTTTGTGGAGCAGCAACAAATGCGCGATGCCGGCGATGAGGAGGCCATGATGCTAGATATCGACTACGTAGAGATGCTGGAATACGGCATGCCGCCGGCCTGTGGCTGGGGCTTTAGCGAGCGCGTCTTTTGGATCTTCGAAGGCGTCACGGCGCGCGAAGGTGTGCCGTTCCCGCAGCTCAAAAGCGACATCGACGAAACCACCCGGGCGGTATACCCAGGAGTGAAGCTGGATTAGGGTGGTAGCTGAGGCTATTAGCGCCTCGCATACTATACTCGTGCGAGGTGAGTGTGGGATTGCAGTAGCGCATAGATAGGCTAGTTGTGTACCTTCGTGCACGATCCGTGATCCGTATTAGCGATGATATAAGCACAGAAATAGCAAAACGCTCATTATTCTGGCTGAATCTGACTTAAGCGATAATTAGTAAGGTTCGATTGGTAATGCACGTAATGAATACAAAAACACCCTTGCTGTGATACAAAAGCTAGTGCGTGTAGTATGAGCAGAGAAATCTCAGAAGGGGAGACCGTAGATTGCCGCGGTATGGTCACGAGAGCCCGTTTACACAAAACGAAACCACCAGCAAGATCTGGTTTTTTACATGCTCACCGCTGCGAGCTAGCCCGATACGCTGGGTGGCCGTGGTGGTGGGCTGCTTGGCGCAGGTTGTGGTGATGCATGGTGCGCGGCGCTACTCTGGACGGCGATGGAAGTGCCGCGGCTGGGTGCTGTGCTAGAGTGATGCGGTGGCGGGGTAGTGGTGCGCGGTGGAGCGCTCATTGCGAGGCCGCCCAGGCCACTGCTGGCTGATGAGCCACCTGCGGGTGGTGTGCTGCTTGGTGGAGGAGGTGTGCCGCTACCACCAGGGCTTGGTGGCCCACCTGGAGGGGTGTTATTATCTTTGCTACCCAGTTGCGTGGCGGCATTTTTGGCGCGATAACGCCGGATAAGGTAGAGGATGAGTGCAGCAATACCAACCAAGAGAGCAAGCAGCGAGATAAGGATGAAGACCCACAGTGGCTTGTCTTCGCCAGCGAGGAACTTGTCTAGGGTGACCTTGCCGATGTGGCGCACCATTGGTGGCTGCTTCTTCTCGTCGGGCTTTTTGTCGGTGCGGCATTCTGACCAAATGGCATCGGGGTAGGCAGTAGCCAGCAGGTACCATGCGGTCGAGGCCACAGAGTAAGCATTCGTCATTTGGTTGGCTTCGTCGACATTGGTGACGTACGGCCAGGCACCGTTGGCGCCTTGCAAGGCGTAGGTGTTGCGGGCGCTGGCAGCGACTTCGTCCTTGTTGCCAGCGATGTTGTAGGCGGTGGTAACGCCAAAGGTCCCCTCAAACCAAACGGTTGGCGTGTAGGTGCCGGTCAGATATGGTGTGTAGCCCTTGGCACCGGCGCGGCTCATGGCAAAGTTGCGCGTGTAGGCTAGCGAGACCTTGGCTTTGTCGTATTCGCCAATGGCATTGAGAAAGATCGAGCCCCAGCTGGAGGTGTCCAGCGCTTTGGCGTGGTCGTCGAGGCCTTGGTCGAAGCGGTTCTCGGCTTTGTTCCACAGCTTCTCCATAATGACTTTGGCCAGGCTGTCGGCCTCTTGGCGGTAACTGGTGTCGCCGTAGACTTGCGAGGCTCGCTCGTACACATGCCAGAGGTCGGTGTTGTGCTCGGTGGAGTGCCAGGCGATCTCGAACTGCTTGTTGTTATCGTCGTCATTGATATTGGTGCCGCCGCGGTAGAGGCCAGCACCGGGGCCGGATGTGCTTTTCTTGGTCTTGACCCAGGCCAGGGCAGAGCGCACCATGCTGCTGACGCCATTGATATCGCCAAATTTCTCTTGGTAACGGATGAGCGCGTAGAGGACGAAGGCTACTCCGCCAGTATAATAGCGGGCCTGCTGGTTGCTGGGGTCGAGCTGGTGGGCGCTGGAGGGGAAGGCCCCGCGTGACCGGCCGGACTTGACCTGGATGGTCTTGAAGCCATTGACGAGCTGGTCTGCCATTGCTTTATCGCCCGCACCAACCGCCACGAGCAGCGCCAGCGACTGATCGTACATAAATGAATAGTGCACCCGGTGTGTGCCGTAGCCATCCTGGCCAGGCGAGAACTCGTACGAGCGGATCAGCCCCGCCAACTGTGGCTGGAAGTACTCAGCGAGGATCTTGTTGCTGCGCGTATCCACCAGACGCAGCATCTTGTGGCCCTTCTCGGTGCCGGGGAAGCTAAAGGTGCGGTTGGTGTTGGCGGCTTGCTTGGCAACGAGGTAGGTTTGGTCGGTAATCACGTAGGATTGGATCTCGACATTTTGGTACTCCGTGACGCGTGGCCAGCTCTCGCCGAGGGGTTGGCCGCTACTGGCATCGTAGAGACGGAAGCGCCACTCGCCACCAATGCTGCCATCGACTGGTGAGAGGTCGAGTGTCCAGCTGCCATCGCCCTGCACTTGGGCAGGGGTGACCTTGCCTTGCTCGTACTCGGCATCGGTAGCGCGAAAGGCCTTGACGACGCGGCTGCCACCGGTGGGTGCTTTGCCCGAGACTTTGCCGCGGTAGGTGCCTGGCACAGATGATGGTGAGGTGACAGAGAGGGGTGTGGGATTACCAGTGGCATAGCTACCACTGTTCTTGAGCTGGAATGAGCCCTTTATCTCGCCAGTGTAGTCTGTGCCGTACTGCTTGGCAGCGGTGATGGTGCTGCCATCGCCAGCGTTGCGGATGGGCTGCATGAGGCCGCGGAGGTTGGCCAGGGCCTTGGCAGCACGGGCTTTGTCGGTCGGGGAGCTCAGCGCTGTAGTCTTAAAGCGCATCGTGTTGGGGTCGCAGATGTCGGGCTTATCGTCTTTTTTGGTGGATGAGTTGGAATTCGTAGCGGGCTCGGCCATTGCTACCTGGTGCAGCTGCACAAAGCCAACTGCCAGTACGACCACTGCTGCCACACTTGCAGACCGAAAATGCGTCCAATATCGTCTCACTCCTGCTATACTCCTCACCTCGCCGATTAGCCGTTGGGTATTGCCTGTGAGTATAACATAACCATTTGCAATATCACAGCATAAGCGGTATAGCTTAAACAGAGATTAACAGGGGTGGAAGGAAGTGATTGGTGAGGATATTTGAGGATGAATAGACTAGTTGGTGGCAGCAAATTTTTGGCCTTGGCGCTGGTGGGCCGAGACCGACGAGAGGTTGATTCTGGCAAATATTCCATCGACAGGACAGATAGCAAGCTGCGGTAAGGTGCAGGGTCTAGGCGCTACATAGACCAGTGATCCTTGGGCGATGCTCGCGTTTGACATTCCTCGCTGCATGGCGCACAATCGATGTATGAGAATGACACGCGTGATATCTGCAATCGGTGTCTGCTTGGTGCTGCTGGGCACCGCGCTCGGGGCAGTGCCAATGCAGGCCGATACATCGGTACGAGCCTATTCATCATCGAGCAGCAAGAGTAGCAAAGATAACTTCACCATTACCAAATATGCGGTCGATATGGAGCTTGGACGCGACAGCGAGAAACGCTCCACCCTCAAGACGAAGCTCACCATTACGGCAAACTTCCCACCAGAGCAGAACCATGGCCTCGCACCGGAGTTCGTTACGCGGTACAAGGGCCACCACACGAGCTTTGCGCTTGGCTCGGTGCAGGATGAGCATGGTAATGATTATGAGTATAGTTGGTCGGGCAACACCCTGCGCATTGGCAACAAAGACACCTACGTCTCGGGCAGCAAGACATACGTCATTACCTATACCCAGCGCGATGTGACGTGGAACTACGGCGACACGCAAAAGAATGAATTCTACTGGGATGTGATTGGCACATCGTGGCGCGTGCCTATTAGCAATGCCACCGCCACGCTCAAGCTAAGCCCCGAGCTTGCCGCCATCAGCCGGACGACGCCGCAATGCTACACTGGCAAGCAAGGGAGTCGCACCACCTGCACCGTCACGTCACCAAGCGTCGACACCATAACTGCCTCGGTGGGTTACCTCGCGCCATATGCTGGTATGACGCTGGCAGTAGGCTTCCCGCAGGGGACGTTTGCGGAGTATAAGAAGACGCCGGGGGAGGTGTTTCAGGAGCGGCTGGAGGCGTTCCTTCCACTTATATTCTTTGTGAGTATGTTGGTGCTGGGGCTTGCCTCGAGCTTGGTGTATTGGCTCTATCAGCGGGCGATTGGCCGGAGTAAGGAGCTAGGGACGATTGTGCCAGAATATCTGCCACCGCCGAGCACAAGTGTGACAACAGCGGCGGAGATTGTGCGGCCATTCCGGATGGTAAAGGGCTCGGCTATGGCAGCGCAGATGATCGATTGGGCAGTGCGGCACTACATTCGTTTGATCGAGGTCAAGCCCAAGACGTTCTTCTCGCGGGCGCAGTACGAGCTCGAGGTTGTCAAGGATGTCAGCAGCCTCCACCCTGAGGAGCAAGAGATCCTGGGCGATATCTTCGGCCATTTGCCTGCGGTGGGAGAGCGCATCAACCTCAAGACGCTGCGCAACAATACCTCCTACGCCTTCCGCCTGAGTGATAATGCCAAGAAGCTCGATGAGCTCATCGACCACACGTACAAGTTGCGCGACACAAGCCGGAAGGGCACACGGGGTTTCCGCATCCTTGCAGGTGTGCTAGGTGTCTTAGTGCTGGTGCTATGTGCAGCCACGATGTTTGTGCCATTCCTCAGTGGGCTGCAATTCCTCTTCTTCCCAGGGGTCTTTATTGTGATTATCATTGGCAAGCTAGGCTTTGCCAAGCCGCTGTCGGACAAAGGGCTGGCATTGCGTCGCTACCTACTGGGGCTCAAGATGTATATCCGCTACGCCGAGGCCGACCGCTTGCGCCTCTTGCAGAGCCCTGAGACTGCCGAGAAGGTGGATATTGGTGACCACGCTCAGCTCGTCAAACTCTACGAGCGGGTCTTGCCCTATGCCGTGCTCTTTGGCCAAGAGAAGCAGTGGAGCCAGCAGCTGGGGCAGTACTATGAGGAAGTAGGCACCCAGCCCGATTGGTATGCTGGCCACGGCGCCTTCAATGCAGCAATGTTCGTCTCGAGTATGAGTAGCTTGTCGAGCTCTACCTCTGTGGGATCAAGTGACTTCTCGTCATCCAGTGGTGGCTCGACTGGTGGTGGCTTCTCCGGCGGCGGTGGAGGTGGCGGAGGCGGCGGCGGGTGGTAGAGCCCACTCGCCCCAGCGCGCAGCTATATCTCAACCCTTCTTTTACAACAACAAACAAGCGGCCACTCTCTCATAGTGGTCGCTTCTTGGTGCAAGAACAGAAAAGCAAGTTTGCCAAGAACATAGCCCACCAACCATGCTCAAACTGAACCCGGATTAATTGCTTAATCCGAGAGTGCGCTTGGCGCACTACGATCAGATTAAAGCACGAATTCAGTGAGCTATGTTGGTGGGCTATTCGCCCTTGTATCTCTGCTCGCGTCGCTTTAGCTGCCTGAGCCGTTCTAGGCTGAAGGCTGCAATTCCTCCTAGCCCTACCAGCACGAACATCAAGAATATCTTCGTCGGTGTATTGGGTAGCGAGTATCCAATACAGAAGATAGCGACAAAGCAAACACTCGAAGTGGCTAGCAGCCATCTCACGGTGCGTTTGCCTATCTTCTCTGTAAACCAGAGCATGATGCAGAGGCACACTATACTAAACGAAAAGCCGATCATTGAGGCGATCTCTTCATTCGGCATCTCTCTCACCCTCTCTCAGAAAGTGAGCTCGAAGCAAAGGGCAACTCTTGCCCTAAGCCAAACTTCGAGCAAAAGTTAATATATATATATCAATATATGAACCCTGTGTCAAATTTTGCCAGCTTGAGTCTCAAAATATCACTGTCAACAATCGTGTATGGCTTTTAGATACAAACTAGCACACTCACCATTTTTCATTTCCGGCTTGGTGCTTTGTGGCGAACTTGGTATACTTGGTACGAGACATAAGGAAAACACATCATGGATTGGCTGCATATTATTATTCTTGGCATTGTCGAGGGGATTACCGAGTTTTTGCCCATCTCGAGTACGGGCCACTTGATGCTGGCAGAGAAGTTGCTGGGCTACTCAGTGAGCGACCCGGGGCTTGTCGCCTTTACGGCGGTGGTGCAGATTGGGGCAATTGCTGCGGCGATTGTTTATTTCTGGCAGGACATTTGGCGCATTGCCTCGGCGTGGTGTGCTGGCGTGGTGAACCCGCGGGC
The DNA here is from genome assembly GCA_938045445.1 of uncultured Candidatus Saccharibacteria bacterium. GTDB lineage: Bacteria > Patescibacteriota > Saccharimonadia > Saccharimonadales > Saccharimonadaceae > Saccharimonas. The sequence goes on from CALIMM010000015.1 coordinate 80,165, forward strand.
GCGGACGTTTCACTACCGAATGGGGTGGTATGTCATCATTGGCTCGCTGCCAATTGCGGTGGTGGGGCTACTCCTGAAGGATACGATCGAGACGGTGCTGCGCGGTCTATGGTTTGTCGCGGCTGGGCTGATGATTTGGAGCATTGTACTGTTTTTGGCCGACCGCCGGGGGCGCGAGACACGCCATGAGCGTAACCTCACCTGGCGTGATGCTATGGCAATGGGCCTGATGCAGTGCCTGTCGCTCATCCCGGGGGTGTCGCGCTCGGGGGCGACGATTGCCTCGGGGCTATTCCGCGATATCGACCGCACCACTGCCACACGGATGAGCTTTTTCCTGGGGATTCCGGCATTGATGGCAGCTGGTGGGCTGGAGGCCATCACACAGTCGCAGCAGATTGGCCGCTTAATTGGTTGGCCACAGATGATACTGGGGATTATCATATCCTTTGTGGTGGGGTATGTGGCGATCTCGTGGCTGCTGCGCTTTGTCTCGAGCAACTCATTTGATAAGTTCGTCGCTTACCGCTTGGTGCTTGGCACGCTGCTCATCATCCTACTCGCGGTAGGCGTGTTAGCACCAGTGTAATTTCTCCGTAGCTTGTTTTCATACTTGCCTCACCCGGATAAAGTAGTGGGGAGTGGCAGTTCATGTGCAAGATTTTTTCGACTCGGCCTTGCTAGAACTTTGCTTCTCGAGCGTGAGAAAAAGCTCCACGATCGTTGCCCACCTAGTTTGCTCTCGCTGGGTGATTGCGGTATAATTACTATTAACATTAGCAGCTTATGGAGGCGCAATGATCGAAATAAAAAATATTACCAAAGTCTACGGCAAGAAGAAAAACACCTTCACTGCCCTCAAGGATGTGAGCCTTGCAATTGAGGAGGGGTCGAGCGTGGCAGTGCTGGGCAAGTCGGGCTCGGGCAAGTCCACGCTGATGCATGCCATCTCTGGCCTGGATAAGCCGCAGCAGGGTGAGGTGATCATTAATGGTGAGGATATCTTGCGGCTCAAGCGCAAGGCGACCGACCGCTTTCGGGCGCGGACGATGGGCTTCATTTTCCAGAGTTTCTTTGTGGAGGGTGGCGAGAGCTGCTATGACAATGTGAGCTTGTCGCTCGAGACGGCAGGTGTGCCGCGCAGTCAGCGCAAGCGGCGTATCGTGGCGGCGCTCGAGGCGGTTGGCTTGGAGGACAAGATCAAAGCGCGAGCCAAGGACCTTAGTGGTGGGCAAAAGCAGCGCTTGGCGATCGCTCGAGCAATTGCTGCCGAGCCACAGATTCTCTTTGCCGATGAACCCACAGGTAACCTCGACTCAGCAACCTCTGCGGTGGTGGAAGACTTGCTCTTCAATTACGCTAAGGAGCATGGTGCCACGCTCATCATCGTCACACACGACGAGGATCTAGCACAGCGCTGCCAGCGTATTATTCGTATCAAAGATGGGGCGATTGATCACGACAGCGCTATGGATGATAAGGCAACAGCCTCTCCCAAGGCTAAAAAAGCGCCAACTCGCCGCCCAGCCAAAGCCGTAGCACCTGCCACGCAGCCCAAGAAAACAACGAAAAAAGCCACGAGCACCACCACAAAAGCCAAATCTACAACCACCAAGCCAACACCAAGGAGGGTAGACTAACCATGAAGACGACCGATATTATTCGCCGCGCTGGCCGCAACCTGCGCCGAGCTAAGATGCGTACGTTGCTTACCAGCATCGCTATCGCGGTGGGCGGCTTTGCCATTATGGCGAGCTTGATGGCGGGCGAGGGTGCACGCCAGTATATTGACCGGCTGATTAGTAGTAATATTGATGCCAAGGCGGTGTTTATCGTTAAAGATAAGCGACTCATCGGCGCACAATCGGGCCAGCAGGCTGACCTGCGTGAGTATAATCCTGATAGTATCAACCGCTATGGCAATGATTATAAAGCCCTGACCCAAAAAGACATCGACAAGCTGGCGGCCCGTACTGACCTCGAGAAAGTGAGGCCAGTCTATCAGCTCCAGCCCAAATATGTAAGCTTTGCAGTCAAAAAAGACAAGAAATACAGCAGTGATGTGAGCGTCTTTGATGGTGCGCTCGCGGCCGAAGTCGTGGCGGGTGAGCAGCTAGGTAAGGGTACTGAGCTCGCGGCTGGCGAAGCCGTCATCCCCGAGAGCTATGCCGAGACACTAGGGCAATCGCCTGCCCAGATGGTGGGTAAGCAGCTGACTGTCACAGTGGTGCAAATGCCACAGAAGATCGACGAAGCAACGCTTGGCCAGGTCTTTGCTGAGAAGGGGCAGGCTGGGGTGAATGAGCTGATTAATGGCAAGGAATTGCATAAGACCTTCACCATTGCGGCCGTGACGCGCAAATCGGCTGACCAAACCCAAGCAATGCGCGGCATTGGGATTAATGCCAAAGTAGCCCGCGAGCTGAGTGACTACAGTACCAAGGGTACGAGCCAATACCAAAAGTACATGTCTGCCACCGCGGTTGCCAAGCAGGATGCCGAGGCTGCCAAGAAGTCCCTCGAGCGAGATGGTTACGCTGCAGCCACCGCCAAGGATCTGCAGCAGACACTCTTTCGCTTTGTCGATATCTTGCAGGGGATTGTGCTGGGCTTTGGTGCGCTGGCGCTAATAGTGAGTATTTTTGGCATCGTCAACACGCAGTACATCTCGGTGCTGGAGCGGACGCAGCAAATTGGCCTAATGAAGGCGCTGGGAGCAAGTCGGCGCGATATTGGCCGCTTGTTCCGCTACGAAGCAGCCTGGGTCGGCCTGCTGGGCGGTGCGCTGGGCGTGCTGGGCGCGTGGGGCGCTGGTGTAGCGCTCAACCCAGTTATCTCGGAGAAGCTCCGCTTTGGTGATCACAAACTCCTTGTCTTTGTGCCAGAGCATGCTGCTGCGGTAGTGATTGGCCTGATGCTGGTGGCGATCATTGCTGGCTGGCTGCCAAGCCGCAAGGCTGCCAAGCTCGACCCAATCGAAGCGCTGCGCACAGAGTAATCTGCATAGATACGAAGAGTCTCAAGCCCGCTTTGCTGTGGTAGGCAAAGCGGGCTTTTGGGCTAGCTAAGAGGGGGGCACTAGCATAAACCTAACAGAGATAGAGCAAGAGAATCGACCCAAAATAGCCAAGCCTCGAAGGTCGAGAAGCTATTACTCTTTAATTTTATAATGCTTGTGCTATAATCAGACAAAAGGGTATAAATAGGGGTATAGCTATGAATGAACACCGCAAAAAATTTGCAAGTCGTTCGCTTGTATTCGGCTTGTTTGGCATATTATTAATCATCATTATATTGCTCTGGTGGTGGTGGCCGTGGGGCTACAATAGCAGCTTCAAGGGTGTGCGGCCAGACCAAGTGAGTTTGCGCCAGCATGACGGGAAGATCCAGTGGCAATTTATGGATGGCGCGTGGCACGATATTGCCTCGGTCGAGGACTTGCGCGGGGCAAAAGGCGAGCAGGGTGCGCGCGGCGAGGCTGGTGCAAGCGGTGCTCGAGGTGCAGATGGCGCCAATGGCCGCGACGGCGTAGATGGTGCACGTGGCCGTGATGGTGCTCGTGGTGCAGCTGGCAAGAATGGCACAAACGGCGCTAATGGTGCCAACGGTAAGGATGGCGCAAACGGGGCCAATGGCAAAGACGGTGCGTCGGCCGCTAAGGGTGAAAAAGGCGAAAAAGGCGAACCAGGTCCCAAAGGTGATAAGGGCGAACCTGGCAAAGATGGTAAAGATGGCAAAAATGGTGACAAGGGCGATACTGGCCCCAAGGGTGACACTGGCGCTAAGGGTGAGCAAGGTGCACCTGGTACACCTGGTACACAAGGAGAAAAAGGCGTACCCGGCCCGAAGGGTGACCAAGGAGACACTGGCCCACAAGGACAACCAGGCCAGCCTGGCCCGCAAGGTCCGCAGGGCCAAACCGGCCCAGCTGGTGCCGATGGTCGAACAATCGAGCTCCAGAAGGGCACGCTCTACATCCAGTGGCGCTACACTGGCGAAACAGCCTGGCAAAACCTCATTGCTTATACCGACCTCAAGGGCGAAAAGGGTGATGCTGGTCAGCCCGGCCCACAAGGCCAACAGGGTATCCAGGGGCAGCAAGGTGCTACTGGACCCAAAGGCCAGGATGGCACCAACGCAACGATTAATGTGACTAATAGCACTCAGCCATGCTCACCAAATATGACCGTCACGGGCAATGGCACCTCTCAGCTAGGCCTTACCTTTGCGGGCAGCACTGTGCCGGCGGGTGGTACGGTTGGCCAAATATTGTCGAAGAAGTCGGCCGCAAACTGCGACATGGAATGGAAGAGCCTCCCTCAGATGACCATCTTTACGGCAACGCTTGGCAATGGTAATGGCGGCGTTACAGCTGCAACGATTGCCAAGGATACCTTTGCGCCAGTGCCGCTCAAGACCGTCGTAACAAACAACGGTGGCGGGTCGTGGGATGCCGGGAGCAAATCGTACATTGTACCAAGTGATGGTGTGTACTTGATCCAATCGCGGATTCGCTTGAACGATACATCATCAGCCCGCGGTGTGTACCAGGCTGTCAACGACACGGCCCGCGACACTCCAGAGGGTGTGTGGAGCAACAACCAACACGGCTACCGCTTTACCATGCCATACACTCGCCTGATGCGAGTAACGGCCGGGACACCGCTCAAGCTTGTCGTCTACTCGGCTGGCCAAGATGCAAACATCACCGATGCAAGCCTCAGCATCGTCAAGATATCAGACTAAGCTCGGTAGCCCACTACTAACCCCTACAGAACCAGCCATTATGGCTGGTTCTGTGTTAGTTCCTCTTCGCTCATGGAGTGATCGAGAGGAGAAAAGTGAGGCAAAAATGGGGGTCTGCAAGCCGTGCTATCTGCCCAATAGCACCGTGGCTGGGTGGCCATCGTGCCCGGAAGTTTTATCGAACAAATTGCCATTACGCTTGGTGTGATATCTGATATAATATAGTTATGTTAGATATTCGTTATATTCGCGCGCATGCCGACGAGGTGCAGGCAGCGGCGCGCCATAAGGGCTATGAGGTGTCCATCGCTGCGCTTCTCGCGTGCGACGATCAGCGCCGGGAGCTCCAGCAGCGGGTGGATGCTGTGCGTACCACACGCAACGAGACAGCCGCTCAGATGAAGGGCGGCAAACCCAGCCAAGAGCTCATCGCCAAAGGCAAGGCACTCAAAGCCGAGCTCGCCACGCTGGAGGAAGAGCTGCGCACCATAGAGAACAACTTTTTTACTCAGCTTGAGGCAGTGCCAAATATCACCCTGCCAGACGTCCCACTGGGCGGCGAGGCAGACAGTGTGGAGATTAAGCAGTGGGGTGAGCGGCGTGAGTCGGCGCAAGATCACCTCGACTTCGCCACGAGCCGAGGCTGGCTCGACTTCGAGCGCGGTGCCAAGGTGGCTGGCACGAAGTTTTATTATGTGCTGGGCGACCTCATGCTGCTCGAGAACGCCATCTACCAATATGCCCTCAATTTCCTCGTGAGCAAAGGCTTCCGCCCCATGACGGTGCCGCACATGGTGAGTGGCCGCGTAGCGCGCGGCTCGGGCTTTGCACCCAAGAGCGATAAAGAGAGTAACGAGTACTTCATCGAGGGCGAAGACACCATGCTTATTGGCACGGCCGAGGCACCACTGACGGGCTTCCATGCCGACGAGATTTTGAATGAGAAAGATCTGCCACTGCTCTACGCTGGCTACAGCCCCTGCTACCGCAAGGAGGCTGGTGCAGCCGGGAAGTTTAGCCGCGGGCTCTTCCGGGTGCATCAATTCAACAAACTCGAAATGTATATCTACTGCCTGCCCGAGCAATCGGCTCAGATGCATGAGAAAATCCTTGCGCTAGAGGAGGAGATTTGGCAAAGCCTGGGCGTGCCATACCACGTGGTGAATATCGCGGCGGGGGACCTCGGTGCGCCAGCTGCCAAGAAGTACGACATCGAGTACTGGTCGCCTGTTGATGGTGCCTACCGTGAGCTGACTAGCTGCAGCAACTGCACCGACTTCCAGGCGCGCAACCTTGGCATCCGCGTCCGCCGGGCCGATGGCTCGCTCCAGGTAGTACACACCCTCAATGGTACCGCAGTGAGCTTGGCTCGCGCACTGGTAGCAATTATCGAGAATTATCAAACAACTGATGGCCAGCTCCGCGTGCCAACGGTGCTGCAGCCATATCTGAATAACAGGGAGGTACTCTAGATGGGGCGCACAATCAGAAAAATGAGCCGCAAAGGCTATGCCAAAGTTGCCAAGCCGCTTCTCTTCCGGCGGCAGCCCGATGCAGCACACCAGTCGATGCTCTGGACAGCGCGGGCACTGCATGCCATCCGGGGTGAGCAGCTCCTCAGTGGTTGGCGCTATAAGAATCCTCGCCTCGAGCAGACTATTCTTGGCCTTAACTTTGTTAATCCCATTGGTCTGTCTGCTGGGCTGGATAAAGATTTTGATCTACCTCCTGTGGCAAAGAAAATTGGTTGCGGCTTTGAGATTGGTGGCTCAGTAACGGCCGTACCTTGTGAGGGCAACCCTAAGCCGTGGTTTCGTCGCTTGGCTAGTGAGCAGTCGATCGTCGTGAATGTTGGGTTGGCCAATCGCGGCGTGGCCAAGGCGATCGAGCAGATCCGCGGCTACTCACCACGGGTCTGGCGCGACTTTCCGCTCAGCGTATCCGTAGCCAAGACCAACAGCCCCAAGCAAGTCCGCCCCAAGCAGGCAATTGCCGACTACTGCGACAGCCTCCGTCAGCTCGAAGCAGCCGGCTGTGCACCACTGTACGAGATTAACATCTCGTGCCCCAATGCTTATGGCGGCGAGCCCTTCACCACGCCCGCTCGCCTTAAGAAACTCCTCACTGCGGTGGATGAGCTGAAGCTTTCGCGCCCCGTCTTTATCAAAATGCCAACGGATAAGACATGGACACAGTTTGCCAAATTACTCTCCATTATCGATAAGCATAATGTGGCGGGCCTGACGATCGGTAACCTCGTCAAAGACCGCAGCAAGCTCGCCGACCCAAGTGTCTTGCCTGACGACACCCCCGGTAGCCTTAGTGGCCGGCCAGCTCAGGCTATTACCACGCGGCTTATCCACAAGACGTATGCACTGTATGGTGACCGCTTTGTCATCATTGGTGTGGGCGGTGTCTTCACGGCGGAGGATGCGTACGAGAAAATTCGGGCTGGCGCGAGCCTGGTGGCGCTGGTGACAGCGCTGATGTTTGAAGGGCCACAGGTCGTGGGCGACATCAACGAAGGCTTGGTAGAGCTGCTCGACCGGGATGACTACGTCTCCATTAGCGAAGCAATCGGCGCAGCGCACCGCAAGTAGGGGAGCCAGTGGCGTTCGAAGCGAACGGCCCACACGATGAGCGTTTTGCCTCTTCCATGCGGTACGCGGCAGCGTGGTTTGGCCAAGCGGTGGTACGGCACATCACCGGTGCAGCATTTGCCCGGGCTAAGCGGTGGGAAGCGATAGAAACCCACGTCCTTCCTGGGTGGCAGCATAATAGGCCTGCAGTAGAGTACCGAGCTGCCCAATATGTTGGTACACATGCGAGGGAGGATTACCCGCTCCGCGATACAACACTGATCGTTTCTGGCTATGTTGACCGCACAACCGACCGCTGTGTGGGTGGCCAAGCAGTTGACGTGTATCGGCTAACGGGCCAAACAAGTGCGTATCGCCGCATGGTCGATCGCCAGACAATGCAGCCATATGTGGCGCATCTTGCCCCAGTTTATCCTAACGAACGACAGGACAAGCCACCAGCTGTAACCATGCGCAGCTTTGTCCCGGTGGATAGCTTGCGACGGGTTGGCCGCCTGATAGAGGTGCTCAACAGCCTTGCAGCGCACACCGTTGAGGTAGAGGTTAAGTACCAGACATTGCTGCGCTACCGCAATCAGCAAACGTAAAATGACGTAGCGACACAGCTCGGCTCACGACCATTTGACATTACCTGCAATATGCTGCACTATAGGACGAAAGCATTGCAACAAAGGAGCAAGAATGAACGAAAAACAGCTACCAGCAAACGGAGAGCGGCAAGACCCATCAGGGCTGGCAGATCAGCTACAAGAAGAGCTCAGCCGTATCTTAACAGAAAGACCCTTCGAGTATGCATGGTGGAGGCAGAGTGCGTTGCAGGAGCGTCGTATCCAAACCAACCCAGAGCTCAGCAAAGATGGTGAAACCAACGCCACCGAGCGTACTATATTCTTGACAGGCCGTGATGGCGAGCATATAGCGGTATTTGGCGTTGTGCACGATAGTCGACCAGTTGTTTTGGGCCCGACTGTCGCTATTATGGCACCTGATAGTAATGATTGGGTGGTGTATCGCTGCGGGGCAGATGCCAACGATAAATGGCAGGTCGTGCGCATCCACGGCACAGGCACCGAGCAATACGATGATGGAGAAGAATACACCTTCTTCCAGCCCACAGAGGGCGACCCCTCGCACAAGAATGCCGACGCACAAGAGCTGAGAGGCCTGATGAAGTTGATAGATACGTCACACTGCCGCACAGAGACACCACCTAAAACCGAGACGAAGGCTTTGCTCGACCAGATTAAAGAACTGCGCGAAAAGATGGCCTATCGGATGGGATTGCTAGCCGAACATCTCTCTCTGCGCTGATAATTTACTCATAACAACCCCTGTTTTCTCCTCAACCATGCTATACTATAAGCACAAGTTGCTAACACGAAAGGGGTCAGCATGATCGCAAACATCGACATTACCGGTATTGGCAAATACTCGCCAGACGAGCCAACCAAAAAATACATCCGCAAGAAGATCGGTGCGCTCGACCGCATGGTGTCGCGCCACGCCCGCAAGACCGTGAGCGCGATGGTACGCATCGAGGAGATCAATGGCGAGCATGGTAATAAATATGAGGTAGAGGTGGTCATTACCGTGCCAGACCAGACCATCAAGGCCAAAGACTCCACACTCAACGTCCTGGCTGCTACCGACATCGTCGAGCGCAAACTGGCTGGCCAGCTGCGCAAATATAAGCAGAATCAGCTGCCGCACCTCGGCCGCCGTGGCCTCCTCGCTCGCTTCAAGCGCAGCTTCGAGCGCGAGCAGGATCACCCTGCGGAGTAGACAGAGCCTTCACTTACAAAAGACCAATGCTCCGGAGAGTGTTGGTCTTTTGCTGTACCTCAATTGCAGAACCTGCTATAAGAATGACATTCCACTGCAAATGTTCTGATTAAAGTTTATAGTATAATAATAAATATGACGAATAAAGAAATGCCGCGTACAAAGCGAGACGAATTACAAGAGGAGCTGCTTGCTCTCGTAAATGGGGGGGTGATGCTGAACTTAGTGCAGCAGAACACGAACATATCCTGCGAAGGAAAGCACGGAAAATGGGGCGTTTTGCCGTCGTATTGTGTGACATATTAAGAGAAGCGGATAATCCGAAGGTATTGAGTGCATATTCGGTATTGGTTGATCCAATCGTACCAGCACCAGGAAATATCTATCCACCCAAGGACACTCCCATACCACGATCTCCCCATCACGACTCGCGGGACGATGCGATGGATCGCGAACTCTAAGATAACAATAATATGAGCAACTCCAGCTCTGTGCCCTTCCCAAACAGCCACAAACCCGGTATAATGAGGGGAGTTTTTTGAATTGAATGGCCGCTTAGAGAGGAAAGCGAGGGAAGTTTGACATCATGGCAACAACACAGCAAAAAGCACTGACGAAGATTTTTGGCGATCCGCAAAAGCGGATCTTGAAGCGTCTGCAAAAGAAGGTAGACGAGATCAACAAGCTTGGGCCCAAATATAAAGCACTCTCGGACGAAGAGCTGGCCAAGCAAACAGAGGTACTCAAGCAGCGCCTGCACAAGAAAGGTACGACGCTTGATACTATCCTGCCTGATGCCTTTGCAGTGGTGCGCGAGATGGCCGACCGGGTGATTGGTGAGCGGCACTATGATGTGCAGCTGATTGGCTCGATGGTGCTGCACGAAGGCAACGTGGCTGAACTCAAGACTGGTGAAGGTAAAACCCTGATGTCCACTTTGGCAGCATACCTCAATGCGCTCGAGGGCAAGGGTGTACATATCGTGACCGTCAATGACTACTTGGCGCAGCGTGACGCTGGCTGGATGGGGCAGATCTACAGCGCTCTGGGCATTAGTACTGGTGTGATCATTAACGAAGCGTCCTTCCTCTACGATGGTGCGTATACCAACGAGAACCATACTGACCCACGTATGCAAAAGCTCCGCCCCTGTACACGGCGTGAAGCCTACGAGGCAGACATTACCTATGGGACGAATAACGAGTTTGGCTTTGACTACCTACGCGACAATATGGTCAACGAGATTGGCCTGGTGCGCCAGCGCGAGCTCAACTTTGCCATTGTAGACGAGGTGGACTCCATCTTGATTGACGAAGCGCGCACCCCACTCATCATTAGTGCGCCTGCGGCCGAGAACCCTGATAGCTACTACCAATTTGCCAAGATTGCTGCCAAGCTTGTGCCGGAGGACTACCGCCTGGACGAGAAGCACACCAGTGTGGCCCTGACGGATAGTGGCATCGACAAAGTGCAAAAACTCCTTGGTATAAAAAATTTGTACACCCCTGAGTATGTCCGCAGCGTTTACCACATCAACCAAGCGCTGCGTGCCCAGACGCTCTTCCATCGTGACAAAAACTATGTGGTGACCAATGATGGCGAGGTGATCATTGTCGATGAGCACACTGGCCGCCTCAAGATCGGCAACCGCTACAACGAAGGCCTGCACCAGGCGATCGAAGCGAAAGAAGGCGTGCCCGTCCAGCAAGAGAGTATGACGCTGGCAACTATTTCCTTCCAGAATTTCTTCCGCTTATATAAGAAGCTCAGTGGTATGACCGGTACGGCCTTTACTGAGGCAGAGGAGTTCCAGCAGATCTACAGCCTGGATGTGGTAGTGGTGCCGCCCAACAAGCCAATTACCCGCAAAGACCACCAAGATCTCATTTACAAAACCGAAAAGGCCAAGCTTAAAGCCGTGGCAGCCGCCATTAAGGAATACCATGAGCAAGGCCGGCCGGTGCTGGTGGGGTCGGGCTCGATTGCTAAAAATGAGCTGATCGCCCAGTGGCTCGACAAAGCGGGCATTGCATATGAGATCCTCAATGCTAAGAATAATGAGCGTGAGGCCGAGATTGTGGCGCACGCTGGTGAGAAGGGTGCCGTGACGCTGGCGACGAACATCGCGGGGCGTGGCACAGACATCAAGCTTGGGCCGGGCGTGAAGGAGCTTGGCGGCCTGGTGGTGATCGGCAGTGAGCGGCATGAGTCGCGCCGGATCGACAACCAGCTGCGGGGCCGTGGTGGCCGCCAGGGCGACCCGGGTGACACCCAATTCTACGTCTCGACCGAAGATGACTTGATGCGGATCTTCCAGGGTGAGCGTATTGCTGGCCTGATGGAGCGCCTTGGGGTAGAAGAAGACATGGCCATCCAAAACAAAGCGGTCAGCAAGACGCTCGAGGCAGCGCAAAAGCGGGTCGAAGGCTTTAACTTCGATGCGCGCAAAAATGTTGTTCAGTACGATAATGTCATCAACCGCCACCGCAAAGTGGTCTATACTGTGCGGCGCAAGATCCTCGATGGCGACAACATCAAGCCAGAAATCCAGCGCCTGCTGCGCACTGCAGTAGAGAGCCTTACAGAGGTACCAGCCAAGCAAAACCCCAAGTTTGCTGAGGAGTTTGGCGCGATCTTCCCACTGGATAAAGACGAGATCAAGAAGATCGGCGCTGAGAAGCGCGACCGCGTCCGGACCAAGATGGCACTTGATGCGGCGAAAAAATTGTATCAAGACAAAGAAGACGAGCTCGGCAGCGAGCTACTGCGCGGCATCGAGCGCGAGGTGTACTTGCAGGTGCTCGACACGCTGTGGATGCAACATCTAGAGAATATGCAGCACCTGCGTGAGGGGATCCACTGGCGCAGCGTGGGCCAACGCGACCCGCTGGTGGAGTACCGCGCTGAGTCGCAAAAGCTGTTCGACAGCCTGCAGGCCAACCTCCGGGCGGAGGTTCTCCACGCGATCTACCAAGTGCGCAAGACAGATGCCATCACTCGCGAGGCGACCGACAACGAGCATGATACCGAGCTTACCCGCCTGGCCGAAACCTCGGTGGAACGCGGTGTGAATGAGATCACGAATGGGGAGGCGAATCGCGATCAGGACTTTACCAAAACAAAAGCGGCACCAACCACTGCCGATGTCAACCGCAAACGTAACGCCGCCCGCAAGAAAAAGAAAGCCCAGCGGCAGAATCGCAAAAAGAACCGCTAGATGCAACACACAGTAACAGAGGTCAGGCTAAAGAATGGTGCCCGTGGCCTTCTCATCGACGTGCCTGGCGCAACCGTGATGAGCTTCCAGTTCCAATTCCGGGCTGGCAACCGCTATGTTGCAAGCAAGGACATCTACGAGACGGCGCACATTATGGAGCATATGGCCTTTGGCGCCAATGCCCAGTTTGCAAGCGAGCACGAGTACGAGGCGGAGTTTATCAAAAACGGTGCCTACCACAATGCCTGGACGAGCGACCTATCCATGGTGTATGTGGCGGATTGTGCGGACTTTGAGTGGGAGCGTATTTTGCAGTTGCAGCAGGTGGCCATCACCCAGCCAAAGTTCAACCAGACGGAGCTCGAAGCCGAGAAGGGTAATGTGCGCAGCGAGCTTGTCGGCTATCTCAACAATCATAACCGAGTGCTGTGGCCCAAGATCCAGCAGCTGCTAGGGAATGACATCTACACCTTCCACCAGCGCGTGCGTACCATTGCCCATGTGCAGCTGAGCGATATTCAGGAGCACTACCGGCGTACCCACACTAGTGACAACCTTCGCTTTGTCATTGCTGGCAAAATGGCGGGGCGCAAGGCGCAGATCAAGCGCATGCTCGAGAGCTGGCAGTTGCCGCGTGGTGAGCGCTTTGCGGTGCCGCACGATGAACTCCACAGTGGTAAGCCCACCCTCATCCGCCGCAAAGAAGCCAGCAACCTCACCTTTGGCTGGTCGATGGAGATCCCGCGTGAGCTCAGCGATAAGGAGGACGCCGCACTCGACTGCCTCAACCACATCCTCACCGGCACCATGCACTCGCGCATCTTTGGCAAGGCGCGCAAGCAGGGCATGGCCTATGGGATGTTTAGCGATGGCTCGGTGGGCAAATATGAGAGCAGCTGGGACTTTGGTGGCGAGGTAGAGTGCGATAAGGCAGAGCGGCTCTTTCGCCTGATTGTCAGTGAACTCCAGGCGGTGCTGCGTGGTGAGATTACCGAGGCCGAGCTGGAGGCAGCCAAATCCTACGGCCTGGGGCGCTACCAAATGGGGGCACAGACGGTGGCGCAGATTAGCGGGTTCTATACCGGCCGCTTCTTCTGGGATGGCTATGTGAAGGACTATGCCAAGGTGCCACAAGAGATCAAAGCTACCACTCTCGAGCAAATGAATGCTGTAGCACGTGAATTCATCGCCGCCAACACCTGGGCACTCGCTGGCGTAAGCAGCGGCGAGCGCAGCGACATCGTGCGGCTGGGAGAGCAGCTGGAAGGGTTGTTTGCACAGGGGTAGAAGCGCCTCAGCTGAGGATAGTTGCCTGCCTTTTCGCTGCAAGAGTCGAAGTTTTTGTGGTGAAATGTTTCGCCCGTAGACTGATAAAATTGATCAAACGTTTCTCGCTATTTTTGACGAGAGTATGAAATGCGAAGGCAAGGAGAGATGCTTGCATTTATCAGGATGTGTTGTATTATTAAAAATAATAGCATAGGAGAACAATATATGAGTGACGTCAATCCAACCAATAGCGCAAGTTACCGCCCGGGCGACGAAAAGCGAGGGTACAACGAACTGATTACCCTCACGTTGACCGACAGAGAGTGCGCAGACCTCATGAATACAATCACCGAAATGACGATGGGCGCATTCTCCCCTTCCGCCGAGGAATGGGAGTGGTTGGAAAACGTCATGAATATGCCAACACGAGACAGCCTAAGAAAGCTTGGACACAAAATTGGCAGATTTCGAGGCTGTTACGATTACGACGATTAATGCTCTCAATGGGAAGAGCAGGCTGCGCAAGTCACAACGCTATTTGTGAGCGATATAATTACTTAAGCAAGCGCAGTGACACTGCACGACTAGTTTTTGATTGGGCGTTCCTCTGTGGCCGTGTTTAATTTGCATGTGAGGAGAATTTGTGAGCGAAGAAGCGCTGTCGGATATCCAAAAGTACGGCTACAATCCTGAGGACATGCCCGATTGCTTTCTCCCCGATAACTTTGACGAAGTATTTCAGCCTATCGGCATACATAGCACAAGGCATACCGTGCTGGTTTCTCAGTTTACTCTAGCCTAACATGCAGCCGACTATAAACAGTCGGCTGCATGTGTTGGTTGTGCGCTTGGGTTTTTAGCCTGCGCGGTACACTGCCATCTTCGCGTTGAGTAGCTTGTTCATCTCGGTGAGGCTACCATCCTTCTTGTGGAGGACGCCGTCGTCGATGACGTATGTCTCGGCCTTGCTGTCTCTGTTTTCGGGGACTTTGGGCGCGGTGTTTTGCCCGCTGTATTTGCTGCGGCTGGTTAGGTCACTGTGGGTGCGGTAGTATTGGGCAGCTTTGAGACGGTGGTCTTTGACCGCTTGATAATACTTCAGGTATTCGCCGCCAAGTGCGCGTGCATTGTCATTTTCGCTGATGTTTTGCACTTTTTTGGCTTGCTCGATGCACGAGCCGTAGGTCTTGCTCGCCTCCTTTTCGATCTCGCTATCAGTCAGTGCAGGAGCGCTCGTAAGCGCTGCACTGCCACCCTTGCGGAAGTCAAAGTTGAGAATCTGGCGGTTGAGCACGCGAGTGTCAGCGCACTCTTTGATAAAGGTGGCGACGGTGGAGTAGTAGCTAGGCAGCTTGCCCAGTGCAGTAACGGCTTCGTCCGTCTCGTGCTTGTACTGCTCGTACGCACGTTTGATATCTTCGTCGTGCACAGCGCGTGAGCTGCCCAGTTTGCTGATGAGCTCTGTGCGGTTGTCTGCAAATGCTTTGGCGTCGATCGTCTCGCCACGAGAGAGTGGCTGCAGCAGGCGGTCTTCGGTGCGGCTATGGCTGCGAATGAGCGCCTGGGCGTCTTGCAAGTCTTTGCGGCTTGGTGGTGCCGACTGAATGGCCACTACAATAATAATAATGACAATAAGCAGCGCGAGGCCTACCACACCAGCAATCAGCCCATACAGCAGCTTCTTGTTTGCCAGCAGTTTATTGCCCGCAAACTGAGGTGGTTGCGGTGTCTTGCCGGGCTGTGATGTGTTTATATTCATGGTGTTCGTTGGCGAGGTCATAGCTGGTTGGTTATGGCTAGGAGTGGGCTGGGTGTCCATTGCTTGTGTCCTTTATCTTCGTTGTTGATACTCAAATTAACTATAGACTATATATTATAGCAATAGTTGCAGTGAGCGCAAATTGACGGAGGAAGAGCTGTTGCGGCGCATTGTGTTTGGTGGTATGCCAATGCGATCTTTATATAAAGAAATACACAAAAAATCAACAAGACCGCTACAGAAGTGGAGTCACCGTTCATCGATGGGAATGACGAGGGAGTACCAAGAACAAGGGCAGTATGATACACTCTCTGACCTCTGTATATTCTGTGTTTTGGGTGCTGTGTATGCTATAATAACGGTATGAAAGTTGCGATTGCTGGGTACGACGTTGAGGGTCGTGCGACGTATGATTATGCGCGGCAGGTGTGGCCTGCGGCGGAGATTGTGATAGCCGATGAGCGGCGCATTGCTGATGTGCCGCCTGGGGTGGTAGATGTATTGACGGGCCCCGATGCCTTTGCTCAGCTGGGTGATGCCGATATCGTCATGCGCACCCCTGGGTTGGCACCGTGGCGGATCGAGACAGATGGGACGGTGTGGTCGGCTACGAATGAGTTCTTCGCACGCTGCCCCGCGCTGATCATTGGCGTGACAGGCACAAAGGGCAAGGGTACAACGGTGAGCCTCATCGCTGCTATGCTGCAAGCCCTTGGGCGCACCGTCCATGTGGTGGGCAATATTGGCCAGCCAGCCTTGGCACAGCTGGGGCAGATTAGCCCAGATGATGTGGTCGTGTATGAGCTGAGTAGCTTCCAGCTGTGGGATGCCGAGCGCTCACCGCAGATCGCGGTGGTGCTGATGATTGAGCCCGACCATCTCGACAAGCACGTTAATTTTGCCGAGTATGTCGATGCCAAGGCGAACATTCGGCGGCACCAGCGGCCAGGTGATGTGTGTATTTATCATCCGAGCAACCCATATGCCGCGCAGATCGCGGAGTCGCTCGACACGGACGTTGCGCGTGGCAGCCTGGGTACGCCACCACCGGCGTATCGCTATGGCACGCCGGATGATGGGCTAGTGTATGTGAAAGATGGTGCCTTTTGGCAGGGTGAGCGGCGGCTTTGCGCAACGGATCGCCTGCAACTGCCGGGTGCTCACAATATTGAAAATGCTTGTGCCGCGCTGAGCGCAGTGCTGGCCTTCGACCCACAGGCTGTGCCGCAGCGCCTAGCGGAGGGGCTGGCGAGCTTTGTTGGCTTGCCACATCGCTTGGCCTTCGTGGCAGAGCAAGGCGAGGTACGCTATTATGACGATAGTATTGCTACCACACCGGGCAGTGCCATCGCAGCGCTGCGTGCCTTTGCAGAGCCCAAAGTGCTCATTGTTGGTGGGGCAGACAAAGGTGGTGATTACGAGCCACTGGCACAAGAGGTGTATGCTCAAGGTGAGGCCGTCCGCGCTATCATTACGATGGGGGCGAATGCTTCGGCGATTGCAGCGGTATTACAAAACTATGATGTTGCTGCGCCTATCATAACACTTGGTAGTGTGCCTATGACAGAGGTCGTGGATGCCGCTCGGCAGCAGGCCGAGCCGGGTGATGTCGTCATCCTAAGCCCCGCTGCCGCGAGCTTCGACCAATACCGTAGCTATGCCGACCGTGGTGAGCAATTTATTGCAGCGGTGCAGGGTGGTGGAGTGTAAGCTATTTTGCAATTGAGCAGGATATACTATAATATATACAAATAACTATATAACTGATACAAGATAAGGAATCGAATAGCCCAATGAATCAGCAACCATATACCAACTCACCGCAGCCTGCCGCCGCGCCGCAGTATAGCAAGGGGCAGCTTGCCGTGGCCCGTGCTGCTATGTCTAGCGACAACACCGTGCTGGCAGTCACCTTTATTGGCTTCTTTTTTATGACGTCGGCGTATTTTATTTTTACGGCGCTGGCCGAGCATTTTAGCGTAGAAGGTACTGGTGTGGAGGCAGAGCAAGTCCCACTCTGGCTGAGGCTTATTATAGCTTTGTTTAGTGGTGCTATTCTCTTTGGTGTCATCCTTCTTGTCGGGATGTTTTTCATCCGGATGGAGCGGCAGAAGATGCTGGGAAATGCTATGCAAGTAGAGTATAGCGATTATGCGTGGCTGCGCGACTGGGCCAACGTCACGGCGGCCGACCTCGGTTTGCCACGGGTAGAGATTTTCGTCACGCAGAACCCGGTCATCAATGCCTATGCCTTTGGCTTCATGAATCCATACTGTATTGTGCTGCATTCTGGTTCGATTCGCTACCTCACGCCCGATGAGCTCAAGGCAGTCGTTATTCACGAGATGGGGCACATTAAGTACAAGCACACCGTGGCTATGCTGTACTTGCAGCCGTTCTTGGCATTGCCGTTTGTCTCCTCGGTGTCTGGCTGGCTAGCGGGCTTTTGGCAGCGCCGCACTGAGTATACGGCTGACCGCTTGGCGCTTACCTATACCGAAGATCCAGAGCTCGTCAAGAATGCGCTCGTCAAGGTGCACATTGGCCCTGATGTGGCAGAGGGTATGAACGAGACTGCTCGCCAGTGGCAGCGCTATACCGCCAACCGGCCAATGAACCGCTTTGCCCAGACCTTGAGCGATCACCCATACCTCGTGCGCCGGCTTGACCACATTGATGAGATGACCGCTAAACTCCTTACGCCCCAAGCACCAGCTGCACCAGTCCAGCCCACGACACCAGTCCAGCCGCAGTAGGGGAGTCGCGAGGCGACGCAATGCTGCTTACATTAGAGGCCACTATCCGTACGATGGCGGCCTCTTGGTTTTGCTCTATACCTACGATAGTGCACACTTCGACCAAAGGTTCATCGATCACTTGTGCCTTTCCCTTTTGTTGTTCCTCTTCTCAAGCGATGCATCTCTCTGGATTATAAGCTTGCCAGTATCAGCGCTGAAAATATCGTTATAGCAACGAGATTTCACACCCTGTCTAAACGAAATAATTGAGTGAGCGAACGCGTAGCGATACGCTGTGAGATGTGTGCCCAGCAATGCTTTATGCTGCATAGTAGAGCCAGCCCTCCAAGAGTGCGGTATAATAGACGTATGCAACCACTCAAAAAGCGCGCCGCACAGCTCCTCGCCGACATCCTCGATGCGATTAATCGTTTGCAGATTACCGACAAAGCTACTCAGCTCACTCAGCTCGAGGCGCAGCTGGCCGACTCGCAAATTTGGGCCAATCCAGCCCACGCTCAGCAGGTGTCGCGCCAGGCAGCAGCACTGCGGGGGCAGATAGAGCCGTGGCAGGTGCTGCAGGCCCAGGCGAGCGACATTGTGGAGCTGATGGATCTGGGCGACGACTCAATGATACCAGAGTTCGAGCAGCAGCTTGCCGCCCTCGAGCACGACTACCAAGCGCGCCACCGCGACCTCCTCTACAGTGGTGAGCATGATGATCAACCGGCTATTATCAAGATTAGCGCTGGGGCTGGCGGTACCGATGCGCAGGATTGGGCAGCAATGCTCGAGCGGATGTACCTGCGCTTTGCCGAGCAGCATAGCCTTCAAGCGGAGCTTCTCGAGCGCTCGACGGGGGAAGAAGCTGGCATCAAGAGTGCGACATACAGCCTCCATGGTGCGTATGCCTATGGCCAGCTGCGCAGCGAGCATGGCGTGCACCGCCTGGTGCGGCTCAGCCCGTTTAATGCCGACCATTTGCGCCAGACAAGCTTTGCTTTGGTGGAGGTGATGCCAGAAATCGCTGAGCCCGAGCAGGTGCAGCTTG
The DNA here is from genome assembly GCA_938045445.1 of uncultured Candidatus Saccharibacteria bacterium. Classification (GTDB taxonomy): domain Bacteria; phylum Patescibacteriota; class Saccharimonadia; order Saccharimonadales; family Saccharimonadaceae; genus Saccharimonas. The sequence continues at coordinate 99,327 of CALIMM010000015.1, forward strand.
AGGACAAAGACCTCCGGATCGACGTCTACCGCAGTGGTGGCAAAGGTGGGCAGGGCGTTAATACGACCGACTCGGCCGTGCGCGTTACCCATCTACCCACCGGCATCGTCGTTGCCATCCAAAACGAACGCAGCCAGATCCAAAACCGCGAGACGGCCCTCACTATCCTGCGCTCGCGCCTCGCTCAGCTCCAGCACGAGCAGCAAGCCGCCAGCCTGGCCGACCTCCGCACCGGTGAGTCCGCTAGCTGGGGTGCACAGATCCGCAACTATGTGCTTCATCCCTATACCCTCGTCAAAGACACTCGCACCAAACACGAAGCCCACGACGCCCAAGCTGTCCTCGACGGCGCCATCGACGGCTTTATCGAGGCATATTTGGCGATGGGGGTGGGGGAGAAGTCGTAGCTTTCTCGCTTCATCCCTCAGCCGTATGCTATACTGGTATAGTGATATTGTTAGACAGAGTAACCAAACGGTATGATAAGGATGCCAAGCCGGCGCTTGATCGGGTAAGTTTACATGTTGAGCCCAATGAGTTTGTCGTTATTATTGGCACGAGCGGGGCGGGCAAGAGCACGCTTCTTAAGCTCCTCACTCGCGAAGAGAAGCCCACAACGGGTAAGATTGTGGTCGGTGGTATCGACTACGACACCTTGAAAGATAAGCATATTCCATTGCTGCGCCGCAAGATTGGTGTGGTGTTTCAGGATTTCAAGCTGTTGCCGCAGCGCACGGTGTTTGAGAACGTTGCCTTTGCGCTGGAGATTGCAGGTATGAGCAACCGCGAGATCAAGAACACAGTACCTAAGGTGATCGATCTCGTCGGCCTCCAGGGCAAAGAGAAGCAATTTCCGCATCAGCTCAGTGGTGGTGAACGCCAGCGGGTGGCGATTGCCCGTGCCGTTGTGCGCCAGCCCAAGATTCTTATCGCTGATGAGCCCACTGGCAACCTCGACCCTAAGCATAGCTGGGATATCGTCCGTTTGCTCGAGAAGATTAATAAATATGGCACGACCGTGCTGCTGACCACCCACAATGTCGAGATTGTTAACCGGCTCAAGCGCCGCGTCATCACCATTGAGCATGGCAAGATCACGCATGACCAAGCCAGAGGGAGTTACCGCCAATGAGCCGCCGCAAAGATACCGCCCGTGCCCTGATGCAGCAAAAGCGCCGCCGTCGCCAGTGGCTGACGTTTGTCCGGATGTGCCGCTATGGCGTTAATAACTTTAGCCGCAACGCCTGGCTGACGGTTGCTGCCACGCTTGTGATGACGATTACACTGCTGATTGTCTTTACTACCTTTGTTGCGCAGCGCTCGCTGGCCGACACCGCCCAGGCTATCAACAAGGATATCGATCGCTCGATTTACCTCCGCCCTGATGTCTCGGAGGAGCGCGCTCAGCCAGTGCTGGTGAGTTTGCGCCGCCTCAGCAATGTCGAGTCAGTCCGCTTCATTAGCACCGAGGAAGCCAAGGAGCAATTTGCCAAGGCTAATAAGGACGATGAGGCTAAACTGAACGCCCTTAAGGAGGCGACGAATTCACTGCCCGCGACGATCCGCATCACGCTGCACGACAATAACGATACATCGCAGCTGATAGACTTCGTCAATACCAATTCTGCGCTCAAACCTTTGATTAGCGCCACTCAAACGCCGACCTTTATGAGCCAGCGGCGCAACGGTACGACGCGCATCGCAGAGTGGACGCATATGTCGCAAAAGGCTGGAGTAGCGGCTAGTGTGCTCTTTATCGCTATTTCATTCTTGATTATCTTCAATACCATCCGTATGGCCATCTTCAACCGGCGCGATGAGATCGAGATGATGAAGCTGATTGGCGCCGACCGGGGCTTTATTCGCGGGCCATTCCTCGTGGAGGCAGTGGTGTATGGGGTGATCGCCGCGGTGATCGCAACTACTCTGGGCATTATTACGCTCTTCCTCTCGGGCAATTCGCTCAAGAAGTGGGGGGTGGCTCTCCAGCCCACGATTGATATGGCAGCATCCTACTGGTGGCTTATTGCCCTGGTGATGATGGCACTAGGCGCATGCATTGGCGTCATCTCATCGCTGGTGGCCACCCGCCGTTACCTAAAGATTTAGCATTGATACAAAGGAGGCCCGTGTTGACAAAGCACACACCGCTTGTTACCATAAGAAATATGAAACAATCCACCACATCTGTTTCGCGTGCCCACACTGCTGTGGCCGCACCTAAGAAAACCAAGGGGCTTGCCACCAAGTCGGTCATCGTGGCGGCTGCCGTAATTATGGCGCTCAGTACGCCAGTCAGCACCTACCTCGGGGTGACCACCGGGACTGCTTCTGCTGTGTCGCAGGAGGAGTATCAGCGACAGATCGATGCGCTCAATAAGGAGATTGGGCAGTATCAGTCGCAGGCCAAGGAGCTGAACGAGAAGGCAAAGAGCTTGCAAAATGAGCTCGAAGTCTTGTCGAAGCAGAAGGCAATGATCCAAGCGCAGATTGATATCAGCCAGAAGAAGCACGACCAACTGCAAGAGAAAATCGCCCAGACCAAGCGCGACATCAAGGCTAACCAAGACGCCTTGGGCGACACGCTGGCCGATATGTACGTCGACCGCACCATTAGCCCGCTGGAGATGCTCGCCAGCAGCCGGAGTCTTGGCGACTATGTGGTGGAGCAAGATCGCCGCGATAGCATCCAGACCACGCTGAGCGAGACGATCACCCGGGTCAATAAGCTCAAGAAGCAGCTAGAAGAGCAAAAGAAGGAAGTCGAGCGTGTCTTGGCCGACCAAAAGAACGCCCGCGAAGCCCTCGCTGCCAAAGAGCGCGAGCAGGCCGACCTCCTTGCTCGCACGCAAAATGAAGAAGCAAACTATCAAAAGCTCACCGCCGACCGCGAGAGCGAGAAAGCCCGCGTCCAGAAGGCACAGCAGGATGCCATCCAAGCGGCCATCCGCAACGCTGGCGGTGGTGGTTCACTTGGTATTACCTCTGGTGATGGCTCGATGGGTGGCTACCCATGGGCCGGTGGCTGTACCGTTGATGCCAATGCGCTGTCGCACGGTGGCGCATCCGGTGGTGGTGAAGACCCACTGGGTTATGGTTGCCGCCAGTGTGTAAGTTACACCGCTTGGAAGACTTACCAAAAGACTGGCTACGCACCACGCTACTGGGGCAATGCCAATATGTGGCCAGCTGCCGCTCGCAATGCTGGCTTCTCGACGGGCCGCACCCCACGGGCCAATGCCCTTGGCGTCATCTCGGCAGGGCAGTATGGGCATATCGTCTACATCGAAGGCTACGACGCTGGCAGTAACACCGTCCACATTAGCCAGTTCAACTACCTCAACGCCGGCGGCCCTGGTTGGGGCCACTACAGCGAAATGACCGTACCCGCCAGTACGTATGATACGTATATCTATCTGTAGGAGAAGATACATAGCACAAACGGAAACGACCACCTAAATAATGGTGGTCGTTTTGGCTGTTTATGATAGGTGAGGGCTTATAGGCCTACGCTGCAGATAGGGTGGGCTGGTGCGGGGCTTCAGTTGGGGTGGTACTTATATTAGTGGTATCGCTTGCCTCAGGCGGGCTAACCCGGTAACCATACTGGTTGTACTCTGTGCCAATTGGATCATCGCTCTCGCAGCCCCGGAGGGGCTCAATATCAGTGGGCAGCTGGGCAATGTAGCTGTTGCTAAAGGCAGCGCGCGTATCAGCCTGGGCCATCTGGGCCAGCAGGGCAAAGAGATCTTTGACGTTGCTGATTGCTTCGCTTGTGCTGGGCAGCTTCTCACTACCGTAGGTAAAGCCGTGCTGCTCCTGTGCCAAGAGGTCTTGGTCAAAACCGTGGCTACAATCGCGGCAATCGAGACAGCGCTCGTAGAAATAATGCACCGAGTAGGTAATCTCACTATGTGTGATGGTGATGGGCGGCTGGTCACCACGGGCGCTATTTCTCATCCCGGCAATGATGCGTGTGAGGTTGTTGATGACGCCGTGGAGGATTTGCTCGCGCTGGTGGCGTTCGCGGTCGATGATGCGCGCAGCATTGAGCTCCTCATTGCCACGGCACGGAGCAGTCGGCAATTCGGCAACAAGCGCAAGATGCCCAACCTGGCAAGCTCGAGAGGCAGGCTCGGCAAGTGGCTGAGAACTGCCCTCAACAGTGGATAGTAATGAATAAACAGGCGCTGCTTCTGCGCTGACAACGGCAAGAGACATTAGATAACCTCACTCGTTTTGATTAAAGAATGGTAATTGCCTATTATACGAGGATGAGGCAAAAATGCAAGGGGGTTGGATCCTTGGTGTGCTATTCACATTCTTTTGCCACACCGCCCGAGCGTAGTATAATACCATAGTATGGTACAGAGTGACACGGCGAGCGCGAGCCGCTCGAAATATGACTATGATGAACCAAAAAAGCTGACTATCTCGCAGCTCACAGCCCTGCTCGTGGCGGTGCTGCTGCTGGGGGCTGGCTTTGTGGCAGGGATGCATGCTGACAAGCTCTATGCAGCGATTGCGCCAGTCTTTGGCCTCAAGGTATCGGCTGATAGCATCGACCTCAGTAGTGTGCAGCAGACCTATCGCAAGCTCAAAGCAGAATATGATGGTAAACTGGACGACACCAAGCTGATTGATGGCGCTAACCGCGGCCTAGCTGCAGCTACTGGCGACCCCTACACTACCTATATGGACAAGCAAGAGACCGAGCAGTTCGACCGTAGCCTGAGTGGCGAGGTGAGTGGTATTGGTGTGGAGATCGCGTCGCGGGGCAACCACCCAACAGTAGTGCGCGTCGTCGATGACTCACCAGCAGCCAAAGCAGGCCTGCGGGCTGGCGATATCTTCCGCAGTATTAATGGCCAATCGGTGGTGGGGCAGACCTCTGAGGTGGTGGCAAGCAAGGTGCGGGGTGAGGCTGGCACGACCGTCAAGCTGGTGATGCAGCGTGAGGAATCGACCGAGGAATACACTATCGTCCGGGCCAAGGTGAGCGACGCCAGTGTGCGCAGCCAGATTCGCGACGGCGTGGGTATCCTCACTATTACCCGGTTTGATGACCAAACTGGCCGACTTGCGCGTCAAGCGGCAGAGCAGTTCGTCCAGCAGGGGGTGCGGGCTGTGGTGCTCGACCTACGCGACAACGGTGGCGGCTATGTAACGGCTGCTCGCGAGGTCGCAAGCCTATGGCTTGAGAACAAAGTCGTGGTGGTAGAGAAGTCTGGCGACGTCGTGCGGGACACCGTGCACAGTAGTGGCCAGGCACTGCTCAAGGGAATGAAGACGACCGTCCTCGTCAACGGCAATAGCGCCAGTGCCAGTGAGATCGTAGCGGGGGCATTGCACGATCACAAAGCAGCGACATTGCTGGGCGAAAAGACCTTCGGCAAGGGCACCGTGCAGCAGTTGTTTGATCTGCCTGATGGCCGTAAACTCAAGATTACCGTGGCGCGTTGGTATACCCCAAATGGCCGCAATATCTCGCAGGGCGGCATTGCGCCAGATACTGAGGTCAAAATGAGCACCGATGATCGCAACGCTGGCCGCGACCCACAGCTCGATAGCGCACTGCAAAAGTTCGCAGAATAGACATATATCCAACAAAATGCAAACAATTGTTCGCCAAAAGTATTGTATTTGCCTCGTATCTACGCTACCATAAAGGCATATGGACAAACGAAAGAAAATTCTCTTGGTAGAAGACGACACCGCACTGCTGGCGGTATATCGCTCGCGGCTCGAGCTGGAGGGCTTTGCGGTGAGCGAGGTGCATAATGGCGAAGATGCGCTCTCAGCAGTGGTCGACGTTCGGCCCGATCTCATCTTGCTTGATGTGATGATCCCTAAGATCAGCGGCTTCGATGTGCTCGATATCTTGCGTAACACCCCAGACACTACCAACGTCCGCGTTATCATGCTGACAGCACTGAGTCAGCCCAAGGACAAAGAGCGGGCTAAGCAGCTAGGAGTGGATGACTACCTCGTCAAGTCGCAAGTGATGATCGGTGACGTAGTGGCCCGTATTAAGTATCACCTGGGCATGAGCCAAGAATAACAGAGGCTAGAGGGCTGTCGAGCAAAGCGTGCAGCGAGCCCTTGCTTCTGAGTGATTTTTCCTCAGCATTGTTTCATGGTATGATAAAAAGATGACGGAAAAATATTCGGCATCACTCCCACCACGACAGCCCGAGCACCTCTTGACGCAGCCAATTACAACGGACGGCACGCCACAAGAGCGTGCAACTCATCCCGATACACACATCATTCCCAAGCGCCAAGATGTGCCACGCCACCGGTGGAATGTACTGCGCAGCAGCGGCCAGCTCGATGAAGGGTGGATTGATAGAGAGATTATCGACGAGGATGGCACGGTGCTAGTGCGGATGACTAAACCAGTCCACCGAAGCAACATCCACCACCTCGAGAAGTGTGTGCCGCTGGCGGTGCTGCAGGAGCAGAACCTCGATTTCACCAATGCATATCTGCAAAGAGCCTATGGCGTGATGGTGAAGGGTGGCAGGCTGCAGCCCGTTGCTGATACCACTCATGCGACTACCAGCAGCCAAGAGCAAGAAACAGAGGTGCTGCTCGCTCAAGACGAAAAGTATGACCGAACCGGAACTGATGGGGAAGGTAATCGCCAGTCGGTGGCTGGCTTAGCAAAAGCTGCTCGCCTTGATACTGTTGTGGATAATAACCTCCTCGTGGAGCGGGTACTCGGACGCGCAGAGTAATAAGGGGCTGGTTTGGTTATCTTTTAGGACAGAGCGTGTTATTGCTGAATAGCACGAGCATAGATACTTATTGGTAGTACGCACCAAGCATGCTGGGCTTATTATCAAAAATAAGAAAACCACCTCAGCTATGAGGTGGTTTTGTATTTGCGTTATAACACTTACGCTGCGCTAACACACACTTGGGTGCGTGGCTGGGTCTTGCCAGTGAAGGTAGACTTCTTGACCTTCTTGAAGCTGACGACACCACTGTGAGCGGCGTGGATGGTGTAGTTGCGGCTCATGTACGTGCCAGGGCCGGCAATCTTCGTAGCGCCCGTCTGGCGGACGAGGACTTCACCAGCGCTGACCTGCTGGCCACCGAAGCGCTTGACGCCAAGGCGCGCCCCAGCGTTATTGTGGACGTTCTTGCTTGAGCCACCTGCTTTGACTTTTGACATATCACTCCTTTAGCTAATATAAACAATCTATACGATTATACGTGAGGGCGTGGGCGAAGTCAAGCGGCGAGAGGATGAGATCGCACCATCTCGCTGCGTGGCGCTTGCTTTGGCGGCTGCGCCAGCCAGGCAGATATTGGCTAGCTAGCGCTATGGTGGTATAATAGGCGCACTATAGATACAATAATGATATGAAAAAGGAGTGATGATGACAGAACGATATGGAGGAGTAGGAGGAGTTGGATCACAGGGTGAGTGGCCGTATTCGGGTAGCGGGCCGAGTGGCAGCTCGGAGACACAAGGAGGAGTGGCTTGGCTTTCTGTACATCGGGATGCTGAGAGTGATTTGCCATTGGGGCAAGGGGAGGGCGATGCTCGGCAGGGTGCTCCTGCGCCCACTGCAGATGAGCTTCGAGAGAGCTTAAGAGGAATTATTACTGAGACTCATGAATCAACAGCACCAGCTGCGCCCCAAACTCCGAAGGATATACGTGCAGCGCTACGCGGCGAGATGGATGCTCACGAAGCACCAGCTCCTCAGGCAGTAGAGGAAATACGGGCAGATCAACACAGAGAAGCCCTTTGGCGCGCAGAAGGGACACTCCGCAACACTCCAGAGGTGTTGGATGCTGCAGCAAATGAGTTAGAGCGTATCATTGCAGACGGCAACGTACCAGCAAGTGTTGTACAGGGTTTGAACTCTGTGATAGGGTCTCTACGCGGCATTAACCTTCATGATCTTGATGTTGCTCGGCAACAGGTGGGGACAACTGCCCGCACAATGGATATGGAGAAAAACAACCGCCAATAATACTTGCTACTAGAGCGATATAAAGAACCTCAGCCGTGCCGTGCTGAGGTTCTTTGCTTTTTTGTAACTGTTAGCATGCAGAAGAAATACATACCTGCTAGATGACCAGAATGAGTTTCACTCCCCAAGGTTATTTCATTACTTCCACCACCAACAACTCCCGCGCTACTACCTGATTCTCGCGGTAATAACAGAGGTCGGTGGGGCGGACGTGCTGAAGTAGGCGGCGCCGGTAGCCCAGGTGCTCTAACTGGGTGATGAGTGGCAGGTGAGTGAACTGCCCGTCGCTGCCACGCCAAGCGGGCACCGCGATGACTAGTGGTGTGCCGGGGTGCAGCTGGGGACGAAGATTAGTGAGAAAATGGCTGATGATATGGTTGCAGGTGGTGCGCACAGCGCCAAGCTTAGTGGGAGCAGGTGGGGCAGAGAAGGGCTGGCCAAGGTATGTCTCACAGACAACGGCGCTGAGCCACTGGGCGTCTGCCCACTGATGAGTAGTGGCATCAGCCTGAGTAACGCTATGCACCGCGCCAGGAGTAGCCGCGGCAGAGCGGCGCTGCAGCCAGGCGAGGTTCTCATTGGTATAGCTGACCATCTTGGGGTTGAGGTCGCTGCCGCACACATCGTAGCCCAGGAGGAGCGCCTCTTGCAAGACAGTGCCAGTGCCGCAGAAGGGATCGAGCAGCACGGGGCGCGGCGCGGGGTGCTCGGCAGTAGGTGAAGGCTGCACCAATGGCCCAGCCATATTGACCATCATGCGGGCAAGCTTGGGCGGCAGCATACCGACGAAGGCATCAGTGCGCGGACGGGCTTGGTCGCGTGCGGCCAGGGCAGAAATATTTTGCGCGCCAACACTCTCCGCCACAATAACGCGCCCATCCTGGGCTCGCACCACCAGCAATTCGATATGATGCGGTGAGCGGCCAAGCTTGTTGTGATGGCTGGTGGCGGTATTGAGCGCTGGAACGGTATTAGGAATAAGGCGCAGGCTCGTGCCAGTTGCGCGCAATTTTGTCTTAAGAATAAGGCCAGTCTTTTGCACCTCGCGGGCGGTGGCAGAGAAGCCATAGGCACTCATGCCCAGCGTAATCTTGTGCGGCGCGCCCTGCCACTGCGCGCTATAGTGGCGGACGATTTGCCGGCTCACCGCCAGCCAGTTACCGCGCAGCTCTAACACCACCCGGCCTGCTTTTTGGCTGCCACCCAGACGCTCAAAGGCGAAATTATCAGAGGTAATAGTAGCGGCCTGCGCTCCAAACCAACGCACCGCCGCCCCGCCATACAAACACTCCAGCTCCGCCACACCCAGGGCCGGCTGCCGGCCAAGAATTGCAATATACATATGCCTAGTATAGCGCAAAAGTGAGTGAGAATGGAGGGGTGGCGGCATGAATGGTATATTAGATATAGGTAGCCGACCACTCTCGAGCTTGTACGACAAGCTTTCGTACTCAGTCTGATTAAAGCGTTAGAAAAGGTTCGCCTCGCCGCCTCGTGGTATAATATACCGTAGCTATGCAAAAATATATCAAAAAAATGAAACAGCTGTCCTTCCGCACCTGGCTGAGTATTATGACGTTTGTGCTGATTGCCTTGATTCTATTCTTGTCGCGGCACGAACTTCTCCAGGCGTGGCATTTGCTGCAGCAGGTCAATATATGGGTCTTGATTGCCGTCTTTCCGGTGGCGGCGTTAGGGTATTTAGCAGCGGGCGAGATGATCTTCTCGTATCTCCGGCAAAAGGGCTTCGTGCGTGATGTGAGCCCCTTTGCTCTGATGCGCCTGTCGCTGGAGCTAAACTTCGTCAACCACGCCTTCCCTAGTGGTGGCCTGAGCGGTATATCATACGCCAACTGGCGCTTACGCAAATACGGTGTCTCGACGGGGCGCGCAACGATGGCCCAGATGGTGCGCTATGTCATGGGCTTTGTGGCGGTGGTGCTGTTCCTTGCAGTGGCGGTGGTAATAGTGACGATCGATAGCGGCGTGAACCGCTGGATTATCCTGATGAGTGGAGGGCTGGTATTTTGCCTGACGATGATCACGCTACTGGGAGTATATTTGCTGACGAGCCAGCGGCGGCTCCACAAAGCGGCGCATCAGATTACGCTGACGGTCAATGGCCTCGCGCGGCGCATCTTGCGGCGCACAAAGCCAGTGATGGACGAAGCTGCGGTGCAGCGCTACTGCGACGACCTCCACACCGATTTCCTCGAGCTGCGGCGCGACAAGAAGCTGCTGTGGCAGCCCTTTGTCTGGAGTATTATCTTTACGATTATGGAGATTTTGCCCTTCTGGATGACCTTCCAGTCGCTGGGGGTATCAGTTAATCCTGCATCAATTCTCATCGCTTATGGTGTGGCCACGACCATGGCAGTGGTGGTTGCTACCCCTGGTGGGGCTGGTGCGTATGAGGCGGTCATGGTCGGGATATTGGCACTTTCAGGCGTGAGCCAGGGCCAGGCCATTGCTGGGACGATGCTCTACCGCGTGATCGCTATCGTTACTACACTGGTGTTTGGCTATGCATTTTATCAACTAACCATCATGCGTTATGGACGCGACAAACCTCCCACCGCTGAGCGTTAGCGATTTCCTCGCCTGTGCGAGCCAGGTGCTGGAGGGAGCATTTCCGGTACTGACGGTGGAGGGCGAGGTGGCTAGTATGGCGGTGCGCCAGGGGAAGTTTGTCTTTTTTGACCTCAAGGACGAGACAGGCAGCGTGAGCTGCTTTATGATGGTGTGGCAGCTCCGGGTGGCGCTAGAAGATGGCATGCAGGTAGCAGTGCAAGCCGTGCCGAAGCTTACAGCGCGCGGCAAATTCAGCCTGACCGTGCAGCAGGTGCGGCCAGTTGGGCAGGGGAGCATTAAGAAAAACTTCGAGCTGCTGCACCAGCGCCTGAGTGCAGAGGGGCTCTTTGCTCCAGAGCGCAAGCGGCCGGTGCCCGAGTGGCCCGAGCACATTGCCGTGGTGAGCAGTCCTCAGGCAGCGGGGTATGCAGATTTTATGACCATCATTGGCCAGCGCTGGGGCGGCATGCAGGTCGATGTCTATGCGGTGCCGGTGCAAGGTGCTGGCGCGGCCGACCGGATCATCCGCGCCATTGAGCGCTGCAACCGCCAGGCAACCGTGCCGCAGGTGCTGGCGATTGTACGTGGTGGCGGTAGCGCCGATGATTTGCAGGTTTTTAATGACGAAGCGCTGGTGCGGGCGATCGCTGCAAGCCGCGTGCCAACAGTGGTCGGGGTGGGGCATGACACCGATGAGACATTGGCCGATCTCGCTGCCGACGTCCGGGCTGTGACGCCGACCAACGCAGCTCAGCTCATCACGCCCGATGCCGCAGTGGTGCAAGCGCGGCTAGCCGAGCAGCTACAGATGATGAAGCAGACGATTATTGCCACAGCAGATGATGAGCAAATAGCGGTGCAGCATCAACTGGCCGAGGCTCGAGTGAAGCTAGCCAGGCGGCAGCAGGCACTCGAGCAGCAATGCGCAGCGCTGCAGGCCCGGCTCCGGCTGTATAACCCTGCAGCAACCCTAGCGCGTGGCTACGCCCTGGTGCGCGGCCAAGCCGCCGTCGGCCAAACGATCACCATCGAGCGATATAGCGATATGATAACAGCGGAGGTAACCCATGTCGAACGCAAAACAACCAACGAAACAGGCGAAATCTGCCACACCCAGCACTCGGGCCAAGTGCACCACCCTCAGTGATGATGACCAGCTGGCGATGGCCCTCGCAGCAGAGGGAATCACGCCGGATTATAGCCAGCCCAGCGGTGTATCGGCCGGCCCATCAGCGTCGCAGCCTGACCAGCAGAGCAATGCAGATAACCGTTCACTGCGTGAGCAAATGGAGCAGCTGGAGGAGATCTTGGCGTGGTTTGACAGTGATGAGTTTGAACTCGAGGCGGCGGTAGAGCGCTACCAGCAGGCAGCACGCGTTGCCGAGCAGATCGACCGGCGCTTGACAGAGATTAAAAACAAAGTAACCATCATCACAGAGGATGCAGCCGCCTCATGATGTGGTGGGCACTGTTGGTCATCATCCTGCTGTTTTGCGTGACAGCGCTGACGGGGGCACCCTATGTGCCATCACACCACCGCGATGTGCAGCAGGCGCTGACCCAGCTCTATAGCCTCGGGCCAGAGGATTGCTTGGTAGACATGGGCTCGGGCGATGGTGTCGTCTTAAAGATTGCTCGCCAGCAGGGGGCACGAGCCTTTGGCGTGGAGCTCAACCCGCTCCTCGTCTTGCTCTCGCGCTGGCGTTTGCGTGGTGATACCAGAGCGATGGTGGTGTGTGGTAACCTCTACCGCACGAACTTTCCCGCTGGCACCACAGTGGTCTACACCTTTGGCGACTCGCGCGACATCGCTCGGATGGCCGCCCATGTGCAGCAGCAAGCCACCCGCCTTGGCACAGACCTGTGGTTCATCTCCTACGCCTTTGCCGTGCCTGGCTGGGCACCAGTGCGCGAGCAAGGCGCGCATAAGCTATATCGGGTGCGAGCAGAACAGCACAAATAACATCCCGCTCTTGTCTATCGCCCCAGGCATAAGTATAATAGGGGTATGACGAAGCAATCTTACAAACGACGAAGTTTTCTTAGTGGCAGCACCTTTGCTATTATTGGGCTGGCACTGCTGGTGGTGCTCTTTGGTGGGTTTTCGGCCTGGGCCTACACCAACTATACCGAGGCCAAGAGCAACCTCGATAGCAAGATTACCGCAGCGCAAGCTGAGGCCAAGAAGACGCAAGCAGACGAAGACGAGAAGAAATTTGCCGAGCGCGAAAAGCAGCCCATGCTGCAGTTCGTTGGGCCAGATGACTACGGCCGCCTGACCTTCGACTACCCCAAGACCTGGAGCGCCTACCAAGCCACCGATGTGAGCGAGGGTGGTGGCAAGACGTACGAGGCGTACCTCAACCCTCGTGTGGTGCCACCAGTGACGGACACGCAGAAGATTGCCATTCGGATTAGTATTGAGCAAAAGATCTACGACAAAGCGGTAGCCGACTACGACAGCCAGATCAAAAAAGGCGAGCTGAAGTCGAGCGCCTGGAGCAATGACAAAGGCCTGACGGGCACGCGCCTAGAAGGGAACTTTAGCAAAGATATCCGCGGCACCGCAGTGGTGATCAAGATGCGCGATCGGACGCTCACGGTGCGGACGGATGCCGACGTGTTCAATAACGACTACGAAGCCCTGATAAAAACCATTAAATTTAACGAATAAATATAGAACATTGCGACGATCTGTGCTACAATGCAGCTGGTATGAGCACGGAGGGGAATGCGGTTATGATGAGCGGCGCTTCCTGGGGGGAGGCGTCGCTCTTTGTTGCGGCGGCACACGACCTCAAGTCGCCACTGGCGCTGCTGCGGCAATTGGCGCTGAGCTTGGAGGCTGGTGGGCTGTCGCCCGTCGAGGTGGCCGAGCTAGCCCGGCGGATGGCGCTAACCAGCGAGCGGGCCTTGCGCCTTACCACCGACTTGACGCAATCCACTCGTCTCCACGAGGAGCTATTTGGCACCGAGCCGCTCAACTTGGCTCTGGTAGCGCGCGACGTCGTGGCCGAGCTCCAGCCACTCTACGCCGCCAAGGGGCGGTGCTTGGCGGTTCGCGTGCCGCGGCGGGCAGTGGTGGGCCTCGGCAACCGCGATCTCTTGCGGCGCGTCCTGTGCAACTTCGCCGACAACGCACTCCACTACAGTGGCGAAGGCGACGCACCCGTGGTGGTGCGGCTCTCTCGGCGGGCTGGCGGCCAGGTAATCCGCCTAGCGGTGCGCGACTACGGCCCAGCCATTCCGCCATCGCTCTGGCAGCAATTGGAGCAACGCCTTGGCGTCAGCGCACAGCCATTGCACAGCCGGCCAGGCAGCAGTGGCCTAGGGCTCTACATTGCGGGGCAATTTGCCAGTGCGATGGAGGCGCAGATTGGAGCAGTGCGGCACCGCGATGGTGCGACCTTTTACATCGATCTTCAGGCGGTGTATCAACAGAGGTTATTATGACGCAATCGCCGCCGCGGGTGTTGGTCATCGACGATGATCAATGGTTTGCTGAGCTGCAGCTTGCGGCGGTGCGGCGGGCTGGTATGGTGCCTGTCTATGCGGCCGATGTGCTGGCTGGCATAGCAGCGCTCGACGAGGCACTCCCAGCAGTGATCATTCTCGATATGTTCATGCCCGGGGGTAATGGCCTGGTGCTGCTCCACGAACTGCAATCGTATAGCGATACGGCGCGCATCCCCATCATCATCTGTAGTAATAATGCGAGCGACATGACGCTAGCCGATCTCGCACCCTACGGCGTCGTTGCTTTGCTAGACAAAACAACGATGCACCCGAGCGACGTGACGAACGTACTAGGCAGGTACATCCCAAGCGAGGTAGCGGCATGAGTATGCAGCGCACCACAGCGATCGTCCTGCGCCGCACCAACTATGGTGAGGCCGACCGCGTACTGCAATTGCTCACGCCGGAGGGGCAGCGGGCGGTGATCGCCAAGGGTGTCCGGCGCGAGAAGAGTCGGCTGGCTGGGGCAGTTGAACTCTTTGCGATCAGCGATGTCGTCATCCGCCAGGGGCGCAGTGAGCTGGGCGTGCTAACACAGGCCCGCCTGACGAAGTATTATCAAACCATCGTGGCCGATTATGATCGCCTGCAAGCTGGTTATGCCGCCATCCAGCTGGTGGCGCAGGCTAGCCGCATGCTAGACGAGCCGGCGTGGTATGAGGTGCTGCGCTTGGTATATGAGGGGCTCAATCAGCCTAGCGTACCCGTCATGCTTACTCAAGCTTGGCTAGCCATCCACTATGCGGCATTGCAGGGCTACGAGCTGAACCTGCTGCGCGACGTCGTAGGCCAGCCCCTCCAGCCCGAGCGGCGGTATATGTATGACGGGTCGGAGCGTGGCCTGCGCCTGAGCGACCAAGGCGACATTACCGCCCCGCACATCAAGCTGCTCCGCCTGCTCGCCACGCGCCCACCCACAGTAGTAGCACAGGTCGGTGGCGTGCTGACCATCCTGCCCGAATGCTGGCTGGTGGCACGGCAGCATGCTGGGGTGTAATACTATAGCTTGGATTGTAAGATTCTCTCTGCCACCCCCTAGCAACTCACTGCACCGAAAATGTTCCGGCCAGAACATGCAGCAGAGCTCTTCCGTTTGCTTTGTGGCTGGCTGGCCTTCATATATTTTCTTGTTCGGTGAATTGCTGTGGGGCAGAGCGTGAGATTATTGAGATGGAGGCATCAATGCCGTGCTTGGCCATAAGACACACTCCACTCTAGGAAAATGCTATAATAAAACCAAAGAACCAATCATGAAGCTGCCGCGTTGCCAACGCGGAGAAAGGACGCGTGTGAGTAGCACAACGAGCAACGTAACAATGGAAGCAATTATTAGCCTGTGCAAGCGCCGTGGCTTTATTTATCAGGGGTCGGACGTGTACGGTGGCCTGAGTGGCACGTGGGATTATGGCCCGCTGGGTGTGCAGCTGAAGCGTAATATCATGAATTTGTGGTGGCGCCGGTTTGTTGATGAGCGCGACGATATGTATGGGGTGGATGCAGCGATTTTGATGAATCAGAAGGTGTGGAAGGCGAGTGGGCATGTCGATACCTTCGTCGATCCGCTGTGCGAGGATACGGTGAATCACCGCCGCTACCGCACCGATCATATCCTCAAAGATAATGGCGTTGACGCGGACGGCATGACCATGGAGCAGATGGATGCGGTGATTGCCGAGCGTGGCATCAAAAGCCCCGATGGTAATCCGCTGAGCAAATCGCGCACCTTTAATATGATGTTCAAAACGCACGTTGGCGCGACCGAAAGCGATGATAGTATTTCTTACCTCCGCCCCGAGACCGCCCAAGGCATCTTCACTAATTTCAAAAACATCGTCGATAGTTTCTACCCGAACTTACCATTTGGTATCGCTCAGCAGGGCAAGGCGTTTCGTAATGAGATTGCGCCGCGCGACTTCGTCTTTCGCTCTCGGGAATTCGAGCAGATGGAGATTGAATATTTCGTCGATCCTGAGCATTGGCAAGAGGCGTTTGATGAGCTGCTCGCGAGCACGCATGCGTTCTTGGCAGAATTGGGCTTGAAACCAGAACACATCCACGAGCTGGACGTGCCGGCGGAGGATCGGGCGCACTACAGCAAAAAGACAATCGATATTGAGTACGATTATCCGATTGGCCGCGAAGAGCTGATGGGCATCGCCTATCGGACTGATTTTGACCTGATGAACATCCAGCGCGCCAGCGGCAAGAGCATGGAATACACTATTAAGGGAACGAACACGAAATTTGTGCCGCACGTCATTGAGCCGAGCTTCGGCGTTGAGCGGGCGCTGATGGCAGTGCTGGCCAGTAGCTACCGCGAGGACGAGCAAAATGGTGAAAAGCGGGTGTATTTGGCGTTGCCAGAGCATTTGGCGCCGGTCAAATTTGCCGTCTCACCACTGCTAAAGAATAAGCCAGAACTGGTGGAAAAAGCCCGTGATGTGTACGCGAACCTTTCCAAAGCCAACCCTGGCCGAGTAATGTGGGACGACAACGGCAACATCGGCAAACGCTACCGCCGCCAGGACGAAATCGGCACGCCGCACTGCGTGGTGATCGACTTCCAGACGCTGGAGGACGACACCGTCACCGTGCGCGAGCGGGATACGACGGAGCAGCGGCGGGTAAGAAAGGAAGACATTAATGAGTAAGTCGCTTACGAGCGGTAAGAAGATTGTACTAAGGAAGCATGATTCCGTGGGGCTGAATGAAGCTCAAGATGACGAGGAGTATTTACTAAATTGTTTTGTTGACTTGGGCGATCTTGATCAGATCAAAGATTTTCGCAGTAAAAGGTGTCTTATTCTTGGAAGAACTGGAGCAGGGAAGACAGCACTTATTACAAAATTAAAAAATGAAAAACAAGAAAAAGTTATTATAATTGATCCCGAAGCGCTAGCTATGAATCATATATCCAACTCTACTATAATAAATTATTTAGTAGAGCTAGACATAGATCTTAATACTTTCTTTAAGCTTTTATGGCGACATGAGATATGTGTTGAAATATTTACTCAGCATGTGAAAGCAGTTTCTGAAACAGATCACTCTAATTTTATTGACAAGGTTCAGTATTATTTCAAAAAAAATAATCCGAGGCATTTGAAGGCTTTGGAATACCTTGAACAGTGGAAAGATACTTTCTGGAAAACAAACGATAGCCATATTTCCAAGATGATAGAAAAAACAGAGAACAGCGTTGGAGCTAGTCTAGGTATGGATGTCGCTGGTTTGCAATCGAAAATAAAAGAAAAAACGGAGCTATCCCGTGAGCAAATCCAGGAGATAAAACAAAGAGGACAGTCTATAGTCAATGATGTACAGATGAAAGAGGTTATGGGATTACTCGATATGCTGGATGACTTTATTGAATATCATAAAATCAAATACTATGTAGTTGTCGATAGGCTAGATGAGAAGTGGGTTGGTAATGATATAAGATATAAATTAATAAAATCTCTTATTGAGACACTAAGAGATTTAAACAGACTACAGAATATAAAGCCGTTAGCAACGCTGCGGTATGATCTAATTGGGAGAGTATTTGATATCTCGAAAGATTCTGGATTTCAAGAAGAAAAATATAGTTCTTTGTTTCTCAACATCAGATGGAATCGCGCACAATTGATAAAGCTTATTGATGAGCGTATAAATTATCAATTTAAGCACCGATACTCTAAAAGAACGAGACTTAGTTATAAGGACATACTACCTAATGAGGTGCTAGGCACTTCGACTATTGATTATATAATTGATAGAACTCTAATGAGACCTCGAGATGTGATTGAGTTTGTGAATTTTTGTATAGAGTGCGCAATTGAAGAGAACGATGGCATTATACATGAGAGTACAATTATAGAAGCAGAAGAAAGATATTCAAGGAGTAGGCTAGATTCGCTCTACTACGAGTGGTTTTCTGACTACCCTGGGTTAAAGCAATTGATAAGTCTACTTAAAAACAAAAAAGATAAACTGACTGTGAAAGACATAAATAAAGATGCTGTTATGACCTTATGTAGAAAATATAATGATAATCCGCCAAAAACTGATATAGACACAGAAGACTCTACGATAAGGTTTGTTAAGGATGTTCTTGAAGACAGGATGGATTCATCAGAATTCATAAAGAGGGTGCTGTTAATATTATTTAGAGTGAGTCTAATTGGTATTAAGAAAGGTAATAAGACGAGATGGAGTACTGAGGTATCACCGAAAATAGAATGGGATGATATAGATGATTCTGCTTTGATTGAAATACATCCATGTTATAGAAAGGCTTTAGGGGTTGCAGAGTAAGCATTGTAGCCTAGAGGTATTTTAATTTCCATGCCAAACACCATCAACAGACACCTCATCACGCAAAATGCAGACGGAATAGTCCGCCATGATTACCTCTACCGCATCTCACTCAAAGCATTAATATATAACGACGCTGGGCGGATCTTGGTCGTCAAAGAGATCGATCGGCCTTTTTGGGATTTGCCTGGTGGCGGGATGGATTATGATGAGACGATTGAGTCATCGCTAAAGCGTGAGCTGCATGAAGAAGTTGGCTACCAGGGTGATGTGCGCTATCAAATTTTTGACACATCGGATCAGATATATATTGAGCGGCTTGATGCGTATCAAATCTGTTTTTATTGCCGCGTTTGGCCCGAAAATTTCGACTTTGCGCCAGGAGAGGAGGGTGATGATGTGATGTTCATCAGCCCTGATGATCTACAAGGCACTGGCTACGACGCGACCGATCGGGCATATGCGGCGCACAAGAAATGGCAACAACTGTATAGTGCCTCGACTTGAATCCGTCTCCCGTCGAGGTTTTTGGTATAATCATTGATTGCCAAAACTTCTTATATAAAGCCGCTGAGATCAGTAAAGTAATGAGTGGCCAAGAGAGTATTGAGTGTTGGATAGATATACTACAGTAAGTGAATCACATCGGCACCGGCCACATGCCAGAGCACGCCATGGTAGCTAGCGACTACGCCATCAAGGTTATCAATCTGCTCCACCCCGGCGATAGAGCTGCCGCTGCCCGCGAGCGCCAGTGGCAGGTGCAGGTGATGGGGGAGGAGGTGGCGGTTGTATAGCTTGAGGCAGTAAGTTAGCTGTCTGGCACTAAATAGAAAAAGGGTCCTTAGGCAACTAACCGTTCGGAACCTTTTCGTCTTAATAACTCTTATTGTAGCGACATAGAAGAATAAAGCAAATGAGCTAATCTAGTTATGGCAGACAATTATCTATATAAGCAAATAGCGAGAAAAGCTTCAAGGTGGTATAATCACCTCATACGAACAAAATCACAAAAGGCTAGGTGTATACATATGAGTAACACGACAGAAAAAACATCTAATTCACTCCCTCTCATTAAAAAAGAGCATCGCAACAAAGTACTCATTACTCTCTTTCTCTTGACGGCACTCGCCGGAGGCGGTTACTGGGCGGTTATAGCTGCGACAAGCAGTAGCGCGCCGCCGGTAGCGCTAGCATTGCGCTTGGCGTACATCGCGGTTTTGTATATGCCGGTACCACTGTATACGCTCTTACTGAGTCGATTGATGCTTGGCATACCAATACCATTTCGTGCGTTGTTATCATTGAGACGCATCACCGTGAAGAAGTATGCATTGGTCGCTGGACTATTCTTGGCCTGGGCAGTATTGATGATTGGCTCCGTTGCGGTTCTTGGCTGGCTGTGGCCAGAGACTTTTGGGCATCTGGCAACGACTAATGGACACTTGGTACACAACCTTGAGAAGCTCATTGGCACATCGGTCGATACTAGCGCGATGAATATGCCACCAACGCCGCTTGCCATGCTGCCACTTGGTATCTTTGGTGCATTGATGGCTGGGCTAACGGTAAATGCGATCTTTGCGATGGCGGAAGAGATTATGTGGCGTGGTTACCTTGCGCAGGCATTTGCTGGACGGCCATTTTGCAAGAAATATGTGACGATTGGCGTGCTATGGGGACTGTGGCATATTCCACTGATTGCCCTAGGGTATAACTATGGCACAGCGAACGCGCTTCTGGGGTCGGTGTTATTCATTGGATTTTGTGTGGTGATGTCGCTCGTGCTTGGTTTCGTCGTTGAGCGAACCCGAAGTGTGTGGCTTGCTGCGGTGCTGCATGGGACGTTTAATGGCTTCTCGCAAGTTATGCTACTTCTGGTCGTTGGTGGGAGTTCACTATTGGCTAGTTCAGCAGTAGGTGTTGTCTCGCTTGTGGCGTGGCTGGTAGTATTTGTGGGTTGTTATATACGCACTACTTTTGCATCTGTCACGGAGCGAGCATAAGCGGACTGTCTCATTTAGGAGGGTCGATTTCGCTAAACTACTATAGAGGTATAATAAAATCATGCGTATAACTCGTCGTATTCAAGCGGTAAAGCTTCGCCATATTGGGGGACTGCTGGTAATTTTTCTCCTTGGTATGGCTGCGATGCGACAGGCGGCTTGGTATGTGTCGCAGGTGTCTGGTGGTGTGGCAATTCTCGACCTTAACTTTGGCAATAGTGCCGCCCACATGAACCATACATTGGCCGCTCTGGGTGAGGCTGGTAGAAGTGCCTATTTGCATGTCTTTTTGCCAATCGATACCTGCTATGCAGTCATCTATGCGGTGTTTTATACCTATACTTTGGCATTTTTTCTCCGGCGCCTCCCGTTGCAGCGGTGGAAGCTGGGCTGGGCCCGGTGGATAGTTGTGCTGCCTGTGGTGGCTGCTGTTTGCGACTGGTGGGAAAATGTAGCTTTTGCGTTCATGCTGAGCCAATTTCCGGCACTCGTGCACCCAGCACTTGCGGCTAGCACAACAGTAGCGACGATGGCAAAATTCGTACTAGTGTATCTATCGTTGCTGCTTGTGCTGGGGCTTGTGGTATACCATATGGCGCGGTGGATTGCTACCAAACACAGCTCCAGTAACAACGACAAGCACCACCACTCATAGCGCATCGTGAGGTGTACCACCGGTCATTGCTCAATTACCCCCTTGTTACCATAAGCACAATAATGATATAATGCGAACGTTATATTAAGGTGTTGTGTTTCACAACAGAAAAGGAGGGTTTTGCATGAGGGAACTCAGGCAAGCAAAGTATAATAAATGGAGAACGCTCGCTCGCGTGTCTCAGGCTGGATGCCTGGTGGCGGTAGCCGCTATGGTGGCACTGTTTGGCCAGCCTACACGGGCTGCCCAAGAGGTAGCTTGGAAGGAGCAAGCTGGCTCTGGTACAAAGAACTGGTCGGCAATGGCTGGCTCGACAGACGGCACCAAGCTCGTTGCAGCAGTGAATGTCGGGAATGTCTACACCTCGACAGACAGTGGTGTCACCTGGATGGAACGACCAATAACCGGCCTTCCTGCGCCGCAAAAGTGGACGGCTCTTGCCAGCTCGGCCGATGGTAGTAAGATCGCTGCCTTTTACCAATGGGGTGGCTACATGTACACTTCGAATGACTCAGGTGCTACCTGGACGAAGAATGGTCTCCCAGGAGCTGCTGGTGACTGGGTGTCTGTGACGAGCTCGGCTGACGGCACCAAGCTCGCTGCTGTGGCAGCCAACCGTGGGGTATTTACCTCTACTAACTCTGGCGCAAGCTGGAAAGAGCAAGCCAACCCAGGTGCGAAGAAGTGGACATCGATCGCCGGCTCGGCTGATGGCACCAAGCTCGCTGCAACTGTTGCCGACGGCGTTGTCTACACCTCGACAGACGGTGGTGAGACTTGGACAGAGCAAGCCGCTGCTGGCACTCAGAAGTGGACATCAATCGCTAGCTCGGCTGATGGTATGAAGCTTGCTGCAACCGTCAATGGTGGCAAGATCTACACTTCAGATGACGGTGGTGCAACCTGGATGGAAAATGACAGCGCTGCTACCGGTGCGTGGTCGGCTGTTGTTATGTCGAACGACGGTGCTAACCTCGCTGCAGCACTCAACGGCGGCAACATCAACACAGCAACAGCTAAGGACAAGCCAGTTGTGCAGCCAGCTCCGGCTACCCCGGCACCTGCCAATCCTGCGCCTGCCAACCCCGCTCCGGCAAACCCGGCTCCCGCTAACCCTGCTCCAGCGACACCTGCGCCCGCAACCCCGGCCCCAGCTACTCCAGCACCTGCGACTCCGGCTCCAGCCAATCCAGCTCCAGCAACTCCTGCTCCGGTCACACCTGCGCCAGCTACTCCTGCACCAGCTGAGCCAGCCGTAGAACCTGCACCAGCAGCAGAGCCGGCTCCGGCTGCAGAGCAAGCACCAGCTGCCAACCCAGCACCTGCAGCTAAACCAGCAGAGGCTGCCGCTCCTGCTAAGCAAGAAGGTCCAGCTCTCGCCGACACCGGCGACAGCGTATGGCTCGTTGCTGCACTCGCAGCCAGTGGTCTTGGCGCCGGAAGCTTCTGGTTCGTCAAGAGCCGCAAGAACTAGAGCACTGCACTGCAGCGTCTCTATACCGAAGAGAAAGGCATAATGTGCCTTTCTCTTTTTTGGTTGGCAGACGCATAAGGAGAGTGGTCTACTATCTTGAGTAGAGCGAACGGTGGTGTGGGCTAGGCTATGTGGCTAATGCCAGGCCTTTTGCAGAATCTTCTGCAGAGAGAAGGTGAGGGGGTGAGAGAAGTAAGTGGCCTCTAGGAGGTTGGTACTGGTGTATATTTTGCCTCCTTCTCCGGCATTTATGCGCCGTAGAGATGCCCCGAGCATACGTAATAACAATATGCAAAAGCCGGCAGGAGCGCGCTTCTAATAGGGCTTATTTGCTCTGTAGTATGGCGTCATGGCCGCGACCGTGGCTTGTAGTAGGGGCTGTCTCGCGCGGCTATACCTCCCCAAAGTAGTATAAAGAAGGGAGGTAAGAGCATCGAACCACGCACCAGAGGGTCTGCAGGCCGCCACACTGGCGAATAGCCTGCAGTTGCCGCCGGGGCATTGCCGTGTGTCACGTATATTGTAACTATACATAATAGTGACGAATCTGATACTCTCGCCAGGCGCAGCAGAAGAGCAAAAGAAATCGGCTTGGATAGCATAGTATCCAAGCCGAGGTGTACCTGTGCGGGGTAGTAGTGCGCTACGAGCGCCGTTTGCGGAGTATCCACACCCCGCCGCTGCCCAGTGCAATTGCAGCGAGGGCAGTGGGGAAGATGCTATCACCAGTGTTGGCGAGGAGGCTACTAGGGCGCAATGAGTTGCTGGTAGAGCCAGTGTGCGATGTATCTTCGTAGATGGCGATTGGGTCGAGGATCGTGCCGTTGGCAGTGCCATCTTCGTCACCAAAGCCGCCGTCGGTCACATCGTAGGCAATTGTTGTGCGTGTACCGCTCGGGTTTGTGCCAAAGTTGATCCGGCTTGTGATGTCTTCGATGATCGAGCCACCTTTGGCCAGCTTGAGCACGGTGAGGCGGCTTGGGTCACGGTAGTGCTTGCTCAGTGTGAGGGCTACATGGGTAGTGTAGCCAGTGTGGGATGTGTGCTCAGCACAGGTGATGGTAAAGCGCACGCTATAGCGCAGCGCTCGGCCTTGGTACTGTGCGGGGGCGGTTGCTGGCTCGGCTGAGGCAATGTGGCTGCACGGTTTGCCGGCCGTAGCGAGCGATACCGCACCGCCGTGTGGCTGGGTAATGGTAGTTGAGTTGGTTGGCTGCTTTGGCTGCTTGGGTGTTGGTGTGGATGGGGCAGATGTGATGGCGTTAAGCCGAGCCTGGAGAGCGGCTTGTTTGCGTGCATCCTTAACGGCGGCAATGCGGGCCTGGGCTGCGGCAATGTCTGCAGGGCTCTTGCTGGCTTCAGCTCGGGCCACAGCAGCTTCGGCAGCGGCCAGTGTGCCGTCCTCTACCGGTGGGGTAGTGGTGTACACCATGCCACCGTAGGCAGCAGCTACCAGCTTGCTCCCATCAGCCGAGCTGGCAAGAGCCGACCAGTTGGGCACGCCAGGCGACGTCTGAGCTACCCACGTTGCACCGCCGTCGGTCGATACGTAGATATAGCCACCACCGCCAGCTGTTGCAGCGAGGGTGCTGCCATCGGCCGAGATGGTTGCTGCTGTCCAGTTGTGCCGGCCGTCCACACTGCGCTCCGTCCACGTCGCGCCACCATTGGTCGAGATGTAGACGTTACCGCCAGCAGCTGTTGCTACCAGCTTTGTGCCATCGGGCGAGCTGGCAATTGACGTCCAGGTGCGCGTGCCAGCTTGGGCGCGTTCTGTCCAGGTCTTGCCGCCGTCTAAGGAGGTGTAGATAGCACCGTCTTCGACGACTGCAGCTAGTTTATTGCCATCAGCCGAGCTCGTTACGGCGCGCCATTTGCGGCTGCCCGAGCCTGGCTGCTCCGTCCAGGTTGCCCCGCCATCGCGCGAGGTATAAATCGCGTGGTCTTTGGCGACAGCCACCAGCTTATTGCCATCAGCCGAGCTCGCGATCGACATCCAGTTGATCGAGCCACTCATCGCGTGCTTGTGCCACGTCGCGCCGCCGTCTTGTGATGTGATGATGTAGCCGCCCCAGTCGTAGAGTGCTGCAAGCTTGCTTCCATCGGCCGAGCTTGCGATGCTCACCCAGTTGCGCACCTCAGACTTTGGCTGCTCCGTCCAGGTTGCGCCACCATCGCGCGAGGTGTGGATTGTGCCACCCCAGGCGGCAGCCGCTAGGTTACTTCCATCGGCCGAGCTGGCAAGGGCCGACCATTTGCGGTCGCCCGCGGCATCATGCTTGGCCCATTTTGTGCCGGTTTCGGGCACTACTGTTGCAGGTGGCTGTGTGCCCGCACCCTTTTGGAAGACGCGCACATAGTCGATCAGCATCGTCTGGGTGGGGAATGGTTCGGATGGGTCGATAGGGCTGAGGTTTTTGCTAATCTCTACATAGTCGTTGAGGATAAATTGCCAGCCACGGTGGAATGCCCCATTGATATTCTCTTGGCTCGCAACCTTCGTGAGTGGCTCAGAGTCCTTCCGAGGAGTGATGTTGCCGTCATTGGTAGGGCTCACATGGTAGCGATACACCTTGATGGGCTGGTCGTCTACAAAGTACTTCACCATCGTGCCGTCGTACTCAACGGCCCAGGTGTGCCACTCGTAGGCAAATGAGCCTGGCCGCGCACCAGCATAGTGCTCACCACTGTGCGAGAGGGAGCGTGTCCGCCAGCCAGTCTTCCATTTGCCATCGACGCCGTGGTGGTAGCACGACATGTGGGTGGTCGACCACGCGTAATTTGGTGTGGATGAATACCACTCAATGATGTCTAGCTCGCCGTATGGATCGTTGGCTTTGGGGTTGTCGTTGCAGTTTTGTAGCGTATTGCCACTCACCATCCACAGCGATGGCCGCGTGCCACGCTTGCCATTCCAATTAAACTTCGCCCGAATCTCGGCTCGGAATGGCTTGGTGCCGTCCACAACCTTGCCCTTGTTTTTGACCCGTCCACTAAGGTAGCGCGTTGTGGTGCCGCTGGGGCAGGGCTGCTCACTCATGTTGGCACTGGTGAGCGGCTCGTTCAAATTGCTCACGCAGTGGCGCTGCGTGGTAATCTCGAGGTGGCTGTTGGCAACCTTGAGATTATTTGGGCTGTAGGCGAGGTGGGTATTGCGCAAATTATCAGTATTTTGCTTCAGTATGTCCCACTCGCCAGACACAGCCGAGCCAGTAAACTCATCGTGCCACACCATACCCCATTGGTCGGCATGTGTTGTGCCATGATAGAGAAGTGCAAGCAACACAACACTACCAAGTGCCGCAAGCACAATAATTGCCTTTTTTATCACCGTTTTGTCCCCCCTGTTTTTGTCTAAAAACGTTATGAGCATGATTATAACGCTTATGGTTAGTTTTTTGCAAGGGGTTAGTCCCATAATCTTGCAAGACTCGCTGTATAATGCATATTTTTGCCAGGGCGAGAGAGCACTGTATATTCTCGCAGTGTGGGCAGTTATCCACGTGATTTCCACAGCACGATGTGGTTTTTACACCGCTACAGAGATGGGGTAATAAGGGGTGGTCTTTTGGGCTATTACAGCAGAGGATAGTGGGGTATACTAGAGGCACAACAACCTAACACACAGGAGGGTGTATGACGAAGTTAATTAGCTATTCGCTGGCAGGCGTGGCAGTGGCCGCAGCCATGGTGTGCCTGAGTGGTGCGCCAGCTCATGCTACCGAGCAAGAGCTGAGTGCGGCGCGGGCAGCGTGTAGCACAGTGGTAGGGCAGGTCAAGGCAGCCAAAGCATATGCCTACTGGAAGATGCCGGAGGGCTATCCGGAGGATCACAGCGCCGATGCAACCAACAGCTTCCGCCAGCAGCATGGCTGGGTGGTGGCCGGCACAGAGGTGTACGACTGGGCGTCTAACGAATCATTTGCCAACAGCGGGCGCTTTGTCTGGGGTAGCAAGACGGTCAACTTTGCGCCAGGCAACTTCTGCTTGAGCAGTGGCAAGACGACGGGTGGCCGCGAGCTCCTTCTCACCTTCCAAAAGGATGGCAACCTCGTGCTCTACAGCCACACCGGTACAGCTCAGTGGGCATCGAATACTCAAGGTAAGGGTGCACGCTTAGCCTTCCAGGGCGATCGCAATATCGTCGTGTACGACAAGAACGACAAAGCTATCTGGGCATCGAGCTGGCAGTGGAGCACACCACGCCGCGGTGCCAAGATTGCTCAGCCTGGCCAGCGCTGGTGGCATGGCTATGGCAAGGCGCAGCAAACACCAGAGTGGTTCCACGCGTTGCGCCGCACCACAACCAAGCCACAAGACACTGGCGTGCTCACCCTGCGTGCCACCGACCGCACTATCGAGGGTATCCCCGAGACCAACTGGGCCTCGCCACAGTACCCACAGCGCGCTACCTATGGCTCGGTAGTGGTAACCAACGAAGCACGAGGCGATGGCATACGAAACCACGTCAACATCGTTGGGACGTTTGATAACTAAGCGACGCCCCGCAGTATGCACAAGCAACCCCACGCTATCATTGTGTGGGGTTGTTGGGTGTTAGGTGTCTATTGAATAATGGAGATATAGGATACTAGAAGTGGATTTGCATGTGTGGTTGCTTTGTATTATTATAAAAACGACACCAAACAGGGATTATACAAGATGAAAACAATCTGCGTTGATGAATCTGGTACACTAGGCTTTAGCTCCCACGAGCCATACTTTGTCATGGCAGCGCTGATGATTGACGACGAGAAGGCGCTCAAACGGATGAAGAATTTGATCCGGCGGGTAAATGCGTCTGCAATGCGTCGGCGTCAACAACCATCGCATAAGCCGTGGTATGATAACCGTGTCCCATTCCATGAAAAGCAACGCGCTCAGCGGCAGATCGTTACTGGTCTATCGGCACGGGCAGACCATCGAATCGCATACACCGTTATTGATAAGACGGTGCGGACACCGGTCTTTCAACGTAATCGACGCGTGCGTCACAAGCTGCGGCAGAGAATTTTGCTACGACTCATTGCACAGTGGGTTTTGCAATACAATGATGATGTGCGTATTGTGGTAAGTAACAAGACAATGAAGGCAGCGGCTGCTCGCAAGATGGAAAAATACGTCCAAAAGCTGCTTAGTGATGAACAACGATTTCCGATGGCTCGCTATCGCCATCGGATAGAAATTGTACCAGTTGATCCACAGACTCACTACGGCCTGCGGACGATTGATTACATTGCGCGGTTGATCCACCAAACGTACACAAGGCCCATCCAGCATCGCTTCCCACCGCAAAAGGAGGCGCTGCATAAGCTGAGCATTGCCAAGCTTCGCATTGTCAATGGCGAATTCATTACTGCGCACAACGTTGGAGTGCGGCCGCTAAGCGATACATTTCACACTGGCTTATTCTTGTGGTAAGGAGTGTCTTGTATAGCGCGAGTGAGTCGTATATACTAGGTGCTAGAGTCAGTCATATCGTCAGCTTATCTTACCAATAAGTGAAGTAGTGTGAGAGGTTTCCTCTATGGAGCACTACCTGGCGGTGTGCATCTGTGGCGTGTTTGGGAAACACGCCTTTTTGTTTTATCTATAAATGCTCATTTGTTCGCATACACTACCACCTTGTGATATAATCTATCTCCATGACAGAGAAGTTCCAGACATCAGCACACCCATCACCTGAAGAACCCAACGTGCAGATACATCTGCGCAATTTGCGAGCAAACGATGATGCGGATAAGGCACGCCTTGGTGTGTGGTACGGTCTACACCGAAGTGTGGGTGATGTCTATGTGGCAGATATTGGGGTAGGGAATCAGCCGCATCATAAGGATTTGCGGGCTGAGATTGGCTTTAAATCTAAGGACTCATACCTGGTATTACCAGAGGATTTTGCTTATACACTTGGTTTTGCGTTTGGGCGCTACAATCCAGACAAGGCCGAGCAAGATGCTTATGGCGCTTCTTACGACTTGCAGGCAGAGCGCTTCCAACAGGCAGAGGTATCTGCCGCAACGACCAACGCCATTGTCCGCACAGCAATGCTTGGAATGAAGTATGCGCTTGTGGTTGACACAAAGCAGCTAGCCGATCTGCCACCAACCATGCAGCACGCCGATACACAGCTCCTCACACCCAAGGATTGGCAGGGCAAGGTCGACACGACAGGCATCGACCGCAGTGGCCGCCCAATATAGCGTAGAGCACTCTTACCGATACACCTCAGGCCTCAGCACACCAATATACGGCAGGTTGCGGTAGTGCTGGCGGTAGTCAAGGCCGTAGCCCACCACGAATTCATTGGGGGTGGGGATGCCGATGTAGTCTGCCTGCACATCCACCGTGCGGCGCTCGGGCTTATCCAACAGAGTGCAGAGCTTAGTGCTGGCGGTGTGGCGCTCGGCAAATAAATCAAACAGCGCCTGGGCGGTATGGCCTGTATCCACAATGTCTTCTACCAGCAGCACATGCCGGCCAGCCACGTCCGTATCGAGGTCCTTCAGGATGCGCACATTGCCGGTCGAGGTCAGCTCATCGCCGTAGCTCGAGACATCCATAAAGTCGATTTCCAGCATGCAATCCATCGCCCGCACCAGGTCGATCATAAAGGGCGCCGCCCCGCGCAAAATCCCCACCACCAGCGGGTTTTTATCGGCATATTCCTGGCTCAGCTGCTGGCCCAGGCGCGCCACCGCCCGCGCAATGTCATCGTTGGTAAAGAGGATTGTTTCGATATCATTATGCATAAGGATTATTGTAGCAGATATGGGGTGCGGGGGCGAATTTTTGGAAGATGGGTGCAGTGAGAAATGTGTGAAAACGTGAACAATGCTACAATACCACCATGACACAACGTACCATTCCACCCCATGCTCGGCTGATTCCGCCCGAGGCACAGTGTGTCTTTGTGGGCGAGATATTTAGTGTTTATCAGTGGCCACAGCAGCTGTATGATGGCTCGGTGGCAACCTTCGAGATGGTGCGCCGGCCCGATACAGTGTTCGTTATTGCAGTGGATGATGCGGGCAACGTACTGGTGAATGACGAGGAGCAGCCAGGCGGCATTGTGCGGCGTGGCCACCTGCCAGCGGGGCGGGTCGACCCTGAGGATGCGACCATCATTGCAGCAGCCCAGCGCGAACTGCGCGAGGAGACAGGCTGGGAATTTGCCGACTGGCAGCTGCTGGAGGTGGTGCAGCCCGAAACAAAAATGGAATGGTTTGAACATCTCGTACTAGCCCGGCGACCAGTGCGCCACATGCCACCGTGCTGTGATGCGGGCGAGCGGATTACTACTCGCGCAATCTCCTGGCAAGAACTTGTGCAATCAGCGGCGCTGCTGCGGCATTTCCCGTGGCTGCGCGATGTTGCCTCGGTAGAGGAGCTTGCGCCGCACCATAGGGGTAGCCTATAGAGGGAGTAGGGGTGTGGGTATAGCATAAGTCAGCATGGAGCGTGCTTGGTTTTATCTCACACAATGAATAATAAATTGCCGCATCAGGTTTCGTCATATCGCTAGGCAAGACAATTGCTCTCCCCGCCAGATACGGTATAATAAAGAAATTATGAATCGACCTATCAAGCAGATAAAACAGATCAAGCAGCAGGGTAAGCTCCTGCGGATTTTTTGGCAGGCATTGGCAGTGGCGACAGTGGTGGTGAGCGTGAAGTTCGTCCTGCACCGCCTGGGGTGGGAGCCGATCGAGCAGAGCTCGCTGCACAATAGCGTCATATCCAGCGTGACCTTTGTGATTGGTTTTTTGCTCTCGGCCACGATTGCGGATTACAAAGAGTCGGAGCGGATCCCAGCGGAGTTTGCAGCACTGCTAGAGGATATGTATGATGACGCCGCGGCGATTCATCAGAGCTATCCGGTGTTTGATCTCGATGGCTTTCGCCGCCAGCTGCACGCTGTGGCCCAAGGGTTTTCGGACGATGTGCGCCACTCGGCCTACGATGCTCGGCAGGATATCCGGGGCTTAACGCCGTATTTTGCCACGATGGAGCAGGGCAATGTGCCGCCCAACTTCATCGTCAAGCTCAAGCAGCAGCAGACCATCTTGCTCCGCCATCGCCATCGGGTGGACTACATTCAGCGGATCCGCTTTATCCCCTCGGCATCCATCTTGGCGCGCTCCATTGTGGTGGCGTTGCTTGGCTTGTTGCTCATTACCAACATCGACCCATTTGTCGCTAGCCTGACGGTGGTGGGGCTGATTAGCTTCGTCTTGGTGTATATGATCATCCTCATCCACGTCATCAGCACGCCCTTCCACAAGGCGGGCAAGACGCGCGACGACGTAAGCCTCTTTCTTATCCGCGACGCGGAGGAATATCTGAGCAGCCCAAGCGATGCAGTGAGCAAATAGGCCGGGCTCGGTGTATCAATAGGGGTATGAGAAGCGCGATATTTCTCGTGATAATCTCGGCCATTACGCTCCTTGCTGGAGTGGCATAGAGGCTACTATGCACCAGGTGTTACACGCCAGTAAAATATGAGAATTTGTGGCGTCTATGAATCACTGTGTGTTACCAAGAGTCACCGTCAGCAACAGATATACGACCTGTAGAACAGGGGATTGAAGCTATAACGGCCACCCCTTTTGCTTATTGGATATCTAGCTATTATCGCCCAACATTGCTATAATACAACTGTACTAACACTAACCATGGAGGACCTCACATGGGACTTACTGACGACATCAAAGCCAAAGCTCAAAAAGTAGCTGATGACGTACAAGACAAAGCCGAAGAAGTGGCTGAGAAGGCTAAAGACGCTGCAGAAGACGCCGTCGACACCGTAAAGGAAAAGGCAAACGACGCCAAGAACAAAGCTCACGAAACCGAGGGCTACGTAAAGGGCAAGATGGATCAATAAATCCTGCGCTTTTTATGGCTACCAGAGCTGCTCCATGTATAGGAGCAGCTCTTTTGGTGTGAATGCACATTTGCGGGGCGATGGCTGCCAGGATATTCGGCAAGTGAGTGTATCTTCTTGCGATGACCTCACATGAATACCCTATACCCCATAGCGTACGTCTGCAGGGGGTATTAGCTACCGCTAGGCCGTGCTACACTAAGGAGTATGACGAAACCATTTGTACTACTGCAGTCGCGCCCTGAGGATGAGGCGTCGGATAACGAATATCAGGCATTTTTGCACTTTGGTGGCCTTGCACCGGGTGACCTTGAGCGAGTGCGTATCGAGGCAGGGCAGCGCCCCACGCAGCCGCTCAGCGCCTACAGTGGTGTGCTGATGGGTGGTGGCCCAGCCAACTTTGCCTACCGGCCAGAGGAGAAATCAGCCGAGCAGCGCCGGTTCGAAGCCGTGATGATGCCACTCCTGCGCGAGATTATTACCCATGATATGCCATTTCTTGGCGCTTGCCTAGGCGTTGGCGCACTGGTCTCGGCACTGGGTGGTACGCCCAGCTTTGCCTATGGCGAGGCAATTGGTGCTGTGCCCATCACTCTCACGCCAGCGGCTAGGGACGACCCACTCCTCGCTGACTTGTCCACTACCTTCGACGGCTTCGTTGGGCACAAAGAAGGGGTGCTCGAGCCACCAGCTGCCTGCACCGTCTTAGCACGCTCGCGTACCTGTGTGCAGATGCTGCGCGTGGGGCGCAACGTGTATGCCACGCAGTTCCATCCCGAGCTCGACCCCGAGAGCCTTGCTTTGCGCATCGACATCTACCGCCACGCTGGCTACTGTGCTCCGGACGAAGCTGATACCCTCATTGCCAACGCCCGCCAGCAAACCGTCACCGAACCAGTCAAGATCCTGCGCCGGTTTGTGCAGCGGTATCGGCAGGAAGAGCTCTAGGCTCGATCTTACTCATCTTCCGCTTGCATATACTTTTACCAAGCTATGAATGGCCGACGTATTCGTTATATTGACCGCTAAGAGTTGGAGGAAAGTTAGCTTATGTGGCGCACTTATTATTTACCAAATGAGATGGTAGGGAATAGGCTCGCATAGGCAAAAATGGTTTTGATGTAAGGACGCGTACTATTTGTCTACTTCTTGTGCAAAAACATACCCCCTCCCCCATATAGGCAGTAGGCCATAGCATATATCTCTATGCGATACTGGCAGTGAAATGTAAGAAGCTCGGTATTTATATACGGGCTTCTTTGCTTTTGGCAGTGGCTAAAGAATCGCTACTCGCGGAGTGATCAAACTACCGTGCTCGGCTACTATTGATTGGCAACAGGATCTTCGCATAGATACCCTGCCACCCACTGATAGGGTAGGGGTATCCCTATGCATCAGCGTGACACACTGCCTCAATGTTATGCCCGTTTGGGTCGATGAGGAAGGCACCATAATAGTCTGGATGATAGATCGCTCGCACGCCTGGTGCGCCATTGTCCTGTGCTCCTGCTGCTAGGCCAGCTGCATAGAATGCATCAACTGCTGCCCGCGACGGTGCAGCAAAAGCAAAGTGTAGTGGCGATGATGGCTCGCCTTGCCCAAGCCAAAATATCCTGGTGTGTTGCGTCCGGTCTGGATTACTAAAGCCTACGCCATATGATTCGTCAATTGTCTTGGCATACCCCAGTGGTGCCAATACCGCTTCATAAAAGGCCTTGCTTGCTTCAATGTCTTGAACGATGATGCCGAAGTGGTCGATCATGAGGTACCTCCTTGTGATATATCGATTAGTGTATTGCCTCTTAAGTATACGCCACAAATGATGACAACAGTGTGTCAGTATTGAATATTTTTTTGTGTCTTTTGAATCACCCTGCGCTTCGACACCTCAAAGCGATCTGCTAACTCCTGAGCAGTGGCTTTGTCTCGCTCGCAGAGGAGAGATAGAATGGCGAGTAGACGCTGGAGTTTCATAATAACCTTACCAGATAATTCGTATAGCAATTATATACCACTATTGTAGCAACGTATGGCTCATCATGACAAAGAAAGATGTTTGTGAGAACAGATTATAAATAGGCTAATGGTATATAGATAGTAGGGGTATAGGTATTATTGCAGGATATACAGTCCCGTGTGCTGCGTGGCTGCCTGGTAAGATAGCGGCATCTCGGTATGTAGATACGTGTTGCGAGGCTTATGAGATGGTTGCTTTGCGTGATGGGGGTGCTACCTTATTTTTTACTTCCTAGCATCACCCCCCGGCGAAAGACATAGTGGATTTAGATAGAATATATAGCAGTGTAAAAGCGAAAAATAACCACCTAACAGTGGTCTAGTGTCGGTAAAAAATCTCCACGACTTTTCCACATGACCCTAGACACTAGATATGGGCACGCTATATATAGTGTGGGTGAGACGAAACTCTTGATACTAACAGAGGTAATAATATACAAAACTTGCACAATACTGTATTTAACGAGCACCCTGCGCACCATATGGTATAATTACCTCGATAACCCCATAAACAAGGAGATAAGCAGATGAGTAATTTTCCGGTAGTGCGCGTCGAGCGTGTTGATGTGCGGAATGAGAGCGCGTCGAAGATAGATGTATGGGCACGCATCAAGAATGAGTCCGACCGGCAGGTGAAGGTTGTGAGCTGGGAGTATCTGGGGAATATGCGCAACGAGTCGCACACGCTCAACCCGGGGAACACAGTTGATGTGATGCTCTATAGCGGTGCACCCAAGAATTATCCAGACCAAATGTACATTCGCTACGAAGCCGAGCATGATGGTGGCAGGCATTACTTCTTGGCGCGGCACCAGGCGAAATTTGACGAGCGCTATAACAATGACACGAAATGGTATCGGCCATCAGATTGGATGGAGTTCCAGCGCGTGGACCGCGGTAACTAGCATGGCAGCCGCTCCACGCATTTTCTACACCGATGGCAGCGCCAGCCCCAACCCTGGCCCGGGCGGCTATGCCGTCATCGAGCAGGGCAAGCCCGTAGCGCTGGGCAGTGAGCCAGGCAACACGACGAACATCCGCATGGAGGGGATGGCCCTCATCACAGCCATGCAGTTAGCTGGGGCTGAGAAATGCGAGATTCATACCGATAGCGAATTTTGGGTTAATGTCCTCACCAAGTGGGCACCTGGCTGGGCAGCCAAGGGCTGGCGCAAGAGCAGCGGGCCCATCAAGAATCTCGAGCTCGTGCAAGAAGCCTATGCGCTTTATACCACCGTGCAGCCAAAGCTCATCTGGGTGCGCGGCCACAACGGCCATGAGCAAAATGAGCTCGCCGACCAATGGGCCAACCGAGCACGAGCCGGGGAGCGGCTAGAGGAAGAATGAGTAGCTAAAAACCGGTTGTAATGACCGGTTTTTAGGTGCAGAGGATATTGCTGCGTGGCGGCTTATATAAGAATGCAGCTCTATGTACCAGGCTCAAGCTTGTAGCCAAGCGGCTGAACAATGCGTTCTTCCTCTCATGTTGAGTTAGCTGTATCTTTCTCGTCGCGTTGTGCTACATCAACGAGGTAGATATTCCTAGCATAAATATATGCTATACTATTACCAATATCACTAATATCCAGAGTGCGACGAGGGACTGGCCCGATGACTCGCCAGCAACCTGCTCGGGAAGCGAGTAAGGTGCTAATTCCAGCCTGTGCGCAGGGAAGATATGAGACGCGTAAGAGAGCAGCTCCTTTCTCGCCTGGTAGTGCAGGATAAGAGAAGGGAGTTTTTTATGACAGCAACGACTATAGCATCAGCGCAGTTTCGCACCGCCGAGAGCGTAAGCCCAGGCCACCCCGACAAGCTGTGCGACCAAATGAGCGACGCCATCCTTGATGCCTATCTGGCCCGCGACCCACAGGCACGCGTGGCGGTGGAAGTGTGCGGCGGCCATGGCATGGTGTTTGTGACGGGCGAAGTGACGTCGCAGGCGACGGTGGCAGTGGCACCGATTGTGCAGCGTTTGGCGGGGAGTGAAGTAGAGATAATTGAGCATATTGCGCAGCAGAGCCCAGAGATTGCTCGCGGTGTGGACGATGGTGGGGCAGGTGACCAAGGCGTGATGATCGGCTATGCTTGCAACGAAACGCCTGAGCTGCTCCCACTCGAAACAGTGTTGGCACGGCGATTGAACCAATTTTTGTATCAACGTTGGCCCTACGATGGCAAAACGCAAGTAACACTGCGTGGCGGGCAGATAACGGCAATTGTTGCAAGCTTCCAACACGCGCCAAAAGACGAATTAACAGAGGCGGTAGAGGAGTGGCTTCAGCAGCAGACGTATGTGAACACATTTTTTAAGGATAAGCAATATGACGCGCCAGTGCTACATTGCAACCCAGCCGGGGACTGGCAGATTGGTGGCTTTGCGGCTGATGCTGGCCTGACCGGGCGCAAGCTCATCGTCGATAATTATGGGCCACGCGTGCCGATTGGTGGCGGGGCCTTTAGTGGTAAGGATGCCACCAAGGTGGATCGCTCGGCGGCGTATATGGCGCGGCACATTGCGGTGGATTATCTGCGGCACCACCACGCACAGGAGGTGCTGGTACGCCTGGCGTATGCAATTGGCCACAACCAGCCCGTCGAGGCGACTGCCATCATCGATGGTGTGGAGCAGCCCATTGCAGGCTACGATCTCAGCCCACATGGCATCATCACCACGCTCCAGCTCGCCCAGCCCATCTACGAGCCAACCGCTCGCTGGGGGCACTTTGGTGAGGGGTTTGTGTGGGATCGGTAGGGTGCTAGGTCGAGCCCTTACTGTGAGGGTGTGAGTATATAGTCTCTATACTATTCTTTTCTCATTCTGTTCCGTTACATCTCTCTCAAGAAATCACCTCACTATAGAGAAAGAGCGGTAGCATCTTTTGAGCGAGCAGCTACTAAACTGTGCTATGAGTAGTATCGTGCTGCTCGTAGCTCTTGTACACTGCATCGAGGTGAGGAGAGAGTGTCTCGCGCACGTTATGTCGTAGTGTCTCGTAGCCAGATGGGTCGCGCAGCGCATCGCTT
Source organism: uncultured Candidatus Saccharibacteria bacterium (assembly GCA_938045445.1). GTDB lineage: Bacteria > Patescibacteriota > Saccharimonadia > Saccharimonadales > Saccharimonadaceae > Saccharimonas. Next base: position 135,760 of record CALIMM010000015.1, read on the forward strand.
ATTTCATACTGGGCAAGGAGGGCAGACTGATCTGGCATAACACAGTCCACGACTTGCGCCAGTGCAGCTGTGTCGAATGGGTTGATTAGTACGGATGAGTCTTGCTCGCTATTACGCTCGTTTATCATATGTTGCAAGTCTCGCACTGCGCTGGTGACAGGCTGGTATTGCTCACCGATGAGCTTGCGCAGCTGCTGTGTCTTCCGGTGGGCGCGCCAATGAGCAAATGGGCTATAATGCCCATGGTCGGCCAACATAGCTCGGCCGTAAACAGCAGCAGGAGTGCCAATCAGTGATGTGGCAGACCCAATCGTAAAACCTGTTGTCAGCTCTTGCATTGGTGTACCGTCAAATCCATACGCGTAGGTTGCCGCAGCCATTGCACATGCACCGAGCGTAGCAATGCTTAGACCAGCCTCTGCATATTCTTCAGGCAGCGTCACATCTCGTTCGCCAAACTGTGGTGGCACTTTGTGATTGCGACTGCGGATGTAGGCGATGGCAACGTCTGGATCGACAGCATCGAGCATAGATTGTGAGCAATCGGCCCACACATGTACTCCGTCATTTATATCTTTGGGGGCGTAGTTGTATCGAGATAGCAGTGCCATATATCTCTCCTCTCGCTTAAATAAGTAATGTGTCTATGGTAGAAGGGTGTTGCTGCTATGTCAAGGTTGTGGATTTGTCAGTGAAGTAGGTGTTGGTGTGTTTTTGTTAATGATGAGTTGCCTATATATAGAGAACATACCCATACTTTGCCTCTCACCCCACAACCTTGTATACTAGAGCCTATGGATCAGACACTTGCACAGGAGATTTTGCGTAGTGGTCAAAGTGCGCTGCTGACAGGGCCAGCGGGCACGGGCAAGACGTATGTGCTGGGGCAGTTCATCCGCCAGTGTAAGGCGGATGGCAAGTATGTGTCCGTCACCGCCACGACGGGGCTTGCGGCGACGCACCTGGGTGGTAGCACCATCCATGCATGGGCGGGGATTGGCATTCATGATAGCTTGCCGAACAATTTTTTTGATCACCTGTCGAAGACGCGGCGCGATATTATTGCCAAGACAGATGTGCTCATCATCGATGAGATTAGTATGTTGCACGACTACCGCCTGGATATGATCGACGAAGTGTGCCGCCGGGTGCGCGAGATGCCGAATCAGCCTTTTGGCGGATTGCAGGTGGTAATGAGTGGGGACTTCTTCCAGTTGCCACCGGTTAATCGCGATGGTGGGCGGCAGGGGAGCTTTGTGGTGCAGTCGCAAGCTTGGCGACAGCTCGACCCAGCTATTCTGTATCTCGACCAGCAATACCGCCAGCAAAAGGGCGACGCTCTGCTAGATATCCTAACGGCTATGCGAGCTGGTGACCTGCGCCGACGCCATGCCGAGCAACTACTAGCTCGCACAGAGGTAGAGCCACCTCACGAGAGCGACCTAACCGAGCTTCATACCGTCAATATCGACGTTGATCGGATCAACCAAGCCCGCCTCGCTGAGCTGCCTGGCGACGAAGTATCGTACCAGCGCAGCAGCACTGGTGGGCAAAATTATGTCGACACCTTGCAGCGGAGCATCCTCGCGCCGGAGGTGCTGGTGCTCAAGCGGGGTGCGCTGGTGATGGCCATCAAGAACGACCAAGCGCGGCGCTTTGCTAATGGGAGCATTGGCCAGGTAACAGACTTCGAGCCAGGCACAGACTACCCCGTGGTGGAGTTTCGTAATGGCCATGTGGTGACGATGCAGCCTGACACCTGGGAGCTGCGCGATGGTACGCGCAAGCGGGCCAGCATCTCGCAGTTGCCGCTGCGCCTGGCTTGGGCGATTACTGTGCACAAGAGCCAGGGGATGACGCTCGATAGCGCACGCATCGACCTACGCAAAGCCTTTGTCCCGGGCATGGGCTACGTGGCACTGAGCGGCGTTAAGGGCCTCGACAATATATATCTCACTGGTATCAATCGGATGGCACTTACCATGAGCGATGAAGCCTATATCATCGACACGCAGCTGCGCACTCGTGCCGCCCAAGATGCCGAGCGCTTTGCCCATCTGCGCGAACAGGCTGCTCAGCGTGCTACGATGCCACAGAAGAAGCCGACGGGCAAAACTGGCAGCACTAGCTGGGCGGCCAAGATCGCCACAATGCGCCAGACTCACCCCAACGCCTACAAACCATGGACAAAGGCCGATGATGAGACACTCAAGCAAGGCTTTGTCCAAGGCGTGAGTATCCGCCAGCTCAGTCGCGAGCTCGGCCGGCACGAAGGCTCGATAAAAATGCGATTGCAAAAGCATTTTGGTGAGGATGCGGTGCAGTAGTGCATCGTTATCCCAAAGCCTTGGCTCGTCTCATATTTTTCGCAAAATATAGCAAACAAAAATGAATATTATTCTAGTATATTCAGCTCCTACACAAGAGCTGCGAACTTTCCAGTAGCTCCCGTAAGTTGCTAATTGACAAACCTCCTCGATATCTCTTACAATAAGTAACCTAGACAATAAGGAGAAAATATGGCAAATCCAGAGAGAGAGAGAGCCTTAACAGGTAGCGCTGAGCGCCGAAGTATAAAAGACTCCATAATCATCCAATCATTGGGCCAGTTGTCGACCCATCGTGTAATCACGCTAGAAAATACATCACCAAGTACAGCCAGTATCATAAAACAACCAACAGGCACTGCCTCCGTCCGGCAGAATAGTATTTTCCTTAGCGCTCGAGAAAAGATGAAAGACAGCTTCATTATGTTGGGGTATGTAAAGGAATCTCAAGCGACCATGCGGCTTAATTCACATGATATTGCCTATGTAGAGATGAACTCGTCTGGAAGGGTATCTCTTGAAAAAAACGAGACGGGTGTGATAGCGACAAGCGGGTTGGCAGGCTGCACTGGTGTGGCTGGTTTTGCAAAAAGTCGAGATGGGAAAATTCAATCGTTTGTTTCGCATTATGATGCTCTGAGTCAGAATAGCCGCATAACAGGAAAAGATAGTCCGGTTAATCGGGATCTCTATACTTTTCGCTACCAAGTAGAAAAAGACGACACCCAAAGTACGCCATTGTATGTTGTTTCATATCCTGCATCGAGTTGCTATGATCAGGATTATGGTAAGCGACGGGGAGTGTTTCGAGAATGGCATTATATGGACCAGATCAATACTACAATAGCGCAGCTGGGCAAAAACGCACAAGTCCTCCTCTTGCCATATGAGCTTAACTCGCAAGGTCACTCTCTTGCGAGTGGCCGTATTGATGGCAAAGAAGGGATATTTTGGGATGGTGTCTATATTGATTTTGCTGACTATATTGGCGATACGGCAGCTAACAAACAGTAACAAGTTTAGTTATAAAGGTATAGTTGTAGTAGAATAGCTACATGCATAACCAACCAAACACACAAACCCCCACTACCGATACCACCTCAGTAACGCCACCAGAGCTAGCTGCCACGCCGCAGAGTGATGCAGACGTGGCCGCCCATGCCGAGGCTCAGCCAACAGATACTACCGCACAGTCTACGGCTGACACATCTACCGACGCTACCGACATCTTCCTCTGGGCTAACCAAGCCGATCGCGACAAAGACCAGCTGGAGGTGGATCTCTTCCTCTTTACCAAGGGCTATACGGTGTATGCTACCAACTATGCGGCCGAGCTCAAGGCACAGCTCAAGGTGCTCTTCCTCTACGATATGATCACGGCGGTGCAGACAGGTGCAGCGACTGGCCTGATGGTGCGCGACTTCGAGGCGGCCAAGGCTGAGGAAAATGTCCTTGAGCGCACCACGCTCGACCGGGTAGTGCATGCTCAGGAAGTCATCGAGCAGATCACCTATAGCGAGGCAGACCTCGAGACCTTCAACGAGGGTGACCATGAATTCAAGAAGGTTAAGGGTATCATTGCGCGCTTCCGGATGGGCACAGATGGTGAGCCATTCTTCGTGGCCAAGCTGCTGCCCCAGTCGCAGGTGCTCAAGGGGGCAACCGCCTGGATGTACAGCGGTGGGTCGTTCCAGCCATTTGTGGCTGATGCGGGGCTGCGCATTACGCCAGATAATCAGGTGTTGATCGTCGGCAACGATATTTTTGCCTTTAGCGAGAGCAAATTCGTCCGGCTCTTTGGCTACGATGCCAAGAAGCACGCTGTGGCGGAGGAGAAGATCGCTGCCATCACGCAGCAGTTCAAACTTACCTTGCCTGAGGGGCTCACGCTCGACCGCCTAGTGCGCGATACGCCAGCGCTGGTGACTAAACTGCAAAAGCTCGACCCCGCCCAGGTGACACAAGACCAACTGATCGACCACGCCGACGAAATGGGCCTGGGCCTGATGACGGACGACGCGGCAGGGAGCATCATTATCATGGATGCCAAGGATGCAGCCGTTTTTGTCAATCTCCTCAACGACGACTACGTCACGAGCGACCTGACCGGCGTCAAATACGAAATGCGCGGCAAGAAGATCTTGCGCGAGAACGAGCAATTGCCGGAGTAGGGGAGCGGTATTCTTTGTATCTAGCTAGCTCATGCCATCAGACAAGAAAATATCTGGAGGCCAGCGACCAAGCAAGCGGGAGAGCTCTGTATTTCGTCATAGGGTGTTGATCTCAAAACTCTCATGTATTCTCACACTCCACCTCCACACTCCCTCCTCCGGAACACTATAAGGGTTGATATTCACTGGATATCGATCTCTTGACGCCAGGGCTGAAAACAGATTATTGTAATCTGTTTTCACACTCCATCGGATGAAGTGATGGGGAGGTGGAGCGAGCGCAAAGAAAGAGAGACGATGCATCCACCCAATAATTCTATTTTTCTTAATCCTCAGCTGATGGTACAATAAGCATTATGGCTAAGCAACAATCTACGGTGCAATTTCCAAAACATTTCCTCTGGGGCGCTGCCACGAGCGCGCATCAGGTCGAGGGTGGTATGCACAACCAGTGGTCGGAGTGGGAAAAAGCTCAGGCCAAGACCCTCGCTGCTCAGAGCCAATATCAATATGGCGACTTGCCCAACTGGCCGCACATAGCTAGTGCCGCCAAAGATCCAAACAATTATATCTCGGGCAAAGCTGCCAACCACGCCGAGCTCTACGCCCAAGACTTCGCCCTGGCCAAGAAGATGGGCCTGACCTCGTGGCGCTTTAGTGTGGAGTGGTCGCGCATCGAGCCAGAAGAGGGCGCGTGGAATGCTGAGGCGATCAAATATTACAAGGCGTACTTGGCCGCGCTGGCCGATGCTGGGCTAGAGCCAGTTATAACACTGTTTCACTTCACACTGCCGGTGTGGTTTGCTGCCCGTGGGGGCTTTGCGAAGCGCGATAATGTGAAGTATTTCGTGCGCTTCGCTGATAAACTGATGGATGAGATTGGCGCCACGGTGCGCTATGTCATTACCATTAACGAACCCTGCGTCTACGTGACCGAGAGTTACTACAATGGCACTTGGCCACCCAACGTCCGCAGCAAGTGGCAAACCTACCGCGTGCTGAGCAACCTTGCCTATGCACACAACCAAGTAGCCAAAGTCCTCCATGCCAAGAGCCGGCGCTTCAAGGTGGCGGTGGCCAAGAATTCGGCCTATACCTACCCGGGCGACGACGCCTGGCTCAGCCGAGCAACGGCGCGGGTGGTGCAGTTCTTCCAGGATGATTATTTCCTACGCAAGGTGGTGCGGCAGAGTGATTACATCGCCGTCAATTATTACTTTAGCAATCGCATCTATGGCTACCGCATCCACAACCCCGAGACCACGCCAAATGATCTCGGCTGGACAATGCAGCCCGACCATCTCGAGCTTGTGCTGGAGCGTCTCTGGGGCCGCTACAAGCTGCCGCTGCTCGTGACAGAGAACGGTGTGGCCGACGAGCGTGACCAGTTCCGCAAGCAATGGCTCACTCAGTCTATCCTTGCTATGCAGCGCGCCCTTGGCAGTGGGGTAGAGCTGCTGGGGTATATGCACTGGAGCTTCCTCGATAACTTTGAGTGGGACAAAGGGTTTTGGCCGCGTTTTGGCCTCTTTGCGGTCGACTACAAGACGTATAAGCGGACACCACGCCCGAGTGCAGTGTGGTTTGCTCGCGTATTGCAACAGCAGAAGAAACAGGCAGAGCAGCCCATTGAGCCATTGCCGTCTGTACCAGCGCGCAAGAAGCCGAGTACTAAGCCAGCTACTGCACAGGCGCAAGCTACATCATCATCGCCGCGCTCTACTCGCTCTACGCCAGCAGTGCCACCCAAACCGACGCCGCCAACGCCACCCCAAACACCCCAAATGCCACCATCTACACCAGGGCCAGCGGCACGCTCTAGCGGGGTGATTGCACCGCCGCGCCGACCAGCAGTCGCATCACGCAGTCGTTCACGTAGTCATAATAATCGGGAGGAATAATATATGGCACAGAGCAATGGTGGAGCACGTGTCGTCGTCATCGGCGGCGGGACGGGGAGCTTTACGCTCCTGACAGGCCTGAGGCAGTATGCCTCGCAGGTCACAGCGCTCGTCAATATGGCAGATGATGGCGGCTCGACGGGCCAACTGCGCGATGAGCTCGGCGTCTTGCCGCCTGGTGATGTGCGGCAGTGCCTGGTGGCGCTGAGCAATAGTCCCAAGGTGCGCGACCTCTTTAATTATCGCTTCGATGAAGGGAGTTTTAAGGGGCATGCCTTTGGTAATCTCTTCCTCACAGCCCTTGAGAAAATGACCGGCAGCTTTGCCGAGGCGGTGGCACTAGCCAGTCAGGTGCTTAATATCGATGGGTGCGTTGTGCCCGCAACACTCAGCAATGTGACGCTTTGCGCAGAAGGCGAGGATGGTCAGCCTATCAAGGGAGAGTATGTCATCTCGCAGCAGGCACTAGCGCGTCGGCCCAAGATTTGGCTCGAGCCAGAAGCCCAGGCTAACCCCGCCGCGGTGGAGGCAATTCGCACCGCCGATATGGTCGTCGTGGCTCCCGGCAACCTCTATGGCAGCTTGGCACCTGTCTTGGTCATTCGCGAGATCCAAGAGGCACTTGCCGCCACCAAGGCGCGCTGTGTCTTTGTCTGCAACCTCGTCACCAAGCCCGGCCCAACAGACGGCTTTTCGGTGAGTGACTTCGCGAGTGAGATCGAGCGCCTAGCGGGTAGTCAGTTCCTCGACTATGTCGTCTTTAACAACACGCGCCCCAGCCCCGAGCTGATGGATAAGTACGCCCACGATGGCGAGCTGATGGTCGAGTACGATATGGACGAGATGCACCGCCAGCACTACCGCTACCGCGCCGCACCAGTCCTCGCACAAGACGTGTGGGATGGTGCCCAGGCTAGCGATCCATTGGCTAGCACGCGCAGCTTCATCCGGCACGACCCCGATGTTGTGGCGCGCCAGCTGATGCGGATATACTTTGCATAAATATCAAGGACTGGCTATACTGTAATAATTATGGAATACCCATCGAGCCATTACCATATCTACGTCGACCTCGATCGGACGATCATCAACACCACGCAGTGGTTGCGCGAGATAGCGGAGGCACTCGCCCAGCTCTACCCGGCGCAGGTGACCGCTCAGGAATTCTTGGCGGCGCAGCCTCGCTACATGCTCCGGCCAAGGACCAATCCTACTGCGCCGACCTATGTCTTGGCAGCGCAGCTTGCGGCGCTTGGTCTCGATGCGGCATCTGTTATTGAGCAGCTCGAGCAGACGACGCTCGCCGATGGCCACCTCCAGTATCCCGGTGTGGCACAGATGCTGCGCACGCTCAGCCACTATGGTACGGTGCAGGTGCTAACCTACGGCGACCCCATCACCCCGCACTGCAAAGCCCGTCTGTGCCCAGCAGTGCGTGCGCTCGTGGCTCAGCAGGGTGGGCAGGTAATCATTACCACCTTGCAAGATAAAGCCCAGTGGCTGCGCCGTGCTGCCGCTGCAAACCCCGGCCAAACAATCTACCTGATCGACGATAAGCCCGTTGCCGTTGCCTTTGCGCCCGAGCCAGACCCGCCCATCCGCTGCGTGCAGATCGACCACACTGGCCAGCTTACGCCGCGCTCTATCAATTGGCGCTCGGGAGACTGGCCCATTTGTCATACGTTAGCTCAAGCAACTAATATCATACAAGGAGACATCGAGTATGCACTGCACCAAAGCAATCATCCCCGTAGCAGGCTGGGGGACACGGCGCCTGCCCGTCACCAAGACGATCGAAAAATGCATGCTGCCGCTGGGTAACCGCCCGGTGGTAGACTACGCCGTGCAAGACTGCATCGCGGCGGGCATCCGCGATATCTACTTTGTGGTGAGCGAGCAAAGCACGCAGATTCGCGACTTCTACCGCTCCAACGTCGATCTCAACAATTACCTACGCCGCAACGGCAAGGCAGATCTCTTGCCCCTCATCGCTCCACCAAAGGTTAATCTACACTACATGGTGCAGTCCAGCTATGGCAAGTACGGCACAGCCATCCCGGTGAGCCTGGTGGTGCCGCAGCTCGACCCTGGTGAGCCAGTGGTCGTGCTGATGGGTGATGACTGCGTGTACAATGCTGACGGCACATCAGAGGTGGCGCGCCTCATTGAGGCAGCGGGGGAGGATCGCTCGGCTATCCTGGGCGTGCACATGCCGCCCGACCAGCTGAGCCACTATGGTGTGCTGGATGTTGCCGATGATGGCCGGCTGCGCGGCGTGGTAGAGAAGCCAGCGCCAGGTGAGGCACCAAGCGAAATGATCAATGTCAGCAAATACGTCCTCAGCCACGACCTCTTGCAGCGCATTGCTGCCCACGCTGACCGCGATGACGTCGCGGGTGAATACTACATCACCGACCCCTTCAACGACTACCTCGCCGCTGGTGGCCACATGGCCGTCGTCCCCACCAAGGGTCACTACCTCGACACTGGCACGCTCGAGACCTGGGTGGCAGCCAATAACTGGCTCCTCAAGCATCAGGGGTAGGGGCTTAATACCAGCACTATTCTTAAAGGCGCACTTTCTATGCCGCAACAGCCAATTCCAGCCCAGTCTCAACCACAGCCACCCCAGCAAGCACAGCCACGACAGCCCACAACATCACCCGCCTTGGCTCGTCAGTACGCATCCCTAGGTACGGTGCTTGGTGTAGGTGGTGTGTGCAGTGGCATTATTAGCATTCTCATGCTAATTGCGAGTACTACTTCAGATGAATCTACTAATATGAATCGTGCTGCTTTTTCTGCTGCCGTTGTTGCCAGTATTGCTGGTATTGTCCTTGGCATCAACTCTTACGATAAGCTACGCGAAGCAGGCGCATCGCGTGCGTGGGGTATAGCAAGTATTGTGTGCAGCGCTGTCGTGGTTGGGTGGATTGTGCTATGGCTTTTATTCCTTATTGCAATGATAGCCCTTTTTCTTGTTAAGTTCTTGATCGATTCTCTGCAGAAGTAGGTGGAGAGCTCGTAGCATGGCTATTTATATCGCTGGCGGCGAGAAACTCGCCTTGTTTTGCCGCCCGCTCTACTAATCCCCCAGCCTCATTAGGGTTCTTTACGGTCCTGGTAAGGATGTAAACGCTTCCGTCGGTCATTGTAACCTCAACCTTGTAACGCGTCATGATGATCTCCTAAGATCAGCAGAGGCCAAAGAGCTGCTTTTCGCTCTTTGAGGAGACCTCTGAGCTAAAAAGCTAATATATATATCAATATATGAGAGCGGCGTCAAGCTATTTTGCCTGTAATGCCATAAAATCGGCGTACTTTCTATTTTTGTGCGTATAAGATAGTAAGGTACGCCTACCGTAGGTGCACCTAGAGTAGAGCAAAACGCTCACCAATATCGCTTATTTTTATCCACATTGTGCAGAGTGGGGAAAACCACCGACCCCTGATACTGGTTGAGCTTTTCCACAGATTTGTGGATAAGCGCCGACGCGGCGGGGAATACCGTGGGTAAAAGGGGTTGCGTGTGGGTGAGAGTGGGTAGTATAGTGGGAGTAGTGGAAGAAAGTGGGTAACCACGAGAAAAACAAACACCACTGCACAAAAACAAAATAATTCATCTGTAAGGATCACCACACCCCATGGATTACTTCGAACGCAAGCTGGATGACAAGCGTCGGCTCACCATACCGACGGAGCTTCGGGCAGAGTTCGCCAGTGGCGTGGTCCTGACGCGCGGCTTTGGCAGCTACCTCCACCTGTATGCGCAGGATGTGTGGGATAGCCAGGTAGAGCCAGCGTTGACGGGCAGCATCCTGGATGAACATGTCGCCGACCTCAACGTCAAGTTCCGGCGCGGCAAGACGGCTGCCACTCTGGACCAGAAGCAGGGCAGGGTAACGGTAGAGCAGCATCTGCTGGATTATGCTGGGATATCGCGCGAGGTTGTGGCGGTGCGCGCCGGCCAGTATTGGCGCCTCATGGCACCGGAGCAGGCTGAGTAGCAAGGCTGTTTTTGTGACGCTCTTTAACAAGTACGTGTAACTGATATCCTCGAGATCAACCATCTGGTAGTGAGCCATGTGGGCACCCGACCCACGCAAAACCTTGTCGGGCGCACCTTCCTCACAAACACCTCCCAAAAACTCCACCTCACATAATTGCTGCGGCAATTATACACATAAGTCTCTCAAACGATCTTTGGCGGGCTCTCTCGGCCTGGTACAAGCAAAGATCGTCAACAAAAACAAACACATTTTATGCGAAAACAAACAGGTTTCGCTACCAGGTGGGTGATCTCGAACCCGCATCGGACTATCTCGCAGTAGCCTGAGCGGGGCGTATCTTTATGGAAAAGCATAGCTATACCTATCGGTAGCATTGCCGTGCCACCCTCCTGCCGAGGGAGTGTGATAATCCGTTGCAATAACGGATTATCAGCCCAGCGCAAGAGGTCAACATCTGGGAGATGTTGACCCTTATAGTGATCCCGAGTGCAGGAGGTGGTGAGGCAAGGCGTGAGACGGCGTATAGCTAGCCAGCTTAGTATTGGTTTCTCTGTTGTTCTTTGGCTAAATAGGCCATGACCAGTAGGGGAGGAAAGCAATATTATGCTACCATAAGAAACGTATGAGTATCAAAGCACATCCACCACTTCATGTTCCGGTATTGCTGGAGGCAGTGTTGGCCCAGCTCCAGCCACGCCCAGGTGAGCGCTATCTCGACCTGACGGCGGGGTATGGCGGCCATGCCACAGCGATTCTCGAGCAGACCCAGACGTATACCACGGCGTGTTTGGTCGATCGCGACCAGTATGCTTTGTCGCAGCTTGGTAGCTTGGTAGGGCAGGGCGCACGGCTTATGCATTGCGATTTTTTGCATGCCGCACAGCAGTTGGTTCGCGAGGGTGAGCAGTTTGATTTATTGCTGCTGGATTTGGGGGTGTCGTCACCGCAGCTCGATCGAGCTGACCGAGGGTTTTCCTTTACACACACTGGCCCGCTTGATATGCGGATGGATCAACGCCAGGCGATGACTGCCGAGCAGATTGTCAACCACATGGCAGAGGCAGAGCTTGCCCGACTGATCGCCCGCTACGGCGAAGAACCGCCGGCGATAGCACGGCGCTATGCTACTGCTATTTGCGCGGCCCGGCCACTGTCGAGTACTGGAGAACTCGCGCGCGTCATCGAGCACGCTACCCGTGGCAAGCGGGGCAAGACCCATCCGGCCACGCGTACCTTTCAGGCAGTCCGCATTGCCGTCAATGACGAATTGACGCAGGTAGAGCAGACGCTCCAGCTGGTGCCAGCCTTGCTGCGCACTGGTGGACGGGTGGGAGTGATTAGCTTCCATAGCCTCGAGGATCGGCTCGTCAAGCGCTTCTTCGCGGAGCAGCGCCAGGCAGGCTACGAGGCCGAGCTGCGCATCCTCACCAAGAAGCCTATCGCGGGCAGCCATGACGATGCTTACAATCCGCGTGCCCGCAGCGCCAAGCTGCGAGCCGCCGCAAAAATATAAAAAAACAAAAAAAGGAGTAGGGACATGCCAGTTCGTATCCCCGTACAAAATCAATCAATCACGACAACCGTATTGGTCCGCCACGGCAAATAGCCCTTGGCCTAAGACCTCGCGCTGGGGCGGCGCGCTATCCGCCCCACTTAGACCTAGAAACGACCCCATACCAACGCTAAACAACACAAACACCACCACAATGACAACCTACACACGGACAATGCAATTTAATAGTCGACGCCAGAGCACCTGGAAGCGCAACCGCAACACCGTTGCTTTTGCTTCGGCTATCAAACTTGGGCCAATCACCCACACAGTGCTGATTGCCCTCCTTATCACCATCCTTGGCTTGATATATCTGGCGCAGGCAACGCATACAGTCAGCTATGGCTACGAGGCCAGCAAGATCGACGACAAGATCTCTGCTCTCAGCGAGCAAAAGAAAGACCTGGAGGTCGATAATGCCCGCCTGACTGCCCTTAAGGAAGTGCAGGGTAGTAGTGTGGCCAAAACAATGACAACACCAGCCAATACAGCGTACGCCAGCGAGTAGCCCATGCTGCAGCGCCATCTTGCTACGCCACGCGCTCAGGCGCTCGCCACTGTGCTCGGCGGGCTACTTGTGGTGTTTGTGTTGCGCCTGGGGTATGTGCAGTTGCTGCAGCACGACTACTATGTGTCGCAGGCTGATAGCGAGCAGGTCAAGCAATTTCGTCTGCGTGCCCAGCGCGGTGAGATATACACCATGGATGGTACTACTCCCGCCAAACTTGTCATGAATGAGACGGTCTATACCGTGTGGGCCGACCCAATGGCTGTGACGGATGCAGATAAGATCGTAGCGGTCCTCAACCAGGTGGCTGGTGGCAATGTGCGTGAGAACTTTCGCCAGTACATTACGCGCAAGCCAAGCCGCTACCAAGTGCTTGCCACCAAGGTGAACCGCAAGCAGGCTGAACTTATTAAGAAAGAGAATCTTGCTGGGGTGGGCTTTGATGCGATGAGCCAGCGCGTCTACCCAGAAGGGCAGCTGGCCAGCCAAGTGCTGGGCTTTGTTGATGCCGAGGGCAAGGGGAAGTACGGCTTCGAGCAAGCCAACGATGATAAGCTGCGCGGCACGGATGGCGTGCTCAAGACGGTGACGGACATCCGCTCAGTACCGCTGACGATTGGCCGGACGAACATCAACCAGCCCGCCAAGAATGGAACTAACATGGTGCTGACAATCGATCGCAACATCCAGACGAGGGTCGAGCAAGCGCTTGTCGATGGAGCCAAGCGCAGTGGCGCTACCGATGTCAGTGCCGTTGTGATGAACCCACAGAATGGCCAAGTCTTAGCCATGGCCAACCTCCCTACCTATGATCCGTCCAACCTCAAGACGATCAAAAGCGTCGCTGCACTCAACAACAACACCATCACCACACCATACGAGCCAGGCTCTGATATCAAGACATTCACAGTAGCAACGGGCATCGACAAAGGGGTTATCACGCCGCAAACGACGTACAATAATACCGATAGCATCAAGGTAGACGACATCACTATCGGCAATGCCAGCAAGGGCCAGACGGGCAACATTACCATGCAGCACGCCCTTAATTGGTCGCTCAACACCGGTATGGTTACGGTGGCGCAGCGCTTGGGCAATGGCAGCTACATCACGCGCCAAGCGCGCGATACGATGTATGATTACTTCCACAAGCGCTTTCGCCTTGGGCAGTTGACGGGGATAGAGCTGGCTGGTGAGGCCAAGGGCAATATCATCTCGCCCACCCAGCAGCAGGGCAATGCCGTGCGCTACTCCAATATGTCCTTTGGCCAGGGGATGGATGCGACGATGCTGCAGGTCTCGGCTGGCTTTAGTGCGATTATTAATGGTGGGACGTACTATAGCCCCACCGTCATTGCGGGGACGATTGACGACAATGGTACCTTTGCCAAGGCTGCGCGCAAAGCTTCGTATGCTCATGTTATCAAGCCGCAATCATCTACCACTGTGCGCGAAATGGTACACCAAGCGCGCCAGGCCTTTTATGCGGGTGGCGATCGTGCGGGGTTCTACATTGGTGGCAAGACGGGCACATCGCAAACCATCAAAGACGGCAAGTATATTTCCAACCAAACCATTGGCACGTACCTCGGTTTTGGTGGGGAGGTTGGCAAAACACCAGCGTATGTTATTATGGTGGAGGTTTCGGGCAAAGGGCTGAATATGCAGGGGGGTCGAGACGCTCACCCGATTTTCACGGATATATCTAATTGGTTGCTCGACTACATGAAGCTCGAGCCGAAAGGAAACACACCATAATGAACCTCACCACACTCGTTCGCGAGCTCAACGCGACATTTCTTCTCAGCGTCGCGGCTTTTTTGCTGGCGATGGCCCTCACGCCGCTCTATACCTACTTTGCGTATCGTTATAAGTTCTGGAAAAAACAGCGGGCCGCGAGCACGACGGGCGAGGAATTGACGGTCTTTACCAAGCTCCATGCCGATAAATTTACGCGCGATATCCCCACTATGGCAGGGATGGTTGGCATTGTGGCCATTGCTGTGGTGACGCTGGGGTTTAATCTCGACCGAGCCCAGACCTGGCTCCCACTGGCGGCATTGCTTGGTGGTGGGGCAGTGGGACTGCTGGACGATGTGATTAATATCAACAGTGATGGCTCGGGCTCGGCGGGTCTGCGTGCCTGGCTAAAGTTCTCGATGATCGCGGTGATGGCGGCAGTACTGGCCTGGTTCTTCTACGTTAAGCTGGGCTATACAACGGTGCATGTGCCATACCTTGGCGACTGGCAGCTGGGCCCGTGGATTGTCCCGCTCTTTATCTTTGCGGTGGTAGCAACTGGCAATGCAGTGAATATTAGCGATGGCCTGGATGGTTTGGCTGGTGGACTGCTGGCGGTAAGCTATTGCATCTTCGGGGTGATTGCTTTGCTGCAGGGGCATTTGCAGCTGGCGGGCTTTTGCTTCACCGTGGTGGGGGCGCTGCTGAGCTACCTGTGGTTTAATATCTATCCAGCACGGTTCTTTATGGGCGATGTGGGGAGCTTTGCCTTTGGGACGAGCCTAGGCGTGGTAGCGATGCTGACGAATACGTTGTTTTTGCTGCCAGTGATTGGTGTGCTGTTTGTGGTAGAGGCGGGCTCGAGCTTGATTCAGATCCTGAGTAAGAAGTTCTTTCACCGTAAGGTGTTTATCTCAGCACCAATTCACCAGCACTTCCAAGCGATTGGTTGGCCAGAGGTGAAGGTGACGATGCGTTTCTGGGTGATCTCTTGCGTGACGGGATTTATTGGTCTGATGATGGCGCTTGGTGGGGGGCATATCTAGAATGGCTGCTGCTCGCCGCACTCGTGCTGCTCACCGATCGGCTTCGGCTCGGTCGGCTCAGCCAGTGCGCCGCGAGCAACGGAGTGCTACCTCTGCTCCATCTGCCGCTGTGCCGCGTTTGCACCGGCCGGATTATCAGATTATCCTCTGGGTGGGGCTGCTCATGCTGCTTGGTTTGGTGGTAATGTATGCCATTGGCCCGCAGCGTGCTAATGTACTCAACTCTGCACACAACACCAACTACTACACCGATGGCTACTTCGCCATTAAGCAGACGGTGAGCTTGCTCCTGTCAATTAGCGCTTTTGTGGGGTTGTCGCTCGTACCCTTTGCATGGCTGCGCCAGAAGGCGGGTACGCTGCTAGCGAGCGGCTTCGTGCTGTGTGCACTGCTGTTTGTTCTTGGCAATATGCTACATGTCTCGGCGATTGCTCAGTGTAGCCTTGGGGCGTGCCGCTGGTTCTCGCTGGGGCCACTAGGGAGCTTCCAGCCAGCCGAGATGCTGAAGTTTGGCATGCTTATCTATATGGCGCTCTTCCTCGGCACACGGGCGCGCCAGGGGGTGATAAACGACCTCCATCAGACGATCATCCCCATGGTAATTATGATGTGCGCCGCGCTCTTCTTCGTGATATTTTTGCAAAAGGATATGGGCACAGGCCTGGCGCTCACTGCCATGGTGGCGTGTATGCTGGTGATGAGTGGTATGAGCTGGCGCTGGCTGGCCTACCTAGCGGCGGGCTGTGTGGCATTGGTGCTACTGCTTATCGTTATCGCGCCGCACCGCATGGAGCGGGTGGCGACCTTCTTCCAGGGGGATGACCACGCCGCCAGCAGCAATGATGATGGCTACCACATCAAGAATGCGAAGATTGCGCTGGGTACAGGAGGGCTATTTGGCCTGGGTATTGGCAACAGCATCCAAGCAACGGGTTACCTCCCCGAGGCAATTAACGACTCAGTCTTTGCTATCATTGGTGAGACGTTTGGCTTTGTGGGGGCGGTAGTGGTGCTGGCGTTGTTTGCAGCGCTGCTGCTGCGCTTGCTGAGGATTGCCGAGCGTTTGCCCGATATGACAATGCGCCTGGTGGTAGTTGGAGTCTTTGGCTGGCTGGGCGCACATGTTATGCTAAATGTAGCGTCGATGATTGGAGTCTTCCCGCTGACGGGTATTACGCTGCCATTGCTGAGCTTTGGTGGCACCAGTATGGTATTTATTGCTGGTGCGCTTGGTCTGGCCTTCCAATTATCACGCCAGGCAGCTTACCAACCAATCAACGAAAAGGAGACCTCTCATGAAGCTACTGGCAGTCGGCGGTGGATCGGGCGGGCACGTTACGCCGGTCGTCGCCGTCATTAATGAAATCGCAGCCCTCCAGCCCGATGTGCAGGTGACCTTCGTCTGCGATAAGGCCTTCGCTAGCCAATCGCGCGGGCTCATGCAGCACGCTGCAGTGCCAGTGCGGGTGCGGACAATCGCTGCGGGCAAGTTCCGGCGCTACCAGCACCTCAGCGTAGTGCGCCAGTTGCTCATGCCGAGTATTGTCCTGGCTAATATACTAGATATCTTTAAGATCCTGGCTGGCATATGCCAGAGCCTCTGGCTGGTGCTGCGCTGGCGGCCAGATGTGATCTTTGCCAAAGGGGGGTTTGTGTGTTTGCCTGTTGGCATTGCGGCGCGCTGCCTGCGCGTGCCAGTAGTCATCCACGACTCCGATGCTCGCCCTGGCCTGACTAACCGTGTGATGGCACGCTGGGCGGCAGCGATTGCTACGGGCTGGCCACTCAAGCATTATCACTATCCAGCATCGCGTAGCCGCTATGTGGGGGTGCCGATTGGCGCTGATTTTCGCCCGCTCACCCCAGCGCAGCGGCAGCAAGCACGGCAGACCTTCTCGCTTGATCCACACAAGCCATTAGTTGTCGCTACCGGTGGTGGTCTTGGTTCGGCTATTATCAATCACGCGGTGCTGCGCGCTGCCGATGACCTGCTGGCTGCTGGCATGCAGGTTTATCTGGTGGCAGGCAAGGGCAATTACGATGCCGCCCAAGCCAAAGCGCCGCAGCACCCCGATTTTCACTGCGTACCCTTCGTTTTTGAGCATATGGCGCAATTGCTCGGCGCGGCCGATGTCGTGGTATCTCGCGCCAGTGCCACCTTCACACAGGAGCTTGCTGGCCTCGCGCAGGCGGCTATCTTGGTGCCGGCCCATCACCTGGGCGACCAACGCAAAAATGCCGCCATCTATGCCGAAGCCAAGGCTGCGCTGGTCTTGCAAGATGGTGCCTTAGAGCAGAGCGATGCCCTTGGCCAAGCCATTCTTACCCTCATGCGCGACCCTGCGCAGCGCCAGCAGCTTGCTCAGCGCCTTCACACCTATGCACGTCCCTACGCTGCCCGCGATGTAGCGCAAATGGTGGTAGAGACGGCTCGGCGTCAGAAGTAGGGTAGAGCACTCGCGTATCATATAGACAAACAAAACCGGTTGGAATGACCGGTTTTAGTATAATTTTATTATAAGCTTGCATAGTGACTCACCAAATGACAGCACGTCTGGAGACTAGCGACAATGATGCGGATAGGGCTGTATCAGCGCTGTTGAGGTCGCTCATCGCAGCGTTCCCAAATTCTTCGCGGCTAGCCCATGGGATGTCGCCGCCGTGCTTTTCGTAACCATGGTCCATGATTCCTTCGATGGCGGCAAACTGGGCGTCGCTCCCAGGCGTTAGGTAATCGTTTATTGAATACAATTATCTCATCTTACTTGGATAAGGCGTTTACGGCCTTGACAATGTCATGAAACTTGTACAATATTTCGCCAGATTGCTCAAATGGAATTGGCATAGCAACAGTAGTCCAAAGACGTTTGCATTCTTGTCGAAAGGCTCCGTAAAACACTTCAATACCTAATGACCCAATAAGGCGAAGCTCATCTTTCGTTAGTTGAACAGTTGCCCCTTCCTTCGTTGTTTCTAGTACTTTCATCGCAGTTTCTCCGATTATGTTGATGATGCCATTAGTATGGAGAAAACTGGGGTATAAGTCAAGGGCGTGTTATGTGTTAGCCTGTGGGAACTTCTTGACGATGGTGCCCCAGATGGGATCGAAAATGAAGTGGCGCAGACTTTGCCAACAACCAACCATCTACGGTATAATGGCCTGTAGCATCATGGGCTTTCGCACAAAACAAACACCACCACCCGCGCGCCGCCGAGCTGCCAAAAACAAGAGGGAAGAGCAGCCCCAGCGCACCGCCTACACCTACCGGCGTAACCGGACGCTGACCGGTAGCTTGGTGAGCCGTGTGCCGAGTGCGAGCGAGCCCAAGGCGCAGCTGCGGTCGCCGCGTATGCATGCGCATGATTTGCGCCGGACGCGCCGCCGCGTGGTATTGTCGCTTGGAGTAGTGATGGGGCTGCTGGCTGCAGTGTGGTTTGCGCTTGATAACGTCATTGCGACACCAGTTGTTGCAGGCAATCTCACCAGCAACCATCAGCTCTACCAAGCCAAGATCAACGACTATCTCACTGCCCATCCGCTGGAGCGTTTTCGCTTTGCACTCAATACTAGTCGGCTGGCGGCCTATCTCCAGACGCATGATTGCCCCGAGGTGGCCGCAGTGCTTCCAGCCACGCAGCAAGCTGGCTTGGGGCGTAGCACCATCACCCTCGCTATGCGCCAGGCAGCAGTGGTCTGGACGGTTAATCGCCAGCAGCTCTTTGTCGATACCGAGGGCCACGCCTTCCGCCGCGCTTATGGGTCACGGCCAAGCATTGAAGTAGTGGACGACAGTGGTATCGGCACGCGCAATAACCAAGTCGTCGCGAGCAACCAATTCCTCGGTTTTATCGGTAAAGTCGTCGGCGCAGTCCGCCGCCACCAGCTCACCGTCCAAAAGATCACGCTGCCTGCTGGCACGACGCGTCAAATCTACGTTTGGTTTACAGGGGTGGAGTATCCTGTTAAGTTCTCGGTCGATCGCTCGGCTGGCTTGCAGAGCGAGGACGCCGCCCGGGCCATCCGCTACCTGGCGCAGCACCACATCACCCCCAAATACCTCGACGTCCGCGTCAGTGGCCGAGCAGCGTATCGGTAATGGGGAACTTGTTAATAACAAAGGTATTAGCGCTTGTAAAGTACAGGACCAACAAGGAAACTGGTCTATAGTATGGATATTGAGATATCCGCTTTTTCTATAGCGTCTTCACCGTCATTGATGGGACGAGATCGATTGTCATGAGTAACGACCAGAGGATGATTAGTTTTGACGTAAGAGTCCGACATCCTGATATTCACGAGAGGTATTAAGCTATAAACCTTTCTGAGAATGGAGCGGCATAAGAGAAATTACTGAGGTTATGAAGCATCGGTTTCGTCGCTAACTGCAGCGCATCCAGCAAAGGGTAGGGGAGCTCTGTAAAACAAGAACAAATTTACAACACTTTACATAACAAAGCATAAAAAATGCAAATAATATATTTATACTACAAAATCGACAAAATGCAAAAAAGAGTAGGGGAGATGTTTTTTGCGAAAAAGTCAAATCATGATATTGTATAGATTTTTAATCTCGGTCAACTCAAGCAGGGTAGAAAACATAGCAAAAATACCAAGCAAACAAAATGTCAAACAACGCAACCATGGCTCAGAATCTGTGGGGCTCAGGTTAGTATTAGTATTGGTATGACGTCAGGCAAACACGAGACCGGAATACGTATGTCTAGTTCTGCGGCCAAGCTCATTTGTTCGATATCGAGCCACTGCACAGACAAGTTACAAACCTTGCGCAGCAAACAAACACATTCACACGAACAAACGTACATAACTTTGCACGCATGAATGTTCATGAACATATACACAGTGTGTTCCCTCCAATAGAACAAGCGTCTGCTTTTACTTTTGCAGGACGTATAAGTGCCCGCAGCTCTATCCTTACTCTCCCCATTGGATGGCGCGGATATCTTAAGTGAACCTGCTGAACAAGAAGCAAGATCGATCAATAATCGAAGATCTATATACCGGATATATACGTTTTATGCTCATGAAGCCCATAACCGCCAAACCCAGCTCAATTCGGGCCGCATCTGGGGTCAGATCTATATATGCATCGTAAAAGGATTATTGTGCGAAGTTATATTACACTCCTAAAGATGATCAATGATACATCCTTTGCGTCTACCCTACTGCTGCGTGGATGTGAATTATTGTGTACGCGTTGATTGCGATACATGGCGACTCATCATTCCCTTGTCTATGGGCGCTGATGTTTATGCTTATGCTTATGCTTTGCTGCTAGCTGCTACTTTTGCTGTGCATGGTTGCTTGCTATATTGTGTAGTATAGTTAATCAGCGCGGTAAGATTGTGAGCTTTCTGGGTATATTTCTATGCGGCTTTAGGTTGTTATTGATTGCTAGCTTAATAGCTTTCATCTAAGCCGAAACCTATATGCTGTGTGCTGCTGCCAGGACAAGTATGACTCTCTGACTGGCCTAAGAGATATAGGCAGAGAGATGGCCTGACGGTGAGCAGAGAGCTACAGCTCAGGTGAGGTATGTCACGAGAACACAGCTCTCGAATATGAGCTTATCAGTGGTAGGTGTTAGTGAAATGAGGCAGAAACAGGGGTAGGGCGGTTGCCGGGGATTTTTTGGCGAAAGGGTGGCAGACTCCCCTGCCTTGCCCTGCCCTTTTTGTTTGCTTTTGCTGTGTACTTGAGATGCTCTCTGCAAAAGGAATAGATGCAAGAGGTATATATGAGCAAATTGTAGCTGCGATGGAATTATCTTGCATACAAACGGTCGATACATAAGCCTATGAGTGCAAAATCACACGCGAATATCCGCAGCCATCATGTGTATACGATATTTGTCCAGGCGGCAAATTACCTCTGTTATAGCTGAGTATATGTAGTGTTCGGGGCGGGAGGGGAAGGCCACTTCCCTATCGTTATTTCTCTCAACCTGTAGACTCGAGCTCTCACTTATTTTCAGGCTGTTTATGATCCACCAAAATAAAGACTTATGCTCTTGTGAGGATGAGTACTGAGATGCGTTTGGCTCGCCCAACACCAATGTGCTCGGGCACAGAGAGATTCGACACCGCTAATCCTGCCTCCGTAGCCGCAGCAATATACTCCTTCATTGGCCGATGAAAGAAAAGAACTCGCTCTGGATGCGCGTCCTTGCCATGAATCCGGAACGGGATTTCAAAGACGTAAGATGTTTGCATGTTATAGTCAGATACATCTACATCGCTTCTTCCTGGCAGATAGGTATCTGGGTTGGGCAATGTTGCAATAAACGCACCGTCAGCCGCAAGAAGCCGAGCTGCTGCGGCAAAGAATGAATAATGGTTTGGCACACAATGCAACACCATATTTGCCACGAGTGCATCAAAGGAAGCGTTGGGATGGTTGTAGGCATAGTCTTCAAGAGACGTGGCTTCAAATTGAAGATGAGACTGCGTATGCGTTGTGGAAGCAATCTCAATACCTTGATCAGCCGGATCAATTCCAACTACCGTAAAACCAAGTGATGCAATATGGCTGGACAAAAACCCAATGCCACAGCCAACATCAAGTACGCTACCATGACCGTCCGGTAATAATCCGGTCAGTTTCTGTAGAATAAGATGCGAGAGCGCCCGATACGACGGGTCGTCGTTTGATCCTAATTCGTGCAGACGTGCTGCGGAATTAGCGTTCCAGCGGGCTGCTTGGTCGGTGACAGTGTAGGTGTGAGATGAATGGATTGTCATAATGGCAGTATTCTAGCATGATATATATATATTCCACCTGTTATATCAAAATTGAATAAGAAATTACGTTTGCTATGACCAAAACCAATAGCCAATACCCTGCCAGGCGCTTCATCTATTGAGATGAATTATCCTGGATAGACCTCGTACCATCATTGTAGCCACACTATATAACCTAACCAAAAGAGACGAAGCTTTAATCACCTCGTCTCTTATTGGCGTATTGTTTATCTAGAGCTACGCTGTTGCGACCGCCTCTGCTTGCTCCTTGGGCGGTTCGAGGGCGTATGTGGCTTTGGCAACGCGCTTGAAGAGCGGTTTGCTTTGGAGGTTGAGGAGGATGGTGGTCTCCTTGACCTGGCGGCTCTTGAGAACGCGCTTAACGATCTCGTCGCGGTGCAATGGGCCACCCTCGTCGCGCAAGATACCGGCAATGATGTCAGCTACAGTGCCTTGGCTATAGCCCCAGATGTCGAGCGCATAAATGCCACGGCCGATGAGGATGAAGCGCTTGTCTTTGATGAGCTCGTTGTGGATGGCTTGCTTGGTGACGTTGCGGCGCTTGAAGGTGCTCTCCTTGATGCGCTGGGCGATCTCGCTAAAGTGCAGTGGCTTGCCTTCGTCTAGCAGGACGACATAGATCTTGTCGCGGATGTTCTTGGGATTAACAGTTGGCCACTTACTCAGGCCCCACATATCTTTGAGGTGGGCCAGCTGGGTAGAAAGGCTGGCCAGGCCGCGCACTTGGTTGGGGTTCTCGTAGGTGAGTTGGTCATGCAGCGCTTCGAGGCTGATAGGTGCACCATGCTGCTTAATAGCGGCAACGATCTCATCCACGCGGCTTCGCACTGCCTTCTCATCGCCGTATTCGGCAATGGCCAGGCCTTGGTGGTATTTGTCGGTCTCGTTGATGGGGGTGAGGCGGGCCGAGACTTCGCCAATGAAGGCAATATGGGCACGCTGCTGCACCGTGGGTGTCTCGACGTCTAGCAGGCGCTGTGTGATGTCTGAGACGCGCCCCACGCGGCCATTCTCGGAGAGGTCGCGGATGATGAGACGCTCGGCGTCGTGCAGGCCCTCTAGCTCGCCTGCTTCGGCGGCAAGCTTGAGGCGCACCACGATAGCCTTCTCGAGCTGGCGGACGCGCTCGCGCGTAATGCCGAGCAGCTCGCCGATCTGCTCGAGCGTTTCGCGGCGCTCTTTGAGGCCAAAGCGACGCACGATGATCTCGCGCTCGCGGTCGTGTTCTTCGCCGACTGCATCAAGGATGGTAGCGATCGACGCGGCAAAAATTTCGGTTGGTTGTTTGGTTGTTTGGTTCATGATTCGGTTCTCCATTTCCTTCTCAGTTGTTTGCGAATGCCCACTCGCACTTCTTACATTTGATTATAGAATAATAGGTGATATAAGTCAATCGTTTCATCATAGAACTATTATAGCACACACTTTACGCTTATGGTAAACAATTTTTTGAGGCTTTTCATTTGCAAGTGATGTGGCGAGCATGACGGGGCAGTTGACGGGATCGCAGCAATGCAGGCTGGCATAGAAAAACCAGCGGCCAGTACAGAGGAGCCGCTGGTATATGAGAGGTCGCCGGGCTAGGCGGTGCGCTTCTTGCGTGTGGTGGTGGTGCGGGCTGCGGTCTTGCGCCGGCCGCGTTTGGGTGGTGCGGCGGCCAAGATTTCGCGGGCTTGCGCCTCATCCAGAGTTGTTGGATCGGTATCCTTGGGTACACGTGCGTTGGTCTTACCGTCAGTCACATATGGCCCCCAGCGTCCCTTGAGGATCTTGATAGTGCCAAAATCGGCAATGTGCTTCTCTGCCTCAGCCTTGAGCTTGGCGGCGTAGAGCACGCGAGCCTCAGCTTCGGTAATGTCGCGCGGGTCGTGCTCCTTCAGGCTGACGTAGAGCTTGCCTACCTGAATGTACGGCCCAAAGCGCCCGACGTTTGCCTTGATGGTCTGACCATCCTCGGTGGTGCCAACAGTGCGCGGTAGTTCAAAGGCCTTGAGAGCTTGCTCGAGCGTGACGGTCTCGATGCGCTCACCCTTGGGGAGCGGCGCAAACTGTGGCTTGGTCGTCTTATCCTCGCTGCTACCTAGCTGGAGCATCGGCCCAAAGCGCCCAAAGCGGGCGAAGATCGGCTTGCCAGTCTTGGGGTGGGTACCAACCTCGCGGTGTGCGCCAACGGTGCTGCGGTCGATGTCGCCGGATTTTTCGATGAGCTCGTGGAAGGGCTCGTAAAATTGGCGCAGCATGGCATTGCGCGCGAGCTTACTGGCGGCGATGTCATCGAAATCGGTCTCGACGCGGGCGGTGAAGCCATAGTCGATGATAGGGTCGAAATGGTCAGTGAGAAAGCCAGCAATTAGCTCCCCCGCTGGGGTAGGCAGTAGCTTGCCACGAGTGGCACCAGTTTTTTCTTGGACGATGCGACGAGTGACGACAGGGGTATTGTCGCTCGGTGTCTCACCGCTGCGCTCCAGGACGATGACATCACGTGGTTCGCCCTCGCTCTCGCCTCGCTCGGCATAGCCACGAGTCTGGATGGTGTTCATGATGGTGGCATAGGTGCTAGGCCGGCCAATGCCAAGCTCCTCAAGCTTCTTGACGAGCGTCCCCTCGGTATAGCGGGCTGGCGGGCGGGCAAAGACCTGCCGCGCCTCGGCCTGTGCGAGCTCGAGGGTGGTGTGCTGGCTAACTGATGGCAGGATGGTCGAATCCTTACCGCCATAGACACGCAAAAAGCCATCAAAAAGCACTGTCTGACCCTTAGCCTCAAAAACGAGCGTCTTCTCGGCCTTGAGCTGCGTGCTGTCGATACTGATGGTAATGGTGGTGTTCTCTAGCTTCGCAGCGGCCATTTGGCTGGCCAGGGTGCGCCGGCGGATGAGGTCGTAGAGTTTTTGGTCGTAGCTACTGCCAGTGATGGATTCGCGGGCGATGTCGGTCGGGCGGATGGCCTCGTGAGCCTCTTGGGCACCAGCCGACTTCGTGGCGAAGGTGCGGCTGTGCGAATAGTCAGCGCCAAACTGCTGAGTAATATATGTGCGGCTGGCGGCAATGGCCTGGCGGCTGAGATTGACGCTATCGGTACGCATATAGGTGATGAGCCCCTCTTGGTAGAGCTTTTGGGCACTCGCCATGGTAGCGCGGCTGCCCATGCCGAGCTTGCTATTGGCCTCTTGCTGGAGGGTACTGGTGGTAAATGGCGCAGCCGGGTTGCGCGTGCTGGGCGTCTTGGTAATGTTGCTAACGGTGAAACGAGCGCCACTCAGCCCCGTCAAGAAGTCGTGGGCGGCTTGCTCGCTGTCAAAGCGCTGCTTGAGCTCAGCCTTGAGCTCCTCGCCATCTACGGCAAAGTGCGCCGTTACGCGGAATTGTGCACTACTCGCAAAGTCGCGAATCTCGCGCTCGCGCTCCACGAGCAGGCGGACCGCTGGGCTTTGCACGCGGCCAGCCGATTTGCCGCCTGGCACCTTGCGCCACACCACAGGACTCAGCTCAAAGCCCACAATGCGGTCGAGGATCTGCCGTGCCTGCTGCGCCTCCACCAGCTGCATATCGACAGTGCGAGGTTGCTTGATAGCCGCCTCGATAGCGGGCTTGGTGATCTCATGGAAGGTAATGCGCTTGGTATGCTGCGGGTCTAGACCAAGCACTTCGCACAAGTGCCAGGCAATCGCCTCCCCTTCCCGGTCTTCATCGGTTGCGAGCCACACATTATCCGCGCCAACCGCCTTGACGGCCTTCTTGAGCTCGGTGATGACCTTCTTCTTATCTGGATCGATCTCGTAGACGGTCTTGAAGTCATTCTTGATATCGATCGGCGGCTGTCCATCCTTGGTCTTCTTGGGGATGGCGCGAATGTGCCCTACGCTCGAGAGCACCTGATATTCCCCGCCCAGGTAGCGCTCAATTGTCTTGGCCTTGGCGGGGCTCTCGACGATGACTAGTTGTGTGTGTTTGCTCATTGATTATCTACTCGCTTGTTAGTTATAGTTATATGCTTGCTATTAACCTATCTAATCAAGCGCCTATGATACCGCAAAGTAGAATGGAATGCAAATGGGGTGCATCTTGAGCCGCAACACTTCACCATCAACTCTCTGGACAACTCACTGCACAAGAAAATATATGGAGGTTAGTTCGGATACCCTCTCCCCCTCCCTGGCTTATAGGCAGGGGTATTGCTGATAGTGTGGAAATATATAAGAAGCCTGGCTGCCAATAAAGAATGCTGCACGAATCATCAATCGCATTACCCACGCACGCGGCGTTTGCGACGCATACGGGTGCGAGGTTGCTGTGGTGAGGTGTTTGCTGCTGGAGTGGTTGAGCTATAATCTTCGGCTTTGGCATAGTGGCCAGTGAGATAGTCCTTCGCAGCGGCAATACCAAGGACAGTACCTACAGCAAACGACCCTAGTGCTGCTACACCAGCATAACGCTCAAGCTTACTACCCTCAGGAGCGAGCGACTTGAGAAAATAGGCAGCAATTGCTATATTATCTGCTGCCATACTGAACTTGCCGGATTTTGGCGTACGGAAGGCTTCATCATTTGTGAGACCATGATAGATGGTTGCGCTAGCATTAACGGCATTCTTAGTGGCAATTGTTGCTAAAACTGATTTGGGTACAATATAGAGCTTGCCTGCTATTATACCAATCACTGCCATACCGAATTTGTCGCAAAAAGCATCAAACCCTGCACCAAAGTCACTTTCTTGGCGAAGACGTCGTGCCGCTGGGCCATCTGCTGAGTCACATGCACGACCACCAAGTATCATGAGTGCGCCAATGACTTGGCCGGTCTTATCATTTTCCCTTGTAGCGGTGTCAAATTTCTGAGCACCGGCAGCTACTAACCCTAGCCCAGTAGCCGAGATGGCATTTGGCACAGTAGGAATATCTCTCATGTGATATTCGCGTTGTCTTGGGGGCTGCTCTGCTGTCGCCATAGTATATAGTACTGTACCATAATACTAAGCCAATGTCCACTGGTTGGCACCAAGTGAGCGGATAACGCCGTTAATCTCCAGCATTGTCAGGGCAATGGTAAACTCGCTGATGGGTGTGCCTAGGCGGCGCTGCATTTCTTCGCCGTCGCGCAGGCCTTGGCGCAGTAGCTTGATAATGGCGGCCTCGAGCGGTGTATTACCCAGCGGCAGAGTGGCATTCTCGCTCTGCTGGCGTTGGGGCGGTGTGATGGTCATGACGGCGAGAACATCGGCTGGGCTGGTGGCGGGCAACGCGCCTTGCTTGAGGAGATTGTTGCAGCCCTGTGAGAGTGGGCTGGTGATGTTGCCCGGCACCGCAAAGACGTCCTTGCCTTGCTCGAGTGCGTGGGCAGCAGTGTTAAGTGTGCCACTGCGCTCGGCTGCCTCGGTGATGACGACGACGTCGGCTAGGCCAGCGACGAGGCGGTTGCGCTCGAGGAAGCTCCAGCTGCCAAAGCGGTAGCCATCCCCCGCCAGGTGCTCCGACACCACTGCCCCACCCTTGGCCACGATATCACCCGCAAGCGCAGTATGATTGGCCGGATAGATCCGTGGCAAGCCATTGCCCAGCACAGCGATCGTCGTGCCACCCACCGCCACACAGGCCTGGTGCGCAATGCTGTCAATCCCAAGGGCGAGCCCGCTGATGATGATCACCCCTTGGCGGGTCAGCTCGCGGGCGAACTGCTCCGTCACTTCCCGACCATAGCGTGTGGGCCGGCGCGACCCAACGATTGCCACGCTGGGGCGGCGCTCCTCGGGCAGTGTACCGAGATAGTGAATCTGCTGCGGTGGCTTGGCAATATGGCAGAGTGGATTGAGATATTGGTGGGCTTGTGGTGTGGTGTGATTGATCTGTTGCATAATTTGTGCTGAAAAGTGTTGACATTTTGTCAAGCGGGTGCTAGTATCATAAGTGATTGATTGAGCGCAAGCTCGTTCAAGTACCTTATACCCCCTATTTTAACATAGTTACCCCAGTGTTTTCACGAAGGTAACGTGTTAGGTTGCACACAATCTGTGCTGTAGTTATCTACCCTCCACTGCAGCACCGTTAGACAGGGTTGTGTGCTTACTAACCCCTTTGTCCAGCGGATCTCGTATGTGTGAGTAGATCACGTATACCCTGATTGGGTGGGACGAAGGGCAAACCAAGCGCTCATAGTGATGCCCACCCTTACTATGAGCGCTTTTTTGTTGGGGTGAGTTGGTGATGGTCTACTCTTGCAGGGGCTATTTTTTAAGCTGATATACTTTGGCATGCATAGAGGAGTTATGAATTGCTTTGGTTTGTGACATGCGCTACCAAGGCAAAGGTAGCTGGTATCTGTGGTAGTGGCCACGATCCTGGCGGATTTGCCCTGCTTGTAGAACTTACTGCAGGGACTGTGAGACTTACATGTAAAGGTTTAATAAAAGGCCTTCTCCGCGTTGCTACGCTCTCTGGCGCAGTATACAATACCTTGTGTGTTGATAATTTTTCACCCTCAACTACATACTTCTCAATGAGAAAAACGAGCATCGAGAAGTATAGTTGCTATAGCAACATTGTGGCTTGCGATGGGCGCACGTATGTGCGCGTCACAGACAAGTAGAGGTGCAAGCTGAAACGCTATGTGATTGACACACGCTTACACCAGGCATACCTATATAGCCCAGCACGCACAAAATCTATGACTGAACAATACTTTTCACCATGTTTTCCTCTGTTATTGCGCAGTGAACTTGTTTTTTGTTCAAGTAGGCGATGAGCGAGAGGGGTGTTTGCTATTACTATGATAATACGTACCAGAGTTTGACTATTATATTGATTGCTTTTACTTGTTCAGCGTGATACTGGGCGATGTAAATATATTAAACTACTTATATTAAACTACTTTGCTAAATTTGTATTTAGTCCCGCAAAGCGCTATAATGGCCAAACCATGACAGAAATGGCAGTTCGAGAACATAATTCTCATTCATGTTCGCCTCGCCCCGGGACGCGAATGGAGCGTCTGCAACTCCAGCGGGAGAAGAAAACGAATTTGGGCAAAAAGGTAATTAGTGCAGTGGTAGGCGCAACAATTGGCTGCATGCCAATGGCTGGTGTGGTCTATGCCAAGCATGCTCAGCACGAGGCGCGGCGGCCATATGAGCCACTGCCGCCGTGTATGGCAGTTGGCCAGCCTTCGTCGCTTGACCTCACGCAGCCTGAGACGGTAGCCCAGCGCTCACCGGTGGGCATAGCTGAAGCGTTGGGCAATCGCGAGTCGCTGGAGCAGCAAAAGCAGGAGGCTCTGCAAGCAGTGCAGCACTCCATCGTCAAGATAGAAGCTCATTCTCATAATATGGCGGAGGCAGGCAGCGTGGATATCACTGGCAGTGGCTACATCATAGCAATGCCAAATGGCAAACCGATGGTGATGACGGCTGCCCATGTGGTGTCTAATAAATATACTATTCGCCAAGCCGACATCACCTTCCAAACAACTGACGGCCAGACTCATAAGATACAAAAAGGCTGCCATAATGGCGAAGCACCGCCCGAAGGCCAGTGGAGCTCTGGCATGCCTGATGTAGCGGCACTGAGGCCGCGTGATGAGCTGCCAGGTAGCTCATCACTCCAGCTTGCAACAGATGAGGAGATAGCGGCAGCGACACAGGCTGGCCAGCCATTCTTTGCGGTGGGCTTCCCTGCTAATGCGCCGGTGGAGTGGGGGCAACCGATCGCCACGCCACAGGTCGATGTGCTCCTCCCTGCTGGGCAGCGTGGGGCTAATGGCAAGATGGTCGTGATCTCGGGCCTTGAGCGGTCGGCTAAAGACGCAAATGATGTTGACGGGCTAGATGATGCAGTTTTGCCTGGTATGTCGGGCGGTGTGGTTGTTGTACGCACTCCATCTGGCGAGATGAAGGTTGTTGGGATGGTGCAAGCAGTAGCTCAGCCAGCAACGGCGGTTGAGCTCAGTGCGTATGGCATTAAAGATGACCCAGAGACAGTGCGCGCATATGAGCCGCGCATTGCCTATCTTGGGAGCATCACAGAGATGCAAGAAGCGTTTACGAGCCTACAAGCAGAAGACGAGTGGTCGGCAACGAGAGTAATAATGTACCTTGGTGCGGTCTTTCACGAAGATTAGCTTAGAAGGCCATAGAAGGTGAAGCTCTACCTTATTCTGTGCTATACTAAATCACTATGAAACATCTCTGGCATTCTCATCACCCTTTTCGTATTTTTTGGTTTTCGGCACTGCTAACGGTGCTGCTGGGTGGGGCGGTCTTTGGCTATTTGGGGACGAGCGGTTTGTGGGTGTTTGCCATCCTGGTGCTGCTGGAGGTGACCTTCAGCTTTGATAACGCCATCATCAATAGCCGCGTCTTGGCAACCCTAAGCCCCTTCTGGCAAAAGATCTTCCTGACGGTGGGGATCTTTATTGCGGTGTTTGTGGTGCGATTTGTGCTGCCGATTGTGATTGTGATGATTGCCGCCCACCTGGGGTTTGGCGATGTGGTGCAGCTTGCTCTACACGACCCAGCCCGCTACGGCCAGGTGCTACACCACGCTGCGCCGATGATCGATGCCTTTGGCGGTGCCTTCCTTTTGATGATTGGTATTCACTACTTTATGGATCGGCGCAAAACCACCCACTGGCTTAAGGGTGAATCCTGGCTGGCCCGGGCGGGGCGGTTCGAAAATCTCAAAATCTGCCTAATGCTGAGCGTGGCAGTGGCGCTGTACTTTACGGTGGCGCCGGAGTACCAAACCATCGTGCTGATATCGAGTATTTTGGGGATTCTGCTGCATATTGGTATAGAGCTGTTTGGCTCGTTCTTCCACGATGATGAGCACGGCGCGGCGCACCAAGCCGGTGCCCAGGTGGGCTGGGCGGCTTTTGCCAGCTTCCTCTACCTTGAGGTGCTGGATGCTAGCTTTAGCTTTGATGGTGTGATTGGGGCCTTTGCTATTACCACTAGCCTACTGCTGATTATCGCGGGCCTGGGTGTGGGGGCAATCTGGGTGCGAGCGCTGACGGTGTATTTGATGCGGGCTGGCACCCTAACCCAGTACCGCTACCTTGAGCACGGTGCCCACTGGGCGATTATGGCTCTGGGCGCCATGATGTACATTAAGCTCTACCAGGTGGAGCCACCAGAGTGGATTACCGGGAGCATTGGCCTAGTGTTTATTGTGACGGCTATCTGCTCGAGCATGTACGAAAAGCGCCGGCTGGCCCGGCGGCAGCAGGCACAGTAGGGCTAGCGGGGGTTGCCTTCTTCGGCGCCGTGTGCGTGCCCGCGGGTATGCGTATGGGTGCTGGCACTATGCTGGCAGCGCGGGCAGATACCACTAAGCGCAACGCTATGCTGGCCTAGGCTATAGCCGTGGCTCCTGGCGGCGGCTTGCAGGGCGGCCTCCAGCTCTGGTGTGGCCACATCCTGGTGTGCGCCACACATCGTACAGGTAATATGGTGGTGGTGCGGCCGGAAGGGCTCTGCCAGGCTAATGTACGGTGTCCAGCCGCGCATGTGCACGGTGGTAATGCCAATACGCTCGAATACCTGCAGCGCCCGGTAGACACTAGCACGGTTGCAGCGTGGCGTAGCGGCTGTAGGCTGGGAGCTACCTGCGGCCGGCGCGGCGGTGGCCCGCTCGGCGATGTAGGCCCGCCTAAGCGGCTCATCGGCCTGCTGCAGCACACGCAGGACTGCCAGGCGCGGTGCGGTAATGCTATAGCCATGGTGGCGTAGATGCTGGGTGATGGGGGTGGTAGTGACTGCCATACTAGCTTTTATAGTAGCGCATGGGCCGTTTTGTTGCAATAATACGCAGTTTTGCAACATTTTTGCGAAAGGGGGCTGCGAGGAGTACAATTTGCCCATATGAGAATTGCATTTTTAGGAAAGGGTGGCAGCGGCAAAACGACCCTATCGTCGCTGGCAACCCGCTTAGCGCCAGAGCTCTTTACCGAGATCTACGCTATTGACGCCGATATCAACCTGCACCTGGCGGGGGCTTTGGGCCGGACGCACGCCCAGGCCAGTGCGTTTACGCCGATCTACAAATACGTCGAGGCGACTATTCGCCAGGCGCGCCCGGAGCTGGCTGAGCTACCCAGCCTGCCCCGTACACTCCCGCCCTATAGCGACGGCGACCGCCTGCCACTTGGGTTCCAGGTGGAGCCGTGGCGCGGTCTCCCCCACCCGTGCTGCTGGAGCTTGGCTCTTACAGCCAGGAGACCATGGGCTGGTCCTGTCACCACGGGGCACTGGGCAAGCTACAGCTAGTGCTGGCCCACACGCAGGATAGCCCTGATCAGCTGATTATTGCTGATCTCACGGCTGGTGCTGATGTGTTTGGTGTTGGCATGCTGGGGCTGTTCGACATGGTGTTCGTGGCGGTTGAGCCAACCATCAAGAGCACGACCATTTACCAGCAGTTGGCCGAGCTTGCAGCCCACGATGACGTCACATTAGTGCCCGTGGGTAATAAAATTATTGATGAAACTGACACGGCGTTTATTACTGCGCAGTTGGGCCAGGCACCGGCCTATAGCATTGGTATGTCGAATTTTGTGCGCCGGCTGGAGCGTGGCGAGCAGCTCGCAACCAGTGATATTGAGCCCACTACAGCCGCCACGGTGCGCCAGCTGCTTGCCGCAGTTGCTGCCCATACCCGCGATGACGCAGCCATGCGGGCCGCAGCCGTCAAAGCCCATATTCGCGCCGCCCAAAACTGGCCAAAGGCGAAGTTCCCGATTGACCTGCTGAGCCTGCTACCGCCCCAGGAGCGCCCCGGTGCGTAGCCGCGGTTCTGGCGCTGCGTCGCCACAATCATCCCCCACCCACAGCCTGGCCCCCGGCCAGGTGTTGTGGCTCAGCCGGCAGGATGTGCTGGATGCTGGTGGCGGCGATATGGCGCTGGCTACCCAGGCGGTGCAGGAAGCCTTTACGGCCTGGCGGGCTGGCCAGGCACTGCAGCCGGCTAAGACATCGCTCCGGCTAGCACACAAGCAGCAAGAGGCCCAGGCTGGTGTGGTGAATGTGCTGCCAGCTGCTGTCGCCACACCCGTGGGGACGGTGTTTGGCGTCAAGGCCCTGGGCGCGATGCCTGGTAACCTCGCCCAGAATGTGCCGCGAGCAACTGGCACCATCACCCTATTTGATGATGCCCACAAAATGCCGATTGCCATTATGGACGCCCAGGTCGTTAGCGCTATGCGCACCGGGGCGGTTAGTGCACTGGCGGCGCCCAAGCTAGTCCGTACGGATGCCCGTAGCCTGGGCTGTGTGGGGGCGGGCGTCAATATGATGACGCAAATTCGTGGCTTGCTGCATGCCTTGCCAGGTCTTGATATTATCCGCATCTATAGCCGGGGCGCCAGCAAGCACCAGTTGGCTGAGCGGCTGCGCCAGCGTTACCCGGCCCTGGCGGTCAGTGCCGTTGATAGTGCCGACGCTGCCGCCGCCGATGCCGATATCGTTGTAACCTGCGCGGCTAATGTTAATCAGCCAGTGGTGCCCCTGCAGGCGGTGAACCGGCCGGGGATGACGATATGTAACATCGGCTGCCTCGAAAATGAGCCCCAGCTGCTGGCCCATATGGATGTGATTGTATCTGATAACTGGCAGCAGAGTAAGCACCGCGGCGTGCAGACCCACGCGGTGGCCTTTAGCCAGGGTATTATTGCCGATAGCGACGTTACCAACCTAGGTGATATCCTGGCTGGCCAGGCACCAGGCCGCACCACCCCGGCGCAGAAGGTCTTCTTTGGCCCGACTGGCCTGGGGATTGAAGACATCAGCCTGGCGGCGCATATCTACACCCAAGCCCTGGCGCGAGGCTGCGGCACCGTGCTTGACTTATGGAGTAACCAGCCGTGGATATAGCGGCCCTGGCGCAGTGGACGAGCGCCCTGCAGGCCCTGACGCCGCCCCAGCAGCGTGAGCTCACCCAGCAGCTGGCCAGCATCCCACCGATTACAATTGCCGGCAAGCAGGCTAGTGTGCTGCTGGCTCCCCTGCCCCTGACGCCGCCAGCCGCGGCCCAGCTTACCCAGGCCATCTATACCCTGCAGGATGCCCTGGTGGCGATTGAATCCCACCCAAGCTTTATGCCTGGCCAGGTGGTGTACGACCGGCTGTACCAGTCGCTCAGTGCCCAGGGTAAATATTTGGTCGATCACGCGCCGCCGGTTAGCCCACGCACCATGCGCCGCCGCTTTCGCCGGATTGATGGCTTTTTGCCGCTTGCGCCCCACAGCCCTGGGCCGCAGTTTATTGAGGTGAATCAATCCGCGCCCTTAGCAATCAGCTTTTATGAGCGTGCCCGCCAGGCGCTCGCTATAGCTGCCGGGTACGTACCGGCTGTTCAGGCCGCCCCGGCCCCTAGCGCACCGAACACACCGGGCGTGGCTGATTCGCCATCACTCTACGCAGCGCTGGCAGACTGGTTTATAGACGCTGCCCCGGGCCGATCAAGCCTGACGGTGGCCGTGAGCATGGAGCGTGGCTACCCAGCAAAGTTTGTCGATCTACCCACCGCCACCGCTGGCATTACCCAGGCTGCCCGGGAGCGTGGTGTAGAGATTCGCTTTGTGCTGGCGCAGCCGCCGGAATTTGGCTACCAATCGGGGCGCATGACGGTGCGTGGCCATAGCTTTGATGTGCTGTGGCGTAATACCGTGTACCTGGCGAATTATGATGTCGATATTGCCGACTACCAGGCTATCCGCTACAGCCCGGCTGTGGTGCAGCAGAATGACCTGCGGGCCTGGCTGCTGCGCTCGAAGGAGCTCTTTGCCCTCGCGTGGGACGATACGGTGCAGGCGGTGCTCGCTGATATGGGGGTGGATGTGGCGGCCCTGCGGCGCATCATGCCACCGACCTATAGCCTGGCAGCAGCCCAGCAGCTGGATTGGCAGCACACCCACCGCCGGCAGGACTATATTGCAAAACGCTGCGACGATGGCTTTGGCCAGGGGCTGGTGTTTGGCCACCAGTGCACGGCAAGCCAGTGGCACACCCTGCTGGCAGGCAGCCGCGGCCAGGATTGGGTGGTGCAGCGGCTGGTGCCAGTTGCCCCGGTGGAGGTGCCGCTGTATACACCAGGCCATGGCATCCACACCCAGGCAGTCACGCTTGATTGCAACCCCTACACCGCTAGCGGTAAGCTGGCCGGGGTGCTCGCCCGGGCAATGCCGGCAGCACAGCAAACGGCTGGCCCGCAGGCTATGAATATTGTGGCGGGGGCGGCCATCGGTGCCTATACTGGCGTGGTATAGACGCGCTGGCTGGTATCGGCCAGGGTGCCCGCCACAAACTGCTCTACCAGGGCGGTAGTGGCTGGGATGATGGCTGTATTGAGTGCCTCCTGCTCTGCTTGGCTGAGGGGCTTGAGCACAAAGGTCGCATCGCCCATGCGCCGCCGCAGCGGGTTGTGGATACCAATCCGCAGCCGCGCGTAGCCTTGGCCCAGGTGGGCATTGAGCGATTTAATACCATTATTGCCAGCATCGCTACCACTGTGGCGCACACGAATGATGCCAAATTCCAGCGCTAGCTCGTCATGGATAACAAGCACGTCACTAAGCGATACTTTATAAAAATCCATAATTGCCCGAGCCGCCCGGCCGGTATCGTTATAAAAGGTGGTTGGCTTAGCCAGCAGCACTGGCTGGCCAGCAATGGTAGCACTGGCGGTGGCGGCGTGCAGCTTGGGCTTGGTGGCAAACTGGGCGCCGTGCGCGTGGGCCAGCGCGTCCAGGCACTGCCAGCCAATATTATGGCGGGTGCGGGCGTACTCGCTGCCAGGGTTGCCTTGGGCGAAGAGTAATTTCATACGTATTAGTATAGCATGGATGAGGTCTTGTCGTGGCTGTAGTGCAAGGCTGCGATTATATAAAAAGCATTAGCACCATTGCTGGTGCTATAACTGAACCGAAAATGTTCCGGCTAGATTATACTACAGCGATCATTCGCCTGCTGTATGGCTGGCCTCCATATATTTTCTTGTTCAACTTTTCACCGTACCCCAGTAGTCTTGCTATCAAGATGCCCGTTAGAGCGAGCGGGCATGCCCTGCCATGCTATACTAAACTCATGGCCCAGCGCGATAACGATCTTGAATTTAGCCTCAATGCTGCCTTTGATGAGCAGCGCACCCAGCCTGGCCTGGTACCACTCTACCTCATCAATGGCTCGCTCGGGGCGGGCAAGACAAGCGTGCTGGAGTATCTTTTGCGTCAGCCGGAGTTTGCTGGCTCGCGCGTGATTGAGAATGAATATGCCAACGAGAATGTCGATGGCTACCGGCTAGAAGGCCTGGCGGAGCTTGTAACGACGCTGGCGGGCGACTGCGTGTGCTGCTCGTCCAAGCATGCCTTGACGCGCATGCTGCTGGATTTTTGCCAGTCGTCCCCTGCCCCAGTTTTTATCGAGGCAACAGGGGTCGCGCGGACGATGAACTTGGTGGAGAAGCTCATCAATGCCCGGATCTTCGACAAATACGAGCTGCTGCAGAGCTATTATGTCATCACGGCGCACGAGATTTTGCACGGTATTGAGCCAGCCCACGAGGTGGAGCTGCAAGCCGCCGATACAATCCTTATTACCAAAGAAGATCTTCTGCACGGTGATGATCGCACTACCTATGATACCAAGCGCCGCGCCCTGCCCTACGCGCGGGTGCTGTCTGCGCCGCATGGGTATTTTGACCTTAGTAAGATCACAACGCCGTCGAGTCTGCTCACCTTCTTCGATACCTATGATGGCGAGCTTGCCGTGCCAGATAACCCAACCTATAGCGTCATCGATATGTCGCAGCTCACTGCTACCGAGGCAGCCTTTGAGACGCTGTGGCTCGAGCTCTTTGCGACGTATGAGCTGCGCCGGCTCAAGGGGTGCTTTATTGATGAGCATGGCGCGCGCCGGCACATCGAGGCTACGCCTGAGCAAATTCAGATCACCACTGGCCAGTCTGGCGAAGCACCCAAGCTGGTATGTATTGGTACCCATGCCAGCAGCATCACCCGCGATGGGTTGGCGGCGCAGCTGATGATGTTTGGGTAAGGTAGGCCTGAGGAGTCTCTCGGGCTTATCCACTAACTCCACTGGTAGGATCTATTGCAGAGGATGAGGGTTGATTATTATTGGCTTGGATGTAAAAATTTTTCCTCTTTTGCGTCATTCTCTCTTCTCTGTAGCGCCAGTACGAGAGGTTGGTATTGAGTCTTATATACATCAGAGGAGGATGATATGGCAAGAAGCAGTATCGAAAGATAGATCTATACCATAATAAAACCCCACCTACCCCTACTTTGTTGCACGCAAAAACAGAGGTAGATGGGTGTGATATTATGGGTCTTGCGATTTCTTAGCCCTTCCTTAAGCGAGGAGTATTCGTCGACCTGGATTGCTTGGCCGTATAGGCCACTAGAAGCCACACTACTGATTCTTATCAAGGAATTCGCTCAGCTTCTCATCGATCGATGTGAGCGATTGGCTCATCTGATTGACTCGCCGGACGAACCAAACAAGTAGCCAAATAGCCACCACAAATAGCACAACATGGAAGGCGACGGCCGACCAAAAAAGCGCATTTGCCTCGGGCGCGCGAATCAACAAAGCAAAATAAGCTGGTATATGAGTCATGGTACAACTCCTTGTGTTATTAGTTATTACTGAATGTTGTTTGCCCACCCAGCCTTATGTTACACAATAAGGCTGGGTGGGCGTTCCGGTGGCTAGTCCAGCTTCAGGCAGGACCAGCCCTCAGCGAGCGCGGCGTTCGTTACCTCGGCCTTGGAACCGGGGTAGAATCGGTTGCAGTAGCCCTGGATGTCGACACTACCAGCCGACCCAAACGACACACCGAACGGGAACGTGTACGACATGTCGTAACACGTCCATGTGTACGGCTCGCCGAAGAAGTTGTAGACACCGGAGTGCCCCTGCAGGCGGCAAGCCTCCTCAATATCCGCCGGCCACTCGCCGTCGGCGGCGTTCGCCGGCGAGCTCAAAACGAACCCGCCCACCGCCAACGCAGCGGTAGCACCCAAGGACGCGATCTTCCGGAACTTCATGTTATCCTCCTCTAGGATTCCAGGAGCCCAAGATTTTTGGGCTCAACCAACATGACGATTTGATTGTAGCTGATATATATATATCAATACTTGTTATGATATATTGCAATAATACGGTAAAATAACAGTGGTAAGTGCTGTCTATTCTACAACGATTTTGTTCGAAAATAGGCGAACATGGTCAGGGCTATGCACCAACAGGAAGAGAACGATACATACTCTACTAATTATGCCATAAAACACCCTAAGATAGGTTGCCCTGCAAGCGTCAGAAAGCACTTACAAACGGCTCTTGCCTGGGCCCTGTGTGCTTTGCCCTTCGGCATTCTTGCGCTGCTTATATGCTTTCGTCACAGGTTCGAGACCGCGCTTGACGCGCTCGCGGTTGGCTTTGAGCTGCTTCTCGTCGCGGAAGGAGAGCTTGATGGGGGTGCCAGTGTAGTCGTAGGTGTCGCGGATGCGCCGCTCGAGGTAGCGCTTGTAGCTCCAGTGGACGAACTTGAGGTTGCTGCCGTAGATAACGAACCATGGTGGGTTGGTGTCTGTCTGGACGATGTAGCGCAGCTTGGGGTGGGTATTCTTGAGGCCAGCTGGTGGGTGCTTCTGCACAGAGCGCTGCAGGAGGTCGTTGAGGGTGCGCGTGGTGGTCTTTTGCTGGCGATGAGCAGCAATGCCAAGGGCGAGGTCGAATAATTTCGTCACATTCTGGCCCGTAACAGCACTGGTGAAGATGAGTGGTGCCCATGGTGTGAAGTCGAACTGGGCGGAGATCTGCGGGGCGAGTGCATCGCGCGTGTAGGCATCTTTGCCTTCCACGGCGTCCCATTTGCTCACGACGATGGCCATGCCCTTGCCTGCCTCGGCAATGATACCTGCAAGCCGCTGGTCGAGGGCGGTGTTGAGCTCGTTCACATCCATCAGGAGGAAGCAGATGTCAGCCTCCTCGATGGCAGCCAGGGTGCGCAAGACGCTAAATTTCTCGATGCCCACCTCCTGCTTGCCTTGGCGGCGAATGCCGGCGGTGTCGAGCAGCTCGATGGTTTGCCCCTGGTAGCGCAGGCGGATGCGATTGACATCGCGCGTGGTGCCTGCTACCCCAGCCACGATGGCCTGCTGCTTGCCTGCCAGGGTGTTGAAGAGGCTGGATTTGCCGACATTGGGCCGGCCGATCAACGCAATCTTGAGCACATCACTTGGCTCTGCTTGGCGCTTCTCTGGGATGTGCTGGCAAATCTCATCCAGCGCATCGCTAATACCACTGTTGTGCTCGGCACTGGTACGGATGATACTCTTGATGCCAAGGCGGAGGAATTCACTGGTGGGCAGGCTGCCCCGCAGGTCGGTTTTGTTGGCGATGAGAATGACGGGTTTGCGGCTCTTGAGGGCGGTCTTGGCAACGCGCCGGTCTTCGTCACTGGGGTATTCG
The DNA here is from genome assembly GCA_938045445.1 of uncultured Candidatus Saccharibacteria bacterium. GTDB lineage: Bacteria > Patescibacteriota > Saccharimonadia > Saccharimonadales > Saccharimonadaceae > Saccharimonas. The sequence continues at coordinate 175,268 of CALIMM010000015.1, forward strand.
GTGCTATCCACCACCACGAGAATGACGTCGGCCGCGTCGGATGCATCGGTGATTTGCTCTTGGATACTTGCCTCAAACTCGTCTTCTGCTGGCTTGAGGCCAGCGGTGTCGACCAGCCAGAACTCATGCCCATGGTAGGCTGCCTTGCCCACCACCCGATCGCGCGTCGTACCGGCCTCGCGTGCCACGATAGCCTGCTGCGAGCGCATCATACGATTAAACAGCGAGCTCTTGCCAGCATTGGCACGCCCGATGATTGCAACGGTAGGAAGTTTGGTAGCCATAATGCTCTCATTATATCATGAAAGCGCGCGAGCAGATTTGCAGCGCCCTACTGCTCGGCCACATCCTGCCACTTGCCTCGTGGTAGCTTGCCCAGGCTATAGCTGCCAAAGTGTGTGCGGTGCAGACGCACCACGGTGTAGCCTAGGGCAGCGAAGGTACGGCGGATCTGGCGGTTGCGGCCTTCACTCATGCTAATGTGCCACTCGGTGCGGCTATCGGGCCGAAGACGAGTGAGGATGAGCCGGCTGGTGCCATCGGCCAGCTGGATGCCGTAGTCGCTGATCATCTGCTGGTGGAGGGGTTCAAGCGGGTGGTCGAGCCGGACGCGGTATTCTTTGACCTTGGCAAACTGCGGATGGGTCATGCGGTAAGCAAAGTCGCCATTGTTGCTGAGCAAAAGCAGGCCCGAGCTATCGGCATCGAGCCGGCCAACGGGCTTAAGCGTGTGCAATTCTGGCGGCAAAAGGCTGTAGATGGTCGGCTGCGACCCCTGTTGCTTGCGCGAGCAGACGTAGCCTACTGGCTTGTTGAGCATGATAGTGCGATAAGTAACCTGCTTGGGCAGTGGCGCGCCCTTGACTGCTACCAGGCTGCCTGGCTGGAGGCGGGCACCGAGCACAGCTACCTCGCCATCAACCACGACGTCTCCAGCGGCGATCAGGTCATCCGCTTGGCGGCGCGACAGGCCCAGCACAAGAGCAATGTGTTTGTTGAGGCGAGTAGTCGACATGCCCCTATTATATCACCCAGGACGTGCTGGCCGAAGGCTCGGCTCTGCGCTCATAACTCTCTCGGCTTAATGCTGATGGGTATGATGCGACCACGGCCGAGTAACCGCTGAAACAATGCTCCGCGTGCCGCGGAGAGCAGCCTTGCCAATGGCACGAATGCATGTGAAAAGTGGGCTATGTTTGACTTCTGGCACAACCAGTGGGTACTCAAGCGATGGATGCTGGCGGCTATCGGCTTGTAGTGGATCATTGCATCGCGTAGCAGGGCCAGTGACAGGGTCATCGGTAGGTTGTTCATGGAATGGGTAGTCGAATGGTGATCGATCGGGCATAACAGGCTCCATGCATGATGATTACCTAGTATAGCACGCGTGAAGCGATATGGATACGCTTTTTAGTGCGACCCGGCCGATGATGGTGTTGCCCGCTCAGTCTCTTCGAAACTGAGGTTGTCGTGGCTGTGCTGTATGGCCGGCGCTGGGCGCGAAGGTGTGGCTCCTGGCTGAGGCACTGATGCCGCATGATGAGTGGTTGATGGTTGCCCTGCTGCGGCGTTGACGGGCTGTGCTGGAGCAGAATGCGCTGCAGCAACGGGAGCTGGGCGGATGGCATCGTAGAGTGGATGATCGACTGGTGAGACCGACGGATGAGCGGCTGCACTGCCCTGGAGCAACGCCGCGGCTAGTGCATCAGACGGGTCTGCAGCAATGGCCTGTGGGCTGTGTGGCGTAATAGCTGCGCTATCAGCAGCCTCGTGATGTTCGTGGTGAGTAACTGGTGGCTGCGCTGAGGCTGCTGGTGCTGGATGGCTTGGCGCTGGTGTGCTATATGCTGTGGCGGCTGGCGGTTGCGGCTCAACAGGGGTTGGCATGGTATCCATCTGCTCATTAAGGCTGGCCACGGCGTCTGTGACGAGCTGGTTTTGGCTTGGCTGGTAGGTGGCTGCATCGGTGTCTGCCTCATCATCGGTCTGCTGTGTGCTCATGTGGAGAGCTTCGGCCAATTCGGCTTCGTCGTCGGCTGGAGTGTGGGTGTAGTGAGCAGGCTGGCTCGCCACAATGTGGTGATGTACATCTGGAATACCTGATGGCGCTGTGCTGTGCGGCGCAATAATATCGTTAATAAGTGGCTGCGTAGCGGGAGTATCACTGGCTGGTGGTGTGTGCAGATGTGTAGCTTCTGCTGGGCTTGGTGCGCTATTAGCAGGGGCTGGGTGTTCATCGTGATGCCTGATGATCTCAGCCTCTGGTGTTTCTTCGGCTGGCGGCAAGGTGAATGGCTGTGGCGTGGTGGGCCCGGCCGGTGGCGTGGGCGTCGTGGGTTGTGGAGCGCCATTGGCGGCGTCCAGCTCGTCGTCTATTAAGCTGGCATAATCTGGCCTCGGCATCGAAGATTGCAGGGGGTGGATCACTCGCTCACCCAGGCTGGCTGGCCGCGGTGTAGAGAATGGCGCTGTGGGCTGCGGCAGTGTGGTAGGCTGGGGCTGACTGGCTAGTGGCACTGGGTTGGCTGGTGCGCTTGGCTGAGGTTCAGGAGTGGTATGTGCTGCTGGCCGGTGGCTCACCCCTGTATCGCCAAGGACGTCGTGCACAGCACGCACTACATCTTCAATGCCAACCTGCGATTTGACGAGGTAGCGGTCTGCTCCCAGTGCCTCGCCGCGCATGCGCTGGTCTTGGCTCGAGAGTGCTGTCATGATAATCACCTTGATGCCACGCGTCTCGGTGGTGCTGCGCAAGATATCGAGCATGTCGAAGCCACTAATCTTGGGCATCATCACATCGCTGATGATGAGCTGTGGACGTTCTTTGATAGCCATGGCGAGTGCTTCTTCCCCATCGCCGGCCGACACGATGTCATACCCCTCGGCCAACAGGCGTACTCCGTATATTTCGCGCAGGCTTTTGTCGTCTTCGACAAGCAGAATCTTAACCTTTGTCATATCACCCTCTATTGTACGCAATTGTCAGCGAAAATACCATAGTGCTTGTGGTTTTTTTGAGAGGAATTGATAGAAAGAGCCGCCTCAGTGGTGGTGTGGGCGCACAATTGGATTTGCATAGAGAGATTGGAAGAACGTATCTGAAGGCCAGCGATGCAGGAAGCGGGAGCGCTCTGTGTATATCTTCGGCATGGATACTGTGAGCGTAGCTATAAGTATGAGAGGTTTGGAGGTTTTGGGCGTAGATGTGTAACTATTGACTATAAATCCATGCCGTGGTATTATATTGTCTCTAACAGAGGAAGATGAACTATGACAACAACATCACAAATGCGACATGCCGGAGCTTCATATAAGCACCGAGCACGGCACAAAAGTGAGAAGCCAAGCTGGGTCACGCGTTTTGCAGAAAAATTGCAATCGCCCGAGCGATCCTCACGGCGTGAGAAAGCAGCGCGGGCACTAGGGATGCTGGCCACCATTGGCGCCACGCTGACAGCTGCAACAGGTATTAGTCTCTATCATGACAGTGGCAATATGGAGCCGGTGGGTAACCTGCTCAACCCAGTCGCTGAGCACGTGATGACGACGGATGAGGATATTGCCGCAGCAAATTTTTCGGATAGTCTTGCGCTTGAAGGTCGCCAGATGGAAGAGACGGTCATGCACGGGGTAGCGCGTGGTACTGAGGCGACGGCTCTTAGCTCTATCACGCTATATCTGCTCAATGAGCGAGCGCACAGATCTTCACGCAAGAAGGCTCAGCCATAAGCGTGTGATGGACGAGAGCTTTACCTCCCAGTATTTGGTAGGGTTCACTCCCCTTCTCGCTTTTTGCTACAGGAGGGGTACTAGTAGCAGGTTTTAATATAAAAGAGGCCAGTATTGTGGAAAATATCGGCCTCTATAATTATTTCGAGATAGGCGTGAGGTTTACCGCACTGCCCGTGGTGGCGCAGCAGAGCGCGGCGTGGTGAGGACATCACGGACGCGAGTAGGGCTGCGCTTGGGTTGGCTGGTGGCGATAATGTGCGCCGTGGGCGATGTACTGGGCGTAGGTTGCGGTGTGGTACTTAATGAGGCGGAAGGAGTAGTTTGGGCAGCGGTAACAGCGGTAGATTGCACGTTTTTTGCTGTGGATGGCGTAGCTGCGCGGCTGTTCTTTTGGGCTGGGTGCTGGGCGCGAGTAGCTAGGCTTGGCTGCGGCAAAAAGCCTTGGCCCTGGAGTGTGGCTGTGGCAAAAGTTGGCACTGGGCGAGGCGGGGTTGCCTCGGCTACTTGTACTGCTGTCTTGGCTTTGGCAGCGAGGGCGGTTTGAGCATCGTGCTCGCTCAAGCGCGGGAGCTCAAGGAAGAAGGTACTTCCCTGCCGGTAAGCACTCTCCACCCACAAGCGGCCACCCATCACCTCTGTAAGGCGGCGACTAAGATAGAGCCCTAGGCCAGTGCCGCCAATCTCGCGCGTGTCCGAATTATCTACTCGATAGAACTTTTGGAAGAGGTGTGACTGATCTTCTACTGGTATGCCAATGCCAGTATCGGCAATGGCGATTGTCACGCGCCCACTACCACCAGTCACATCCACTGTTATATGCCCGCTGGGAGTGTACTTGATAGCATTCTCCACCAGATTATCGAGCACCTCACGCAGTTGGTCTGGGTCGACATAGACATAAAAGGCAGGGCTAAGCGTCCGGCTAGTAAAGGTAGCGCTATGCTCACCGCCAGTTGCACCAGGGCGTGGCTTGAAGATAAGCTGGAGCTTTTTGTCCTCAGCTTTGTGGCGCAGCCCCTCTACAATGTCGCTGACAAAGGGGATGAGGTCGATCGCTTCAGGATTGCTCTGCAAGCGGCCATCGTCGGCTTTGCTTACATCTAGCAGGTCTTGGAAGAGCCGGCCGAGGTGCTCAGCCGAGCGGTGGGCTTTGGTAATGAAGTCGCGAGCGCGCTGGTCGATGGTGGCGGTGGCGGGGTTAAGGGTGAGGCCAAGGTAGCCCTCGATTGACGCTACAGGGGTACGCATCTCGTGGCTGGCGGTGCTAATGAACTCGGCTTTTTGGCGTTCCTCGGCCTTTTCCTTTGTCACGTCACGAAAGACGACGATGACTCCACTACCTGGCTCGCTGCTGACGGGCGAAATGACGAGTGAGATGATCGGTGTCTTGCCAGAGCTCGTCACGAGGCGTAGGCGGTCGGTGGTGAGGGGCTGGTTGTCCGCCAGGACGGCAGCGATGGGGTCGGTATCATTGGTAATGGGGTCGTTCTTGGCGTCGATAAGCTTGAGGACGGATTGGTAGCTGAGGCCCAGAGCATCTTCGTCACCCCAGCCCACAAGACGTTGGGCTGCTGGATTGATAAGTTCAATCATCCCATCTGCGTCCAGCGCCATCACACCATCACCAATTGCATTGAGCACGATATCCGACTTGCCTGCCACCCGGCTGAGCGTGGCGGCAAGCTCGCGGTATGAGGTAGTGCGAGCCTGTGCGGCGCGATCATCTGGCCCCCAGAGCAAGCACCCCACTAGGATGGGTAGCTCGCCCGTGAGCATGGCACTGGGGATCATTGTACTTGTAATATGCCCCGACAGCACTCCCCAACTGAGGTAGGCATTGACTAGCAACAAGACGAGCGCTAGCCCTACCCAGCCAAAGAACATTGCAAAGACTGCTACCAAAAGCCAGGCTGCAATGAAGGGTGAGCTCAGCCCACCAGTGCCAATAATGAGCGCGCCTGTTGTAGCAATGGCGCAGAGATACACTACCAGACTCGCCTGCCCAAGCCGCTGCTGTGGTGGCCAGATGTGAAGCACCGCTGCCACGACCCCTGTTATACCGGCCAAGATAACGGCAATGAGTGGCATGCCAAGCACGAGGTTGTATTGATCCACCCCGCCAAAGTGCCGCCATGCCCACAGCGCCACGATGATGACGGCATAGAGCATGCTTGCCTCGCACAAGCGCCGGTGCCAAAACCGGCTGATTTGTTGCACCCCCATTGGTTATCCCCCTTATGCTTTGTGTGTATTATAGCGGATTGCTTGGGTGATGGCAATGGAGTACTGGGCGAGATAGCCGCGCTCGCTGTCAGTCACTTCTTATAATCCTAGTAGTAATTTATTCGCCCATTTTTCTCCACAATGTGCTACAATAGTGCCAGAAAACAAAGGAGGCCATATGGCAAAAAAATCAACCAAAGCAGCGGCCAAAGCAGCCGCGCCAGCAACAACCACCACCAAGACGAAGGTCACGGTATCGACCGCTCGCAAAAAGACGCCCAAGCAAATGCTCGACATTCTGCTCATCGCAGCCTGCCTGGTGCTCAGCGTTATCGTAGTGGTACTGAGTATCTCGCACAGCATCGACCCGCACACCGCCATCGTCATGCTTAGCATCGGTCTGGCCTGTCTCAGTGCCTATGTGCTTAACCATGCAGCAAGCCGGTAGAACCCCTGCTCTACTGCTCTTAATAAATAACCCGTTCACAATGGCGGGTTATTTTACATTTTGCTATAAACTGCGGCTATGTAGAGGAGATGTGGGTACGCTGTGTGCTGGAAACGTAAGGTGCAGCACTACGTGCCTGGCACATACACCACAAGTGTGCCGTCCTTGCTGGTGCTAGCGATGAGGTTGCTGCGGATGGTGAGGCTGCGCATGTCGGTGGCTTTGATGGTGAGAACGGTGCTGCCATCGGCGACTTTGACGATCTTGAGGCCTTTGCTACCGCTGGCTTGGATACCGGCAGAGTGGAGGTTGCTCGTGAGGAGGAGTGAGCCATCCAGGCTGGCGGAGACAACATTACCGCCGTCGGCCAGGGTGAGTGTGCCACCGCCGGTGCGGCTATAGGTGGCCTGGCTGAGGGCGAAGTCTTGGGTGTTTTGGCTGGCAATACGCAGGAACTCTCTACCCTGCCCATTCACAACAACGCGCGGCATATCTGTGGTGAGAGCCTCTCGGGGGTAGGTTGGCGCAGTAGTGCCAGCGGGGTTAGTAAAGGAACTGGCGGCTGGGCTGAGCTTGTAGGCGCTATTAACAGTGCTGCGGCCGCGTGGCGTGCCATCAAGGCCATAGCTCTCGAAGGTCTCTTGCCCGCTTGATTGGATGGTATTACTGCCAGCAGTGCCCTCCAGCCAGCCATCGCTTGCTAGGGTGACGTTGCTAGAGCTGGCTGTGCGCTGCACTTCGCGTGTGCCACTCGTGATGTCGTACACGGTGATGACAGTGGTCGATTGGTCTGCAGTGGTCGCCTGGCGCTCATTCGTAATGACGACACCGGTGGTGGTACGCGAAGTAGCATGCTTGCTGGGCGACTTCTGGGATGGCTTGGCACCGTGGTCTTTCTCGGTATTGCGGCGGCAGATGAGCTTGCTCCCGCCCGCCATAATGCAGGTGGCGGTGGGGTTCTGAAAATCACCACTGGTGATAGTGCGGATACCCCCTGCAGCGGCGTAGAAGGTGGCGGTGGCGCTCTCGCCAATAATGTCTTGCTGTTGGCTATCTGTGCCGTAATATGTAAGCGTAGTAGGCTGGGTAGCTACAGGGGTAGTATAGAGAACCTTGGCGGTAGCAAGCTCCACCGCCGTAATGACCGAGCGCCCCCGCTGTTGGCTGGCGCAATATACTACTCCACGCGGCGTCACACTGCTGCAGGTACTGGCCGGCCAAGTGGCAACTGGCTGCTTGCGCCCAGTATCCCAAATGCGGAGCACTGGTGTGGTATCCTGCGCACCCTGCCCTGCAATGGCAAGCCGCGAGTGGTCGGCTGTGCTACCCAAGAAGCTCAAGCCACCCTGCCCCGCCGCAAATCGCACTGCGCGCTGGCCTGCTCCATAACCATTAGCCAGAAACATATCGGTGCGCGATGGCGTGGCCGACACTGCCGCTGCTTGCATGCGCTGCGGCGAGGAGAGAAGGGTTACTACCGCAGCAATGGCCGAGAGCACCACAGTGATGGCCGCCGCAAGCATTACCCATAGCATGAGTGTGCTATGCCGCCGTTTGGCAGGGCGTTGTGGCGGGTGCTCTCCCAGCACAGATGTCGGAACGGGTGAAATATCCATAGTAGCTTCGTGGTATGACGTAATTAGTGTGTCATTAGTATAGCAGATATTGCTGCAGCCAGAGCATGATTCTCAGCTCGCGCGGCAATAGAGCGGTATTATGGTGGACAAACCAGCGACTTTTTCGTATAATGGCACACAGCACTGCTACGTGCCTGCACGGCCTCATCGTCTAACGGTTAGGACACCAGGTTTTCATCCTGGCAATCCGGGTTCGATTCCCGGTGAGGTCACCACTATAGCTGCATTACGATACCTTGCCTCGGCGAGGTGTTTTTATTTGCGGTATTATTTTGAGATATATAGCAAGAGCTAAAGCTTCAGAACTTCACCGTTGTATATAACGGACTGACCAAATAAGAAATATGGAGGTAGTGGCATATTGGCAAATATTCGCTATATCACTCTCGGCCGGAGTATACTTACTGCGATGCGCCTACTATGTGAGGGAAAGTTACCCCAATACGCTTGTTCGCTATTGCGTTCTACACAAAATGTAGTATAATCACCACATGACAACAGAGAGAGAGCAACAGAAGTAACACGCCGCACCCTGCTGAGTATGCAGCGCGGCAGGATAGATTGAAGCGGTCGCTGGAGCTTATCTATACAGTAGCCGAGAGTACGCAGGCGCAAGATATGCTTGGTGTTCTTGCTGTACGCCTAGTGGAGGCGATAGACTATGTGCGATTTCCAATGATTAACCACGATGGCTCTATACAAGAGATTCATCGGTGGGTACAAAAGCCAGTTATTCCGTTAATGGCGCTGCGCCCTGGTCAAGAAGTGCAGCTATCGATGGTAGGCATTACCGATCGACAGTACTTTGGAGCTAAAGAGCAAAATAATATTCATCCGATAGCACAAAATCAGATCACTCGCCACTTTTATAATGGAAAGACATCTGCAGCAAAACATAATGAAAAATTTAGTATAAGCAAGGGTGCTAGTGGATCGACGTATACAAAACGATTCCCAATATTCATTGATCATCGTAAGAAAGGTAGTCCTGAGGTTGGAGCCGTGTTTGGTCAGCCTAGTGTAGCAGTCGATTATACTAGTGATAGTAACCCCGAAGATATATTATCTCATGAGCTAACTCATGCATTAGATATACTTGATGACCCAGTATGGCTCATGCAGCGTAACGAACCAAGAGAGAAACATACGTTAAGAAGAGAGTTACGAGGCTATGCCGTTGGTGCTCGAATTAGTCTATTAATTGCACAACGTCAAGGATTGAATATCATTGACGATGAGGAGTACTTTCGCAGCGTAGGTTTGTCTCATCACATTGAGAGAATACGAAACAGAATTAATGGCCCGATTGATTCCCCAAATGCTTTTGATCCAAACGACGAGATCATGCAGACACTAGATAGGGATGGGCTAAGCCGTATGTGGGATAAGAACAAGCGTAACGTTAAAAACGTCAGCTCTTCTTCATCCCCGCAATAATCTCTAGCAATCGCCGTGGGGTGATCTCGGCTTTGATGAGGTAGCCGTCTACGCTGGCTTGGAGGGCGAGGCGGGTGGATTCGTCTTGGTCGAAGTTGGTCATGATGACGATCTTCGTGCCAGCGATGTGTTGCGGCTCGGTGCGCAATGCCTCGAGGATCTCGCTGCCGCGCTTCTCGGGGAGCATGATGTCGAGCAGGATGAGGTCGTAGTGGTTGTTGCGTGCCGCCACGAGGCCGTCTGCCCCATCGATGAGCCAGTCTACCGCATAGCCTGCTTTGCGGAGGCTACGCACGTACATTTCGCCGATGAAGCGATCGTCTTCGATGACGAGAATCGTTTGAATTGCCATAATTTCTCTCCTACTACCTCTGTTATCCCTTATACATCGTGTGGTTTTTTATCCAGCCACTGCCGCTGGTGATGAGCTGACTATTGCTACCATCAGTGATTTTGTCTGCTACGCTGGCGTAGGTGGGGATGGTGATCGTGAAGGTGGAACCCTCCCCTTCGCGGCTTACCACGCCAATCTGCCCACCGTGTGACTCGACGATCGCCTTGCTAATGTAGAGCCCAATACCCGTGCCAGCTACAGTTTCGCGGCTGCGGTGTGAGCGGTAGAACTTGTGAAAGAGATTGCCCATGACATTGGCGGGGATGCCGATGCCGTGGTCTTGCACCTTGATGGCAACAAATACACCGTCTTGTTCTGCTGAGACGGCTACGAGCCCGCCTTCGTTGCTATATTTGAGCGCGTTATCAATGATATTGCTTAGCACCTCAGATAGACTGGAGTGATCGGCCGCAATAGTGGGCAGCGTGGTGGGGATATCTACTGTGAGCTGGCGACCTTGGGTGGTGGCGCGCAGCTGCATGTCGTCGCGGATGATATTGTAGATACTAGCCACTGACTCTTCTGCTAGGTGGACGCGGAGGTGGCGGCGGTCGAACTTGCTGGCGTTGAGGATGTTGTTGACATAGCCACTGAGACGGTTAGCTGAGACGACCAGCCGCCCTAGTAGCTCTTGCTGGTCGCCAGCCAGCGCTGGGCCAACCTCCTCAGTGAGGACATCCAGATAGCCACGAATAACGGTGATGGGCCCGCGTAGCTCGTGAGCGGCAAAGGCGATGAAATCGAGGTCATCATCCTCGGGCTGGTAGAGGGTGGTGCGATCGTGTAGCACCAGTATAACCTCGGCGCTGCTTCCCTTCTCATAATTGGCCGTAATGTCGAAGATACGCCGCCCAGGCTCACCCGCCAGCTTGTTTGCAATGCGCAGCCAGGTCTTCTCGGCGTGGACAGCGCTGCGGCGGCAGTGTGCCAGCCACTCCGTCAGGCCATCGCCTGGCTCGAATAACAGCTCGAGCTCGGCCGCACCATCATGGCTCTGGCGCAGTGGGGTGTGGCGGTTGTGGTAGCGTACTTGCCCCTGGCCAGTGAGGATGGCAATGCCAGCACTGGTTTGATCGAGCGCGGCCTCGATCTGGGCAGCTTGTGCTTGAACCTGGCTCGGCGGGTTTTGGCCAGCTAGTGCAGCCGTCTGGTAGATGTATTGCAGTAGTGGTTTGAAGCCATCGCGCTCGAAGTGGGCTGCATTGGGGTTGGGTGGTGTGATGGTACTGGGCTCACCCGCCACGTGGCTGAGAGCATGCGTGAGGTCTTTGAGCGGGGTGAGTAGCTGCATGAGCAGGAAAATATTGAGTGGGATACTCGCCAATACTACAACCATAATGACCAGCCAAAACTGCAGCTGGCTAGGGTTTAGGCCAATCATCCACAGCGTACTCGCCACGAGCCCGGCAATAGTGCACTGCATCAGGATACTCGCGCCAATAGCACGGCGACTATAGCGCGGCCAATATTGCTTAATAAGGGTGGGTGGACGATGAGGTGGTAATGGCCGGGCTGGGCCTATTGCTGCCACGACACGCTCCCTGTGCCACCAGGTACTGCCGCAACCCATGTCTGGCCGCGGGTGAGAGCGATTGCCTTGCCATTGGTATCGAGCAGCTCGAGGGGGCTGGCGCGGTCGGCTTTGCGCCATATTCCCTCCACCACACTGCCATTTTGGAAGATAGTTGCTTTGCCTTGGCCAGTGGTGATAATATTCTCGCGAATGCCATCCTCTTGCACGGTGGTCTGCTGGACGGTTAGTGCCACCACAACGCTGGGCGCAATCTGCCCTTCCTCACGATCCAAACTGGCCTCACCACCGATGCTACGCTGGTAGGTGTTGGTGTTGGCATCGTATTGATAGCGCGTGTTGTAGCGGGCGGATTTGCCAAAGTTGATGACGGCCACAGTGGCGGTAGCAGGGTTGGCTGGCTTGCCATCGGCCCGGGCAAGGGCGGCCTTAACGACGGATTGCTTGTAGCCTTTGCTGCTATTGAGGTCGTCTAAGCGCTCGCTGCTAGTGTAGACATTGTGCGGGGCACGGCGGTCGGTGGCGCGCCAATAGCTGCGCTCATGAAAGAACTGGTCGATATCGCGGTAGGTACCGTTGCGGATCTCCTGCAAAGCGTGCGAACTACCCCCCACATGGGCCACGCTGGGCTGGTATGGTGCGAGCCAGTCGATGTAGTATGGTCGCAGGCTGCGCACTGGGCCAATCATCGCTGGCTTATTTTGCTGATACAGTGCAAGAAAGCGAGTGATGCCTGCTTCGGCAATTGCCTCATACACCACCTCAGCTTGCTTAACACCTGACTGGGGGCGAGCACTGGGGCTATTCTCGAGCATCACTGCAGTAACGGGCTTGGTGGTGGCCGCTTGGTCGGCTACCCTGAGGCCAGTCAGGGGCGAATAATACACCTCTGGGGCTTTCTGCGTTGCCACAACGGGGGCGGGTTTGGTCTGGCGAGGCTTATTGAGCAGAGAAAATGACGCCATTGCCCCAGCAAACACCACCAATGCCCCACCAATCACCATCACGGGCATGCGGTGCTGCCCCACAAAGTGCCGCAGCCCCATAAAGTGCCGTCCATGCCGCCGCAAACGCCGACGCTGCGCCCGACCGCCAAAAGCTGCCGGTGGTGTATTCTGTGGTGAACTCATCTTATGGCCATTATACCATGAGCGGATAGCGATGAGCTGGGGATTTTTGCATTGATGTGTAGTTGGTGCACCTCGAGGATATCTACATCCCACAACGCTCATCATTCCTCATATTCCACTACCCTATCGCTCCCACCGATAGATTGCTATAAGTGTCGATATCTCCCTGGCATCGACTTCTTGACGCCAGGGCTGTCAATCCGTTATTGCAGCGGATTTTCATACTCCATCGGATGAAGTATAGGAGGCGGTGCGAGCTGAACGTGAAGAAGGAAGGTTTTGACATTCAGATTCAGAGAGTGAGCCTTTGTATATCGCCTAAAGTGAAGTAACGAGGAGGCACTAACAGTTTCGCCACAGGAAGTACAATGCGATCAATTACCCAACAAACCCCTTGGCAAATTCGCAAAAATAGCCTACAATGAATAACCATTAACGATAATTTGGGTGAGGAAATATGACACGACGAGAGAGCGACAGTATAAGTAATGGTAGAGACAGCAGCGCTATACCACGGACTGACGAAGGTCAATCACCTCAATCGCCACAACAAGCCAGCAGTAGAGATTGGTGTGTGGGGCAGGTGCGAGAAGAGGTGCGCCAACCATCGGCTAATGTCATGAGAGCTATGACAGATGCCGCCCTCGGAGGGCTAGGGATTGGCTCGGGCCCGCAGGGTGTTGAAATATTCGCCTCCCCTGTTGCGCGCAAGATAATTAATGGCGCGGACTCCGTGAGCGGTATGGAGCCAGCGCCATCGGTCTGGCTGGGCGACGTACCTCCAGCGGAGTAATTGCGCGGTAGCCCCTCTCTCGTGGCACGAGCATCGCTTGACGAGAATAGCAACGCACCCACCACAGCCAGGCTGCTACCATACCAGCAAATAGCATGATATTTTGAGGCAACAGTGAGCTGCCGCCTCTGTATCGTTGTAAACAACGCATCAATAAGGCCTTGACAGATATATATATATA
>CALIMM010000016.1 GCA_938045445.1 uncultured Candidatus Saccharibacteria bacterium
TTGTTTACTGAGCGAAATATTTCTCTTCAGCTTCAGTAAGATCAGTCATCGCTGGTGATTCAATGGCAACAGAAATAGATCGATGAGTGATTCCGATGTCGACGCTCGCGCGTGATGGTAGGTGCCACAAAACACCGTCTACGTCACTGCTGGATCTGGCTTCGCCTGTGCCGTATTGCCTGGTGAGAGCTTCGACGTAACTCGAATATACTGACCGCATTTCTGACTGAATGTTAGGATCTGCATCTTTAGGAAGCTGAGAAGTTAATTTGAACCGGATTCCCGATATGTAAATTCTGTTCTCTCGGTCAATGCTTATTGCTCCGTCTTCCTCGCCGTTGCTGACGGGGGTAACGAAAAACCTTCCATCGTCGGGAGCGGGTGTCCAGCCGAACTGGTCTCGCAGTGAGAAAGCCTCTTCGACGGTCATGGGCCATCGATGCTCAGCAATCGCTCGAATAATATCAATTGCCTGGTCGGCTGGGTAAGCACGAAAATCTGGTGTATAGTCGCTCATAGAATGCCCCTTTCTCTAGTTTGCAATTCTTTTTATATTGTAGCAAGTATACAAACTAGCCAACAACTGGGCGTAGGAGTTATATCACCCTACCTGCCGACGCGGCACAATCCGCTTCGTCACCGCATCGACAAAAAGCCGATAAGCCAGGCGATTTTCCTTGGCATACGTGATGAGAATACCAAGGACGCGCTGGCAGTGCGGGCAGCGCAATGCATCACCAGTTGGAGTCATATCGATAAAACGGTCGACATACATGCGCCGCAGCGAGCCTGGGCCATCCTTTTGGTAAAACGTCACATGCTTGGCGCAGCCTTCGCAGCACACATCAAGCACCCGCGACGACCCACCACGCCGCGCTTGGTATGCATCTTGAATGAATTGATACGTCATGTTGTCTCCTCTTGTTCGTTACTTCGCTATTCCCACCGGAACAGCTTTATCGCCGCTACGTACACCACCAGCATCCATAGGCCAACAGCGCCAGCGTATGGCAGTACTTCTGCTAGGCTGGCGTGCTCGGTCATAATCAGGCGCAGACCATCAGTCACAGGTGTCATGGGGATAAACTGACTCAGTGTGCGCAGCCACTCCGGGAACATAAAGGACGGGAAGAAGGTGCCAGAAAGGAACATCATCGGGAAGGCTACCAGGTTGCCTAGCGGTGCCGACTGGTTCTCGTTCTTGGCCCAGCCGCCAATCAGCAGGCCAAAGCCCACCATCAGCAGCGCTGCCAGGGTAATAAACGGCACCAGCAGCAGCCAGTCACCACGCATGTTGAAGTGGAAGACACTCATCCCCACCACCAGCATCATAGCAGCACTCAGCAGCGATACAATCGTGTAGTGGATGCCCATTGCCAGGATCAGCTGCCCCGCCGTAAAGGGCGATGCCCGCAGGCGCCGGTAGGAGCCTTTTTGCTTCTCCGTCGGCATTTGGTTGGCCAGGCCAAAGATCCCCATGCTCAGCAAGCTAAAGGCCAGTAGGCCAGTAAAGGTGTAGTCGAAGGTCTTGAGCTGCTCATCGCCCACCGCGTGGCCCGCCACCTTTAGCGGTGGCTCGGGTTGGCCCATACCCCTGTTAATACCATCAATAATCTGCCCCATAATAGCCGTCAGCGTATTGCCAGACTGCTCCGAGCCCTTCGCGTAGAGCACGCGCAAAGTGCCGCTTGGACGCCCCTGAGCCGGCGTCACGGTGCCAAAGTCGGCTGGCAGCTCAATGATACCACTAAGCTCCGAGTGCTTTAGCTTCTCGCGCGCTTCCTGCATATCCTTGACGTCCTTTACTTTGAGCGTCGTATCGTTGTTTGCCTTGGCTTGCTCCACAAACTGCTTGGCAAATTCGCTCTGTGAGTGGTTAATAATCGCCACGTCAAAGCTGGTGGTTTGGTTATTAAAAATCGCGCCAAACACCAGCAGGAATATCAGCGGGAACAAAAAGGTAAAAAACAGCGACGTGCCATCACGCATAAAGCGCTTTTGCAGGGCACGCACCTGCCCATATACTCCAATCCAATATGTCTTGATTCGCATCATCTACTCCCGAATGGCCTTGCCGGTTAAATCAATAAATACATCCTCTAAGTTGGCGGGCTCGACCGTTTGCTGCTTGGTAAAGCCGCGGGCCAGCAGCTGCTCGATAAGATGCTGCGGCGTATCAATGGTGATAATTTTGCCCGCGTCCATAATCGCCAGGCGGTCGCACAGCAGCTCGGCCTCATCCATATAGTGAGTGGTCAGCACAATGGTAATGCCTTCATCGCGAATCGTCTTGATCAGCTCCCACAGGTTGCGCCGCGCTTGCGGGTCTAGGCCCGTCGTCGGCTCATCCAAAAACAGTACCTTGGGCTGATTCACAAGCGTGGCGGCAATCGCAAAGCGCTGCTTTTGCCCACCGCTTAGCTGCTCCACGTAGCTGCCGGCCTTGGCACTGAGCTGCACCTTCTCCAGCAACGTATCAGCATCAACCCGCCGGCCGTAGAGGCTGGCAAACATACGCAGCTGCTCGCGCAGAGTCAGCTTATCATAAAAGGTGGTCGACTGCAGTTGGATACCGATAATTTGCTTAATTTGCTTGGGCTGTTTGGCGACATCAATGCCATCAATGGTCGCCTGGCCAGCATCAATTGACCGCAGCGCTTCGAGCATCTCCAGCGTCGTGGTCTTACCAGCGCCATTAGGCCCCAGCAGGCCAAAAATCTCGCCCGTCTTAACCGTGAAGGATATCCCATCCACCACTGGCGTGCCGGCATAGGCTTTAGTCAAGCCATCCACCGTTATAATTGGTTTGGTTTGAGTCATAAAACTCCTTTCTTATGCTACGAGCCCCACACCCAAACGGGCCTCTGCTTGAATCACTCCCAGGGCATTATATTGTTATAAGCCAACCAACCATCCGTTGGGCCGAATTATAGCATAGAGAAGAGGAAAGCGAAAGACGAATAATATATAACCTTGACAGTAACGCAACCACCTTCTACGATAGAAGATACCGTTACCTCACATCGTTCAAGGAATCATCATGCATTACCTCTTCAAACTCCTTAGCTTCATCGCCTTTGGCCTTGCACTCGCAGTAGGGTACTATGCGCTGCAGCTATTCATCAATCAGTCATCTCTCGCAGGGTACACCTTAGGTGCGTTGCTTATTATCATTGGTGCAGCACTGCTCATTACCGCACACGACCTGTTTCGGTGTCGCCAATGGAAGGATGTCGGCAAGGCACTTGGCAATTTTGCTGCTATGGTATGCGGCTATTAAACAAAATAAATCCTCACTCACAGCCCGAAACACCTCTACTGGCACCAAACAGCAACTAACCAGCAAGCATCTCATCACCACGCGGTGTATACTATACGTATGAAACGATTATTCCCTCTTAGCCATCGAGCAAAAATCATCATCATTTGCCTTGCCCTCCTTCTCGTTATTGGCGGCATTGTTGGCACAGCGATTGGCTGGCGTAAGATCCTTTACAAACTCCAAGGTACGTCGCATGTGGCTACGCTCGATCGTTCGCCAGGGCTCGCCCAGTTTCCTGAGGTCAACACGCAAGCCCTCAGCCCTACTCGCCGCAAGGTCATCCAGCTTACCCAAGCGGAGTTTGCCGCTCAGCCCGCTGGTACGAAATATAGCCAAGGAGCGCACGAGGCATGGTGTGCCGACTTCGTCAGCTGGACAATGCAGCAAGCTGGTGCGCCGCTTAAGAACCCACACACTGGTAGTTGGCGCATCCCAGGCACCTTCACGCTGCGTGAGTATTACGAGTCAGCAGGCCGCTTCAAGCCAGCCGATAGCGGCTACCAGCCCCGCCCTGGCGACGTAGCAATCTACCGCGCTTCACCCGTCTTTGGCGACCATACACACATTGTCCTGCGCAATGACGACGGCATACTCACCACTGTTGGTGGCAATGAGAATAACAAGATACGTGTTTTTGCCAATCAGCAGCGCAACTATACTGGCCTACTTGGCTATGGCGTCACAGAGTAGCCATCACTAGGACAACCACAGAGGGTTGCAGTGCTCAGTGGTATAATAAAGACACTGATGAAACATCGCCTTTCTTCGCTACGCCATACCACCCTCACCGCCCTAAGCGGCATTGGTCAGGTGCTGCACCAGCCACGCTATGCGGCAGGAGCGCTAGTTAGTACGCTCGGCTTTGCCTGGCTGATTTTTCTCTTAACCAACGGTGGATTCTATGGCGCGCTGCTTATGTCTCGCTTGCCATTTGTCGATAAACTTAGCGTCATTGGGACGATGTTTATAGAGATTGCTCGGCAGGCCGTGACATCGCTGACGGGCGCGCTGCTTGTACTTGTCTCAGTGCTACAAGGGATATCTCTCGCGCTTATTATCTTCACCGCCCGGCACAACAAGCGCAACCAGCAAACCACCCAGCAGCTCGGCCTCAGCGGTATTGCTTCTGTCGCGGCGGCAATTGGCCTGGGCTGCGTACCTTGTGGTACATCGCTCATTCTCCCCATCGTGGCAGTGTTTTTCTCGGGAGCAGCCGCCGCTTCGGCCGCAACGGTTGCCAGCACTCTTGTGCTTATCATTGCCCTTGGGCTCAGCCTCTTTTCGCTCTATCGATCGGGCCAGATTGCCGCCATCTATATAACATTAGCTCAGCAGGAGGAGCATCATGCAGTCACAACAAACAGGAGTTAGCTTGATCCATATCATGCTTGGGATTGTCGTCGTCACAATCATCAGTCTCTTTGCCTACAATCTCATCAACCGCCCACCCAACAAGCACATTGGCAAAGGTGAGCCATGGCAGAGCGCCATGTCGCAGGGTAGCCACACTGCACCCAATGTCTTTGTCGACTACACCGACTACTTCTGTTCATTCTGCGCCCAGGTCGAGGCCGCCACGAACACTGCAGACTTCCAGCAGTATATAAAGTCGGGCAAACTGCGCTACGAGCACCGGATTGTTGCCGTTCTCAAAGATATCGTGCCTAACACCGAGCGTGGTGCCGAGGCAGCATTTTGCGCGGCCGACCAGCATAAATATTGGGAATACACGCATCACATTGTGCCCCGCATCAAAGCTGACTACTTTGACAAAGGTATTGGCGTCAAAGGCGTTGCCGTGCCCAAAGAAATTCCACTCCTCCCCGTCAGCTATTTCGAAACATCAGCCGAAGCGATTGGACTCAACGTCGAGGCCTTCCGCGACTGCGTGACAAACGAGAAACACAAAGACGATATCGCCACAAACACCAGCCGCGCCCTCAAGCTCGGCGTCACTGGCCTCCCCTACATGATCGTTAACGACTACACCACCAGCGGCTTTGGTGGCGGCGAGCACGGACTGAAGACATTGCTCAAGGCAGGTGGGGTGCAATAACCCCTACCGCCGGCGCAAGAAATAATACCCGGTTGCCATGGCGGCTATCACACTCACGGTGGTAATCTTCCAAAACATCGTCGGGTCGTCCGCCCCTGGCACCGGCACATTCATGCCATAGAGCCCAGCGATCATCGTCGGGATGGTCAGCGCCACCGTGATCACCGTTAGTAAGCGAATCGTCTCGTTCAGGCGCGTGTCCATCACGGCGCGGTAGCTATCGCGCACATTGGTGATGGTACGCAGGAGCGACTTACAACGCGCAATCACCTGCTCCAGATCAATCGAGATATCCTCCACATCATCCTTATCATCCTCTTTGAGGCGGAGGCTGCGGTTTGCCATCAAGCGCTCAATCGCCCAGTTCATTGGCACCAATGCATTGAGATAGTCGTTGAGCTTGCGCTCATACTCAGTCAGTGTCACGATATCGCGCGCCCGCAGCGTATGGAGGTCGTCCGTTGCTGCTCGCATCTGTCGGTTGATCGTTGCCACTCGCCGCTGGTACTGCAGCGACACCGCCTCGATCATTGCCACCACGAGCTCAATCCGCCGTGCCGTATTCATCCGCGTTTTGTCGACGAAGGGCTGCCAGAGCCGGCCCAGGCTATCGCGCGAGAGCGTCACTACATAATTTTTGTGAATACCAAACAATATCGGCGTCGTAAAATCGTTAAAGTCATCGTCCGTATCAGGCAAGCGGGCAATCAAATACGTCCACTCATCCTCAAAATCAACCCGCGGCACCTCATGCGGATCCAGCGCATCTTTGATGATATTTTCGTCCATACCAAGCGCCAGGAGCTTGTCGATCTCCTCACTGCTGGGCTTCTCACAGCGCAGCCACGACCCAACCCGCAGCGTATCACGCGGCGTAATCGTCTGATCTGCCTCACTCGAACGAAGATATTGCAACATACTAGTGATAAGTATACGATGAAGCGGTGATAATTGCAAATAATACGACAGGTTCGCTTCTGTGTTCTGCACAGTTCATTATCTTACAGTGGCGTATTACAACAGCTACTCGCCGACAAACAACTGCTCGAGCACCGCATCGACCATAAACTTCATCGTCTTTGGGGCGATACCCTCTTGTGTGTCAATCGCTGCCACCGCCGTAAAGAGCTCGCTGATTATCTGGTCGGTCGCGCCTGGCCGCAGTATGCCATCGCGGCGCCACTGCTGGACTTGCTCGGCAAAAAACTCGCCACGCATCGCCAAGCTATTACCCGCTCCTGCTTGCTTGGCCTCGTCTTGGTAGGCTTGGCGTACCTGCTCGCCAGGCACATCACTCTGCCACTCGGCGAGGATTTTATTACGCCGCGCTGCTTGCGTCGTCGCACGTAGATAAGCCGCGAAGGCTGCCCGCGGCTGCGACCAATCGATCCGTCCAACAATCCGGTTCTTCGTCTTTTCGTCTTCTGCGCGATAGACCGCAAGGAAGAGCTCCAGCTTAGACGGATAGAGCAAATACACACCGCCCACCGCAATGCCCGCCACCTGAGCAATCTCCACGATCGATGCCGCCTTGTAGCCATCCTGGGCAAAGACCCGCCGCGCTGCCTGAATTAGTTTCGCCTGACTGATTGCCATATCGCTCCGACCTCCGCTCGCGCTACCCTGCCCGATAGCGCCTCTTTACTTTCTACTCATATTCTATTATAGCAGGTTTGCGAGGCGCTGCGCAGATAGACTGGCGATATAACAGTATTGCAGCCGATTCTCTCACTCGTGCCACTATAGCAAAACAGAGGTACAGACATAATATGTCCATACGAGCAAGATTCCTTGCAGCAACCTTTCTCTCACTACTCTGCCATACATCGAGGAAAAGTTTGCTACCTACTTCATCAGACTTTTGGCATCAACAGAAGAGACCAATCTATAGAAAATACCAAATCGATCCTTCTGTCTTGTATAACGCTCATGCTTTTGATACACTTATAGTTAATATAACCATAAGGGGGATTTTTATGATTGCAACTCAAGCTGGCCAGGGCAAGAAACGGATTGGTCTTATCTCAACCGGGATTGTCGGTGCACTACTCGTCGCCTTTACCTTTACGCCAACCTTCGCGGGCTTTGCGGCAAGCATCCAAAACACCGTCAACAGCGCCTCAACCGGTACACTCACCATGAAGGAGACGTCGGGCACCTACACCTGCAATAGCACAGATGGTGCTGGCGCGGCGACCAACTCTGCCACCTGCTCTACCATTAACAAGTATGGTGGCACGAGCACACCACTCGTTGCTGGTGGGCCAGCCCAAACAACCAACATTACTCTGCAAAACACTGGTAGCGTTGCCGCAACATCCTTTAGTCTCAACCCTGGCACATGCAGCCAATCATCTGTCGCTGGTGCTTCAATGGCAGGCTCGGCAACAGACTTGTGCAGCAAAGTTAAGGTGGTCATCAAATCAGGCAGCAGCACACTCTTCACAGGCACTGCTGCACAACTGCAAGCAGGCGGTGCGATTGACCTCCTCGCCAAACTCAGCAAGGCAACCATCAATGCTGGTGAGAGTGTGCCGATCACCTTTGAGGTGTCGCTTGACGCCAGCGCTGGCTCAACCTACCAAGGTTTGCAGGTCTCGCAACCACTGACGTGGACATTTGGCGCGTAATTCCTCTGGAGTAGGACGATGCGCATGCCGCGGCAACGAATAATTATCATCACTATCCTAAGCCTCTGTCTTGGAGGCTTCGTTGCCGTGATGATGGCGCTTGGCATGCGTATCTTTTTCGTCACAACGCCAAGCATGGCGACTGCCGCACCAGTTGGCTCGCTCGTTGTCACCCAGCCAGCCAACAGCTACCACCCTGGCGATATCATTACCTTCCAGCGCCACGGCCGAACGTATACTCATCGGATTCAGTCCATCACCAACCAGCGCATCCTCACCAAGGGCGACCTCAACCATGCGGCCGATCCATTCCCTATTGAGCACAATGCCATCATTGGTAAAGCAATTTTCATCAACCGATGGCTTGGCTGGGTGTGGCTGATGGCGCCATGGGTGGTGATTGGTTGGCTCATCATCCACCTAGCCACCCGCCGAGCTCGCCCAACGTGGCGCTGGTATTATCGGATCATCGGTATGACACTAGTGCTCTGCGCTGTATCACTGTGGTTTCATCCGTGGATCAACTTTAGTGTGCTCAGCGTTCTCCCCTCAGACAAAGGCGCCCTTATGCACATCGTCAACACTGGCGTCTTTCCAATCGACGCAGTCGGTACAGTGCTCTACCCCGGCCAAGATGCTACCATTACCGTCTCGGTACAAAATAGCCATGGGCAGTATTTTTTCATGCCAACGATTCATTACACAGCCTGGGTCCTCTTGTGTATTATGCTCATTTGTCTTATCCCCTTTGGGCTGATGCTCTACGGCCTCCGCCAGCTATCTCGGCCCACTCCAGTCGATAGCTCACCGCAACCATTGCCCATCACTTCTGTCATCGTCGCAGCGATTATTACCCTGGTGGGGATATGCTTCATTATCTTTCATAACTTTTATCTAACAAGCGGGGCGTTTTCCGGTACGATCCGCAACAGTGCTAATACTGCGCGCCCCGTGCTCTACAACTGCACTGATGCCACCAAGCTCACTGCCCCCTCGCAGGCGCTCTTCATCTACGGCATGACATTCTTCGATACTGGCACTACCGAGCGCGACCTATCTGGTAATAACAATAAGGGTACCTGGCTCACGCGCACGGCCGCTGCTCATGGTTCACAATCATATGCCTGTCGCCGCGACCGTGTGCGCAGCACCCTCTTCAAAGATACCTGCCTCGCCTACCCCACACCGGTTGATAACCCCAACCCTTTTACCCTCTCTGTCTGGTTTAATACCAGCAAATATGGGGCAGATAATGGGCGCATTGCTGGCTTTACTAGCACACCGGACAATGGCGCTGACCCAAGCTTAGACCGCGTCCTCTTTCTCGATAAGCAAGGGCGCATTGCCTTTGCAGTGTGGCCCAATGCCACACGCTCTGTCTTCTCACCAGCGGGCAAAAACTACGCCGATGGCAAGTGGCACCACGTCGCTGCCTCAATCTCACCACAAGGGATGCGGCTCTATGCCGATGGCGTACTGGTTGCTCACGACCCGAGTGTCACGCAGGCCCAAAACTTCCGCGGTTACTGGAAGTTTGGCTGTGGGCGCTTTAGCGAGTGGCGTAATGGCGATGACACACCTATTAACAGCACAAACACATTCTTCACTGGCATGATGCAGTTTGGGGCTGTCCACACCACCGCGCTGAATGATGCCCAGGTGCAAGAAATCTACCTTGCTGGCACAAAATAGCGCACGATGAGCTACTCTTGTATTCTTAGCCATTACATCGTTTTGCTCTCATTGCAAGCATCAAGCGCCTGATATATACTATATGCATGAAATATATGCGTAGCACACTCACTAACCTCTCTGCTCTTCTCCGCCATGTATGGCTGCCGCTTGTGGTAATAATTCTGCTCATCGTGGTAGGCGTTGGCATGAGCACTGTCCTGCACGCAATGCGACCCGAACCACTCTGGACGAACGCGACGAAGGAACTCGCGCAGCGAGTGAAAAGCGAGGCCACGCAGTCGCTCGACATTGCCCTAAGCCGCGGTGAATTTATCAATATTGATGGGCCAGGTGGTATCGTCATCGGCACTATCACCGACCACACCGCACGTCAGCGTCTGCTCGCTAGCCAGCCATTTCGCGATTGCAAATTTGGTTGCACGGGGTGGATGGCATATTCGCGGCTTGGGCGCACATTGCCACTTGATTCTTCAGAAAAGGTGTCTGGCACAGCACATACTCTACTAAACTCAGCCACTACGCCAGATAGCTCGTGTATCATTCGCTTTCATTATCTTGGCCAACCACTCCCAGACAAACACGGCTCGCCCGACCTAGACATCATCTGCCTCTCACAAAGGACAGGTGCGTTTGTGTATGAGTTTCGGGCGGCGTAGCAGCGCTAGCTAGCAGCACTATATTTAGTATTAAATAGCAGAGTAGCTACTCTCAAATATATCCTTAAACGTAGGCTTGTCCACGATGAGCTTCACGTTCTGCGCGTAGGCGTGCATCAATGATTCGACATACTTCGTTAGGATCCTCGAGCTTTGACAGTCTAGTGAGAAAAGCTATATGGCCAGAATTACTTTCCTCTACTATTGAGCGTGGCATGCGTTTTTTTGTGTGAAATCTAAAGAACTCCTTCATTGCATCTTCGGCGCTTACAAGCTCTGCAGTCTTTGTGTCTACAATCGCCACCTCACCAAGCCGAAGCCTTTGAATAATCTCACGCTCCTCAGGACTTAGCTTAATCTCGCTCGCATCGACACGATCATCTTCTGGTTGCACTGGTGGTTTGTCGGTGAGTGGAGGTCTTTTGTTCATAGTGTTTTTATTATAAAACAGTCTGCTACTCTACACAATATGCACTATTTATCGCCTCGTTAACACAGTACTTACAGCGCAAACAAATCATTCAACGCCTCACTCACCGTTGGGTGAGTAAATATCTGGTCGCGCAGCGTAGTATAGGGTAAACCAGCGTCCATTGCTGTTTTGATGGTGTTGATCACCTCGGGCGCTTGCTGGCAAAAGAGCGTCGCGCCAAGAATGTGGCCTGTCGATGGCTGCACCACTGCTTTGAGCATACCCGTTGTTTTATTATCAACATGCATGCGCGGCACGGCCATAGCTGGCAACTCTTTAACCTTCACGTCGTCACCATACTGCGCGCGAGCTGCTGCTTCGGTCAGGCCAACACGCGCCAGTGGTGTCTGCATAAATATCACATGAGGCAGTACTGCACGCTGCGCCCGCGTATAACTACCATCACCAAGGAGCTGGCTCTTTACGATACGAAAGTCGTCGAGCGACACATAGGTATACTGCGGCCCACCATTAACATCGCCCAGCGCCCAGATATGTGGCTGAGTGGTTTGCAAATGATCATTAACGACAATAGCACCGCGCTCGTCAGTCTCCACACCAGCGGCGGCGAGGCCAAGCTGGCTTGTATTAGGCCGGCGGCCAGCGGCCACGAGCACAGCATCATATACTTGCTCATCACTGCCACTCATCACAGCAACGCCGCGGTCTGTATCACGTACCTGCTGTATGTCTGATGCAAGCACCAGTGTTATACCCTGCTCCTCCAGAGCCTGAGCAACTGCCTGCGCGACAGATGACTCTTCGTGCGGAAGCAGCTGCGCCCGGCGATGGTAGAGCGTGACCTCCACACCAAGAGCTGCATAGGTCGAGGCAAACTCCAGACCAATCGGCCCAGCACCAATCACCGCCAGCCGCTGTGGCTTGAGCTGCTGGTTGAGTACCTCCGTACTGGTATAGACATGGGTCGATTGCTCAAGGCCGGCAATCGCTGGCATCACCGGCACTGCACCGGTATTAATGAACAACCGTTCTGCCTGCAGCTCAATATGCTCCTCACCCGCTTGGACACTCACTGTGTGCGCGTCAACAAACGATGCAACGCCATCAATAACCATCACACCTGGGTTATCCGCCAGCATATGGTAGTTCTTGCTATTGAGCTTTGTCACGACCGCTGTTTTGCGCGCAAATGCTTCGTCGATCGACCGGCCAGCTGCTGCCGCACTCACGAGCGTCTTGGTAGGAATACACGCGATATTGATGCACGTGCCACCATACATCTGTGGCGATTGCTCCACCAGCGCTACCCGCTGACCCGCCCCAGCGAGCGCTACCGCTAGCGTCTTGCCTGCCTTACCAAAACCAATAATCAGTGCATCAAATTGTGTGTGCATTATACTTCTCCTTCGTCAACATTATCGCATAGATTACACCTAATGTAAATGAATTACAATAATGATTCGTTTAGTATACTACTCAAGAACAAGACGCGCGCGTCTGTCACCTATCCTACCTCATTTCACTCAAGTGTATAAAACTCAGCGCCGCCGCGCGAGCACTGGCTGCACCCGATCAACCCGGTTCGTCCAGACATACCCGCCAAACTGTGGCGGTATCTGCGTCACGCTCTCCGCTGTATCAAACCCAGCTGACCACTGTCCATCGCCTTCGACCAACATTACTCGCGTGTTTACCGCCGCCATCCGGTCAACAAACTTACCTGGCCAGCCCCATAGCAGTGGTGCATAGCGCCGCGGCATATGCAGCTCCATATTATGCAGCTCCTGCGGCACATAACCCGTCCAACCAACCGCTACGTACCGTAGCAACCCGGCTTTCATCATCGCCTTGGAGCAGAGACGCAGCGTCGCACTTTGTTGGCGCAGCCAGGCAATGCCATCATCGTTGCCGTAGACCGTCATCTGCTTGAAGCGTTCCGGGTCCATTGCCCGGAGCTTTCTCCACAGCACTTCGTATGTCTGGTGGTTGCCATCCTTAACGTGTAAAAGAAGATCCTTGTGTGGAAAGGCTGCCAGCACCTCATCAAGCGTGGGCATCAAGCCCACCCCTTTGCCGCGGAATGGAAAGGTTTTGCCACCATCCGCCGTGTAGCCATAACCAATGTCAAGCTGCTTGAGCTCAGCCATAGTGTAGTTGCCAATCTCGCCCTTGGCCTCTGTGCGGTATTCCAGTGTTGCATCATGGAAGACCGCGAGTTGCTTATCTTTCGTGAGCTTGAGGTCAAGCTCCACCACATCCGCACCATGATCAAAGGCGGCGCGCATAGATGGGATTGTATTCTCAAGATAGGGGTGTTCGGGCTTATCTATAATGGCTGCAGTGTTAGTGTCATTACCAACCTTGCTATAGTCAAATGTCTGCGCCAGGCCTCGGTGAGCGAGTATCCGTGGGTGCTGCGTCGGCACAAAGAGACTCGTATTATTGAGCCACAACCCCATTATAATCACTACAATTACTGTCAACCCCCGCCAGTGCTGCCGACTCCACCGAGTTACTGCGTGTGCTATTTTCCGAAATTTATAAGGCATTACTCCTCCTTATCTCTGGTATTTTCTCACTATATCTTCACTCCACACGCTGAGCAATTAGCCCCTCTATGCCGCGCAGGAAAATCTCTGCCGTCTTTGGACCGACACCATAGAATGTTTGCAGACGTTTGGCGCACTCAGCTTCGCCCGAGCTACTATCGATAAGTAGCATCAGCGAGCCATCATACCAGTCAATTAGCTGCTGCGCGCAGAGCCGCAGGGCCGTCGCTGTTTTCTCGTCGTAGCGTGTGTATTTACCCTCGTCTAGCAGCCGCACGAGGCGTCTGCGCTCCACCGCAAGCAGCGCCCACGGTGTATCAAGCTGGTGCTCCACCAAGAGACGCCAAGTCTGCACCGCCACCGGTGATTGAATCGGCTTACCCAGCAGATACACCAAGAGAAACCAGCGAAAGAGGTCTAGCTCATCATGCGCAATATCGAGCGCGAAGTCGTCGGGATGGTGTGAGCGAACAGAGCGAGCCATATTCCATATTATTCTCTAGGTTGGAGTTTATTGTCAAATGAAACGAGCCACGCCGCAGGCTCTGCACCATGTATCAGTAAGCACAACCAGTAAACAATTGCATTTCGTGCAACACATTGCTAGAATATACATAGAACATTTAGCTAACATTGGTGGTCTATGGGGGTACATCATGTTTCGGAAACTCGTATCAAACTTATCGCTCAGTCCGGCGATCGTCGGCCAACTGGGTTTCTACGCGAAGCGCTTACGCAAAGAGGAAGCGACGCGCCGCCTGGGACTGATCTTTACTGCGCTCGCACTCGTCGTGCAGTCATTCACGCTGCTTGCGCCACCAGAATCAGCTAACGCCGCCGACCCAAGCGATATGATCTACGGTGGTATTAGCAATGGCTCACAGCTGATGGCGCACTACGACGCCAACACTAATAACATCCGCGACCTCTACAGCACCATCGGCATTACTCGTGCCGAGCTACAGCAAGCGACGACTCGCCTCGAGACCCGGCGCAGCACCGAGAGCACCTACTCGTGGGGAATGACGCCACATTTTAGTGCCGCTCAGGGCGAGGGTGTGTATTCTGTGAAGGCAGCGCAAGGTGGAATGCGTAACTTCTACTACCGGCCACACCGCTTGTGGGGAAACTTCACCTACCGAGCATTCGTTGGCCACTCAGCGAAGTTTGGCTGGTTCGCCATTATGCTCAACTGTGGTAACCTCATTACCCAGACAGTGCCACCCGCACCTGTTTGCCCACCCGGCCAGGTCGGTACCTATCCAAACTGCAGCACGCCGCCATCCGTCGTCAAGCCAACGCCAGTGGCAAGCTGTAGTGGCCTTGTCATCAACAAGAACGACACCACCTACCAATTCACCGCTGCGGCATCTGCCCAGCATGGTGCTACCATCACCGGCTATGTCTTCCAGGTCTACCGCGATGGCAAGCTCGTCAAAACACTCGAGAGTAGTACGCCTACCGTCAGCTACAGCGAGAAAACGCCCGGTTCGTACCGCGTCGTCCTCACTGTCAAAACTTCTCTGGGCGACCGTACTAGCGAAGCCTGTGCCAAGACCTTCGTCATCGCTGCACCCGCCCGTTGCCCGGTCAATCCTACCCTGCTCAAAGATGACGCCCGTTGCCAGCCCTGCCCAGGCAACAACACCCTCTGGTTAGAAGACAAGACCTGTACTGCCAAATTCGTCCAGACCAAGAGTGGCCATAACCTCACCCAAAACAGTGCTGAGACAACCACCGTCACCGCCAAAGCCCACGACCGCATTACCTACAAGCTTAGCGTCACCAACAAAGGTCTCAATGCCGAGAAATTCACCTTTAGCGACAACCTCGGTGACGTCCTTCAATACGCTACAGTCGTCGACGCTGGTGGTGGTACTCTTAGCAAAGACACCAATCAAAGCGCCAGCACCGATGCAACCATCCTCAGTTGGCCAGCCGTGGAAATCAAACCAGGTGAGAGCCAAGAGCGGCAATTTACCGTCCAGCTCAAAGACCAGATTCCTTCGATGGGTACTGGCACCAGCAATGCAACCTCCTACGATTGCCGCATCGATAACACCTTCGGCAATACACTCAGCACCAAGGTAGATTGCCCTGCCGAGAAGCGCGTCGTTGAGCAAGTGGTAACCGAGCTACCCCACACTGGTAGCAGCGAGAATATCATCTTTGCTGGCATCGTCCTTGCGGTAGTAGTCTTCTTCTACGCTCGCTCACGCCAACTCAGCACCGAGATCCGCCTCGTGCGCCGTAACTTTAACGCCGGAACAATCTAACCAAGGAGAAACCAATGGCAGAACGATTTACCACCAAACGCCAACCTGAGCACCGCACCGAGCAAACCATCGAGCAATCACGCGCCGAACAGTTGACTGCCCTACGCCAATCTGGCGAACACCGCCAGTTAGAACACCCCAGCCTCCAGGGCGAAACGCGTCAGCGACGCGAAACCCTTAAGGCCGCTCGCCACGAAGCCGAGCAAGTCTACGAGCAAGCTGCCGAGCAAAAACGAGCCACTGCCGAAGCTGAGCGCCGCCAGCGCGAAACCCGCGAACAACAACGCGCCGAGCGCCAACGCCAAGCCAGCCCAGCTGCCCAGCAAGAACGCTTCGATAAAACCATGGCAGCCGTCCAATCCCAGCTCTCGCCCTCGAGCCGCGCCTTTAGCAAAGTCATCCACAACCCAGCCATCGAGAAAGCAAGCGAAGTCACTGGCAACACCGTTGCTCGGCCCAACGCGCTGCTCTCTGGTGCCATTGCCGCCTTCGTACTCACTCTAGCTATCTACCTCATCGCCCGCTTCAACGGCTATCCACTCTCCGGTGCCGAATCCATCGCCGCCTTCGCCCTCGGCTGGCTCTGCGGCCTCGCCTTCGACTTTGTGCGCATGATGATGCTTGGTCGACGGAATGTGTAGCTTACCTCTGCAAATCACTGCTCGATCAACAACATGATTCAATCACTGATAACGTACACTTCTCATGTGAAATAGTGCCCTATTAATCAGACTTCACTACTCTAGAGGGAGGTTACTCAGACTAGAGAGAAGTACCTGAACGACGGTGGCTACGTATGTCATGAGCGAATGATACTACTGTCAGATTTGCTAACGAGTATGTAGAGCGTATGTTTGGCATCTTGGCGAAGGATAGATAAGCCAACTATCCTATAGGCGTGCAAACCATCACCGCTCGCAAATGCAGCGTATTATCAAACTCAAAATTTGTCCAAGTGTTATTGGGATTGTCGTAGCAGATCCAAGAGCGTTTCCACTCTCCTTCTCTTGGTGGTGTGCCGAGATGTTGAATAATCTTGTCGCGCGTATCGGTGTTAGAGAAATTGACAAATAGAGAATCTGTATAGGGTTTGTATTCCGAAACAGACGATCTACTTGGTAGAGTGTATAGCGCTACTGCTGTAAGCGTGTCATTTTCCCAATGAAATTCTACACCTGCATCATGCAGTAACCAGAATGATTTGCTTGAACCGTACCCGAGAAATTCCTTGTCGACTTCTCGGATGACAGGAGTGCAACCTAGTTTGTCGATAATGCGTTGCACTTCCGCCCTGACTGTCTCTCCGCTCTGTCCGACTAGTTTGATGTACTGAGTAATATTTCCATCTATTTTTATTGCCATAGGTACTCCATAACGTATTTAAAATTATTTGATTAACGTATTATATAACATATTGATACCTTAAGTTGGATAGATCCTCGTATAAGATAATCAATATTTCTTCTGGTTTACTACTAAAGTATGTTCGAAGCTCTAAGACTTTAGCCTCTCGCCAAGCCGCGCCAACATCATATCCATCTCGGCTTGATAAAACGGTGCATTGGCAGTTAGTGGATCCCAGTAAGAGACCACAACACTTCCTGCCTCCTTAGGGGTCTGTGTTGGTGATGTATCAGGATTTGGGTCTTCATCTGGCAGAATATGTTCCGATACAAGTTTCTCGGGGAACCACCAAGTGGTAGGTTTGTAGTTTTCCCAAGAGGAGTGGTCACCAATAATCTCTTTGGGTGTCGGAAATACGATCTCTTCTCCCATCGCTGCATAGCATGCATTGAGCTTGACAGATAAGTTAGTCATAATCGTGGCTGCTGTACTCCAAAATAGAAGTGCATCATCATTATCCTGCTCGTCACGTAGCGCAACTGGAATGCCCAGCACATCAGAGTCAAATGACAGTCTTATCGCATATCCCTTGTTGTCGTTCGCATGTTGATCCAATCCAACAACAACATTTTCGAAATAAGGGTGCCAGCAGGCGAGCCCGTATAGGATCTTGTGCGATTCATCGATATAGTGATTAATTTGTTCTACTGGCTTAGCAAAATTCATTAACTGTGGCATCTCACTGGCCGTCGTGGCTGCGAAGATCTTGTTGGCAAAGTGAAGATCAACGGTACTCAATGCATTAATAATTTTAGACATCGTAACAGCGTTGTCTTTGTCTGCATAGATGCCGATCGTGAATGATGATCCGTCAAAGTTGTTCATGAGTGCGCTCCTTCTGTCTTATCAGTATATAACTATCATACTAACAGATGAAAATGTCAATTACAAATACTCTATTAACTAGCAAATTACTTTTGTGCGTCAGTCCTCTGCCTGCTTCTACAAGAATATCTTCGTGCTTAATATAACCTAGGAGTGCTGTGAGAAATTCAGTCTCAGAACGGGCGGATAGTGTGGCGGTGAGCCCCTCCTTCTGCTATCACCTGTCATGAAGGTGCATAAAGCTAATCTCGTCATATGTAAATTATAACGACGAAAAACTATCGATAATAATCCTCCCAATCTGCATCAAAGAGCCAGTGTTTCGTGACATTGTGAAATTCAACATCGTCTCCATATGGACGATCAGGCGTAGGTGTAAAGACGTACTCCTTTAATTTCGTTTGAACAAACTCAAAGATAGCGTCGTAGTCAAGTGTATTCATAATCAGAGGCTTTGCCTCATTATCGTCTTCAAAGTACCACGTGCCACGTGGATCATCAACGAACGACGGCGAGCAGACAGTAAGGACGTAACGACTGCCTTCTATAAGATACGGATCACCAATTTCGACATATTTTTGTAGAGTGAACCCAACTCCAAGTTCAATACACCAGGGGCATGTGTCGTCAGTACCGAATGTTGTTGTCGCAGACGTGATCTTGTTTCGGCAGGTTATGTTATCAGAATCCAGTTCCCAATCGTCGCCGACATACCGCCAACCTTGGCTTAGTTCCAGTAAAGTGTAGTGCGTTTTCATAGACTTAGTATAATACACATGGTAACGAACGTCGAAAAATATCGTACTTGTCGCTTGTGTTCTCTATCACCTGTATTAAGCGTTTATCAATGTAACTTAATCGATACTTCCTGTGGCTCGCCGCTCAGGTCGCCATGAGTGTTGAGAGTGCCTTGGCGACGCAAGGCTTCGCGCTCTAGCTCTTCTGGCGATGGCATAGCTGGCTCGGGAACGGGTGGTGGTGCGACCGGTGGAGTAGGCTGAGCACGCGCCTCGGTCTGCTGGCCACCAAGGATATTGGGCCGCGCAGCATGGCGTGCTCTGTCAAGCGCATCCTGCACCGCTGGTGACGGTGGTGGAGCAGGCCGAGCAGCCGACGATGGAGATGACATACTTGGATTTGGCATAGTGCGGGGAGCGCCAGCTGGCTGTGGCCGTGGCGCCTGAGAGGACGAAGACGCTGGTGGCACGGCTGGCTGAGCACGCAATGGTTGAGCTGAAGAAGCTGGCGCGGTTTGTGGCCGAGCTGGTTGAGCAGCCGGGCTACTGGGCCGAGGGGCTTGCGCGCTCGATGATGCTGCCGCCGATTGCGGTTTCTTTGTATTCATCTGCTTACGCTTTGCAAGCCATTCATCGAGGAAGGACGACCCACCGCCAGCTCCAGCTGCACCCCCTGGGCGCCCTGCTCCGGCTGTTGGCTGGCTAGGTTGCTGCACACTGATACGGGCAGATATATCGCGCTCCACTTGATCGCGCGGCCGGCCATACTTCGCGGCCGAAAGCTTCTTGAGGGCATCACTCAACTGCTGGTTTGGTTCGCCCATTGGCGGAATCCACGCCATACTAAATGGCGCTGACGGCGTACCATTAATCTGCGCCACACAGACCGACTCGAAGTTTGGTAACTTGGTCAAATCCTCAGCAGTAAAGACAGGGGTGTAGCGCTTAACCATAATCTCAGCATCAGTCGTACCAATTCGGCCCGTAATGGTTGTACCAACGTTACCAAGGATAGCCTCGCGCAGTTCTTCCTTGAGCTGCGTCATAAACTGGTTGGCCAAAACCAAACTCAAACGATACTTACGTGCCTCACTGAGGATCGTCTCGAAGCTATCGGTGGCAAAGTTCTGGAACTCGTCAACGTAGAGTGTAAAGTCCTTGCGCTCGTGCTCAGGGATATTAGCCCGAGCCATCGCAGCCGCCTGGAACTTCATGACAAAGATAATACCAAGCAACTTCGAGTTGAGATCACCCATCTTACCTTTGGAGAGGTTAACAAGCAAAATCTTGTTGTTATTCATAATCTCAGGGAAATTAAAGCCACTCTTAGTCTGACCAATAATATTACGCATCGCATCGTTGCTAATGAATGGACCAAACTTGGAGATCACCCAGCTAATCAAATCACCAGCTTCGTTAGAGCGCTGCGAGGCTGGGAACTCCTTCGTCCAAAAGTCGAGCACCTGCCGGTCTGTTACGTATTTGAGCTTGGCATTGCGGAATTGCTCATCCACCAGCAGTTTTGGCACATCAACAAACGTTCCACCCGCAGGATCAGCCATCAGCAGCAACGCACAGTTACGGAAGATGTGCTCGAGGCGTGGCCCAACGATACCGGTGTGGCCTGGGTCGTACAAGCCATAGAGCATGTTAATCGCCTCCTGCACCAAGAAGTCCTTTTGGTCGGGGTGATCGAATTCAAACATATTAAGACCAATTGGGTTGCTCATATCACCTGGGTCGAAGTAGACAATATCCTCCACCCGGTCGCGCGGCACCTTGGCAAGCAATGCCTCAGCTAAGTCACCGTGTGGATCGACCAAGGCAAAACCCCGCCCTGCCAGCATATCCTGGTAGGCTAAGTTCTCTTGCAAGACCGACTTACCCACGCCCGTCTGACCAATGATATGGATGTGACGCCGACGGTCCTTATCGGCCAGGCGAATCGGCTTACGCACGCCGCGGAACTCATTGTAGCCAAGCAATAGCCCCGTCTCCATCACCTCTGTTGGGCCATCGACTTGCTTGCTCATCTGGCGCTTGACTTGCGAGGTAGGAATGCTATTTTGGTCTGGCAAATGGAAGAGAGTGGCAAGCTCCACTGAGTTGAGAATATCGCGGCTATTTGCCTGCGGGAAAAATCGGAAGATAAAGGCCGTCGCGAGCTCATCGACATTCTTAGTAAGGTGAAACTTAAAGCCATTAAAGCTCGGCGAATCAAACAGTGCAAACGCCGCCACAATATTCTTGAGCAGCACCTGTGAGCGCGCCGCCGTGTTGGACGATACCACCACGCGGATCATTACCTCATAGCCGGGGTAGCGAATCTTTTCTTGGATAGCATCAACCTTAGCCTGCTCCACCGCACTGAGTGGCTTTTCGGCTTGGAATTCCTTCTTGTCACTTGCCTCAGGCGGCTTCCATAGTGCCTGCATAACATCACGCGCCGAGAGGCCACTGCCGCCACTACTCTTTTTCTCACCCTTGTTCTTGACAATCTGCTCAGCAGCCGAGATAGAGCGCTTCGTCCACTTCTCATACGCTGGGCGGATCAAAAATTGGATTCCCACCCCATCCTCGCGCCCAGCTGAAGACACTGCATTGAGCAGCGCCCGCGACGCATCGCGCTTAGACTCCATATAGGTGGAAATCGGGTAAATAAATTCTTTGCGCAGAGTAAACTCACCACCAATCGTCCCACTCGCCTTGCCCACCTTACTAAACACCGAGTGTTCCGACACCTCCTCGAGCCGTGCCGATGGGTAAGCTGCAGCAATTGCCTGGCGCACTGTGTCCGTCAGCACTGTTGGCACCACTGCATAGTAATACACCAGCCCCTCACGCGCCACAATCTCAAACGACACATGACGCTGCCCATAAATCCGACTCATAAATCCCTTGGTGCTAGTACTCGCAATGATGTTGTACATCACTTGGGCCTGCGATAGCACCTCTTCTGTGAGGTCACGCTTGTCGCGCCCGCCGCCGTCGATATCATCACTAGCGGGCGGCAAGTGGATGAGAATCGGCACCATCTTAAGGCCTCGCTCGTAATTCTTGGCCTCGCGCATGCTATTGCGATAGACGATGAAGGCAACAAACAAGATGATAAGAATAAGGCCGGCCGAGCCAAAAACAATAATGAATGTGGTGACGGTATTCATCTAGTTCTCCGTTGCGCCAATTTTGCGCCCATAGCGTTTGTAGATATAGTCGCGCTGCAGAGCACTAACCTGCTGCTCACGCTGGTAGGGGTCATCTTGGGTATCCTTAATGATCTGCTTGAGTTTGATAACCCAGTCTTTCTCGATCAGGTCTTCGTCTGCAGCAGTTGCAGGAGCAGCTGTGACGGTTGTATCCGGGTCGGGCTGTGGCGCAGCAATAACTGTGGTAGGAAGAGCTGGCAGTGTGAGGCTCTGCTGCGGGACCATCGGCATCATTTCATGCGTGTCAGCGGGCTGCTGCTCGCTCCGACGCTCGGGCATGAGCGCAGGAAGCCGCTCATGCGCCTGAGGCGCTGGCGAACGGTAGATATTCTGGTTGTTTGCCCGAGGCTGCTCAGGAAAACTATTGAATCGCGGCTGTTGTGGTCCCATATTCTGCCTAAATTATACCATAGGCTGCGCTGGTGCAATAGGTGTGAGCATAATCATCATATCTATGGCGCTTATGCTCATTATTTTGCTATACTAGCGTTATGGAGCATGAATCTCCCTCACCAGCATCGCGTTTGCAGCGACACCAACAGCGCTGCACGCAAGCGCGGCGGCGCATGGTTATCTTGCTTGCACTACTTGCCTGTGCATTATGTGGCCTCGTTGTCACCCTTATTATCGTTCACGTGGTGCGCCCTGCTGCACCGCAGCCTTCCCCACCAGCCGCACGCGCAACCGACAAAACAGACGAGAAATACTCCTTCGTCGATTCGCACTACCAAGGTATCCGCTCGAAGCTGGTCAGCCGCACTTCTACTAAAGAAAAGGTTTCGCTTGAATATCCACTGACAGGCAATAACACGATCGACACTACTATCGCGAGCGCCATCGACCAGCTCGATCATGAGTTTCGCCAAAGCGTCGCGGCCGGCCGCACCTTCCATCGACCAATGACCGAGGCAATCAGCTACCAAATTACCCACAATACCAATACTGCCCTATCCGTTATTATCCAGGCTAACCAAGACACTCACGGTGCTCACCCCGCCAGTTTCACCCGATTTTGGACATTCAACAAGCAGACGGGTGCGGCTATCACCCTGCGCGATCTCGTTGGCGGTAATACTGTACACCTCCGCACTGTCATTGATGCGGCGCAGCGCTCCGTTGCTGCCACAATTGCCGAGCGCCAGCAGCCAGCCGTCGATCTTGGCGAAATGGTCACAGAGGACGCACTCACCAACTTCGTTATCACTAAAGACAATACGCTTGCCTGGCCCTTTAGCCAAGCTGCGCTCGTGCCGTCATCGTATGGCACAATGACGATCTCTCTCCCCTTCACCAGCATCCTCGCTGCATTGCAAACCACCCAGGCGCGGCAAATTGCCACCATTCCTGCCCTGCCCAAGCCGCAGCCCAAGCCAATTGCTACCCCTGCACCAGCCTCACCAGCGCCCTCTGCGTCCTGCGCTCAAGCCTGCATCGCCCTCACCTTCGACGACGGGCCTGGACCATACACCAACGAGCTGCTTGATACCCTAGACCAATATGGTGCAAAAGGCACATTCTTCATGATCGGCAGCAAAGTTGCAGCCCGTGCTGACGTCGTGCGCCGCATCCATACCAGTGGTCACCAGCTCGGTAATCACTCGTGGAGCCACCCAGTACTGCCGCAGTATAGCGCAGAAGCAATCGGTAGCGAGATCGACCGAACCAACAGTACTATTACTCAAGCAACAGGCACCGCGCCCACTATCATGCGTCCACCATATGGCGCAGTGAATAGCGTCGTCCTCGAGCAGCTACGCCAGCGCGGTATGGCCTCTATCTTGTGGTCGGTCGATACGCGCGACTGGGCCGATCGCAATAGCACCATCGTCTGCAATCGTGCCGTTGCTGGTGCGCGGCCAGGCGCCATCATCCTCATGCATGACATCCACCCCACCTCTGTCAATGCCGTACCCTGCATCCTCAGCACGCTCAAACAACAAGGTTATCGCTTCGTCACCGTGCAAGCGCTACTCGGCAAGACTGTGCCAGGTGCTAATTATCCGTAGGGATACATGAGCCTGAGTATTAATATTTTTTGAGCTTCTTACTCTTCCTTTTTCAGGTTTCTATAAGTTAGCATTGCACGAGAGAGTTATTACACTGTCATGACATACTTGTTGGAATTAGTAGTGATGTCATCGCTTTATCTAATGAGGTAATACGAGGCAATTGCCTACAGAAGGAGATAGACATTTGGGAATTTACATTCCAGTGTTTTACAACGTCTCACTTTTATCGTGTGCATTATGTGTACAAGAGCCCTTGGCGATGTACTGCTTGCAAAAGCTGTATATTGTCATTTTTGTTGGGCGCTCTACGCCCATATGTGTTTTATAGAGCTGCGCTATCAATATCAAACACCTTATGCTTCGACGTCGCACCGCGCACCAGCTTCACCCCCGACTGCGGCACGCCAAAATATTTGGCCAGCAGCTTGGTAGCCGCCGCATTCGCCCGGCCCTCAATCGCCGGCGCCTTGGTGTAGATGACATACGTGCCGTCACTGCCCGCCACGACTTCTTCGCGGTGGCGGGAGTTGGGTTTGATCGTGGCGGGGATTTTCATGGAGCTTAGCCCTCTGCTTCTCTCACTCTATAAATGTATCGATAAATAAGCATACCTTTGTCTTCAAGCGCTCAATAAGAGCCCGGCGTCCACTAAGCCGTGGTTTATCCTTCAGGGCCGCCACATATTCATCACTCCGCGGCAAGCGCCCAGTATAGTTATAATTATCAATCAGCCGGCGCAGTCGTGCTAGGTCAAAGCCCTCCGCTGCAGCTAATTGCTCCAGCATATGCTGCTCCTGCTCACCCCAAAAACGCTGGAACTCCTCCTCGACACTATCACTATCAGCAATATGCGGCAGCCAGCTGGTGATGAATTTATCAATGAGCTCACGCTTGCTACGCAGCTTTTCATTACCATTAATGAGCTCTGTTATCTGCTTACGTAATTGGCTCTTTTCTTGCTCACTAGCCTCTGCCATTTTGGCTACAAGCCCTATAATATAATCAACGGTGATCTCATCGCGGCGGATTAATTCTAGTTCAAAATCCACCTCATCCAGGATACTCACCTTTTCTTTACTGCTACGGCGCTCAAAGTATATATCTAAGTATTTGCTCTTAAAGTCCTCAAAGAGCTGCTCACTCATATCAACATCGCTATTGGCAAAATCAGCAAACGACAGTAGCACATTACGCGTGCGCATAACCTCACGAAAGAGCTCCACAAATTGCCGCCTTTCAGCCTCACCGAGTAGTGTATCGACGCTGCGTGGTTCTGGAGTAAAAGCCAGCAACCTTGCTACTTTTTGGTTAAAGTCCTGCACATACCATTCGTATGGTTTTAGGAAGATCGTCTCCATGGCTTGCTTGTTACTGAATAGCTGCACTGCCTTATCCGTCGCAGTTTTTAGATTACGAAAGACCACAATATTACCCTGGGATTTGCGCTCATTCAAAATACGGTTTGTGCGACTATATGCCTGCAAAAGACCATGGTATTTTAGATTTTTATCTACATAAAGCGTATTGAGTGTCTTGCTATCAAACCCGGTCAAGAACATATTTACCACTAGCAAAATATCAATTTCGCGATTTTTTACACGCCGAGCAATATCCTTGTAATACCCATAAAAGCTCTTGCTATCACGCGTGGTGTAGTTGGTGCCAAACCGCGCATTATACTCACCCATAGCGCTCTCCAGAAAATCACGTGCAGACTGGTTGACGGGGCCAGCGAACTTTAATACATCTTCATCCAGTAAACTATCGGCATTTGGGTCTTCTTCATTCGCCTGGTAGCTAAAAATCGTTGCAATAGTGAGCTTGGTATTTTTGCGCTGAAAGGCATCGTAGTACATACGCAGTAAATCGGTAGAACTAACGCACATCATAGCGGTAAAATCACGCCCATGCGTTTTGCGGCCATGGTTCGCTAGTATGTAATCCACAATATTATCTACCCGAGCCTGATTTTCCATCGCTTCTTTGATGTCGATTGCCTCAACATCAATATCTGCCTGTGTATCAGCCCCCTCACGCCGTGTGAATCGCCCCACATATTCCACACTAAACTTTAGGACATTGCCATCGTTAATCGCATCGGTTATTACATATTCATGCAGACGCTCACCAAAAAGATCCTTCGTAGTACGCTTACCAAACCCACCATTGCTAGTAGCGTTATCAGCCAAAATTGGCGTCCCCGTAAAGCCAAATAGCTGGTAATTAGTAAAGTAACTGGTAATATTCTTGTGCGTTTGGCCAAATTGCGAGCGGTGGCACTCATCAAAAATAAATACGAATCGCTTATTTTTTACCGCCTGCATCGCCTGCGCATGGCGTTGGCGTGTCACAGCCTTATCTAGCTTCTGGATAGTCGTCACAATCAGCTTGGTGTTAGGGTCGGCGAGTTGCCGCACCAACGTAGCAGTGCTATCGGTACCATCTACGCTACCATCCTTAAAGGCATTAAACT
Source organism: uncultured Candidatus Saccharibacteria bacterium (assembly GCA_938045445.1). GTDB lineage: Bacteria > Patescibacteriota > Saccharimonadia > Saccharimonadales > Saccharimonadaceae > Saccharimonas. Next base: position 26,272 of record CALIMM010000016.1, read on the forward strand.
CTTTAATCGTCTGGTAGTCTAAGTCACTGCGGTCTACCACAAACATCACTTTGTCGACGTCCGGATTTTCCGTCATTAGCTGCGCCGCTTTAAAGCTAGTCAGTGTTTTACCGCTCCCTGTCGTATGCCAAATATAGCCACCACCAACACCCTTTGCTACCTTATCTACAATCTTCTCTACCGCATAGTATTGGTATGGCCGCAGCACCATCAATGTCTTGGTCGACTCATTCAGCACAATATATTTAGCAATCATCTGCGACAGATGGCACCGCTCCAAAAAGATATCCGCAAACTGCCCTAGCTCGCTTATGCGCACACTCTGCTCATCCGTCCAGTAGTAAGTAAATTCATAGCTTGCTTTCTTATCACCGCTATTACTTACCGTATTGGCATAATATTTGGTATCCACACCGTTACTTATGACAAACAGCTGCACATACTGGAATAGTCCACAGCCCGCGCTATAGCTATGGCGGCGGTAGCGATTGATCTGGTTAAACGCCTCGCGCAGCTCTATCCCGCGGCGCTTAAGCTCTATCTGCACTAATGGCAGGCCATTAATTAGTATAGTCACATCATAGCGCGTTTCGTAGGTGCCGGTATTAGTAATTTGCTGCGCCACCTGGTATTCATTTTGGCACCACTGGCTTGTATTAAAAAACTCTAAATATACACTACTGCCATCCTCACGCACAAGGTGCATTTTATCACGCAGCGTCTTCGCCCGCTCAAACACCGTGCCACGGCCCAAGTGGTTTAGCACACTTTTAAATTCTGTATCTGTGAGCACTACGCCACCGAGCTTGGCAGCATTATGCGTTTCCAGCTGCCGCCGTAGATTGGCCAGCATCGCCGCCTCATCAGGTAAATCGACCTTGCTATACCCACCAGCTACCAGCTGGGCGACGAGGTCGTTTTCGAGGGTTTGTTCGGATTGGTGAGTCATGTTAGTTATTTAAAAATTCCTCTATTATTTTAAATTTGGCCTTTGTATCATCGGAAACTGCAGCAATATTGCTAGAATATTTATCATAGAACTCTCTTGCAAAAATAACCTTACCTACACCCGAACTCTTAATGTTCTCTATCACTGTTTTTGAGTCGTTATATTCAATATTAAAAGATTTAAAAACTTCTTTCCAGTCATCTACTCCTATTTGATTTTCAATACCATCCGAATTACGGATTTTTAATACTACCGACTTAAAACCTTCGCCCTCCTCATCATTGAAAAATGCTTTCTTGATCTTATTGTAAACCTTCCTCCCTTGACCGTCATCATCAACCATAGCTTTTATCTTTACGCCCCATCCGTACAATATGGCAAATATATTCGGTATCTGATCTACTCCAGACGATGGTACTATAGTAAACTTATCTCCAAACATAGCTTTCATATAATAGTATTCGGTAATACCCTCGACTACAAATACCATCTTTTTTGCGATAGGATCTGTAAGCGTAACCATCCCAAGGGCCGAACGTATTGGGGTCAATGCATCCAAAGATCCTGTAGAAGTAGTTAGTTGTGATATAGTCCTAAACTTAGATCCTTCTTCATTATTCCTATCGACAAAAATTAGCCTAGAAAAGTCTACATCACTTCCACCCAATAAGATAGGCTGATGTGTGCTATATACAACCTGTATACCAGGCTTTTCGCTAATCTCCTCTATCACTTTCTTTACATCTTGCTGTGCAACCTCGTGGAGGCCCTGACCCGGCTCATCTATAAGCAACAGCATGCTACCTTCTTTAAATTCAACCTCGTGTGCACGCAATTTTAATATAAACCCTGCAAACCATTGAAATCCTTGCGATTTTTGGGATATTTTCAAAGGCATGTTATCACCTTGATCTATATAAAAATTTACATATGATGTAAATGAATCTGGTGTAGGGATTATATCAATCTTATAGCTATAGTTTGACTCCTCATTCGAAATCTTTTGATGCCAGTAGCGGTTGAGCGATTCGCTTGCTGCCTCCTCAGCCCTTACCTTTTGCATAGTCCGTTTTTGGTCGGAGCTACCATACTGCATCAGATCTTTAAAGTCTATATTATAGACATGTTGAAAGTCCTGTATTGCTTGGTTCGTGTCTATATCGTTGAACTCTGCCTTTCCTGGCAGCACATTCTCTTTAAAAGATGAGTAAAATACTATCTTGGGACGAATAGAATCGAAATAATCCTCTGGTATAAACTTTTCTTCTTGGTCGCCAAGGCTACTGTTGTAGTCATCTATAATGCTTTGTGCTTCGTTTGTCTGCACAAATTTTATCAATTCGTGGGATGACTCTTCTATGCTACCTCTAGTAAATTTAACACCCTCCTTTTTATAATAATCGGCTAACTTCTCATTCGTCCTGTTCGCTAGGTCCCCATATTCACTATCATTAAGCCAAAAAACCAGATCTATTTCAGGATGGCTATCTAAACGCAAGTCATCCTCCTCAAAAGTAGAGTATGCTCCCTCCTCAAAAAATCGTAACGCACGCAAAAAAGAAGTCTTACCCGACTCGTTCTGCCCAGCCAATATAGTGATAGGGTCTCTCTTTGATAAATACACCCAGCCCGAATCTTTAATTGACTTAAAATTTTGTATACGGACCTTACCTAATATCATACAAACATCCTTTGCAATAATCCTTTTTTAAATTGTTTTGTTTTATCCAGCTGTTGGCGGGTGAGGGCGATTTTTTCATCTAAAGCAGAGAGAAATGCGGCAATTTTTTGCTGCTCAGCCATACACGGTACTCTGACCTTAAACCCTGAAAATTCTGCCTTGTTGATAATAGGTAGTGTTGTATTAGCTTGCGTTGCCCTAATTCTTGGGGTCATATTTAAAAGACAGTAGTACAGATATTCGTTATCTATACATTGCCTCGTAATTATAGAGTTGATCTGTTGATTTGTAACAGAGGGTCTTTTCGTTATGGACATTTTACCTATAGAAGCTATACAGGTAAAGGATATAGACCCAGGAGGTAGCACCCTTAGATTACTTATCTCTGCTAGGGTTCTCTCTGTAGGTTTCTGATATTTTCCATCGTCTATATCGCTTGGTGTAATAAAATCAATAGTACCGCCCCATAAAGACCTGTTTGAAGTTGCAGGAGTTTTACCTGTTATTATTTTCCCTATCTCCCCCAGCCGCTTCTCTTGCCACGCTGGGAAGTGTGAGCCATCTGGGCGAGTGAAACGCAGTTGCTGACTAAACAGCTGTTGCATAGCGCCGCGCTTGTACGCTTCTAGCTGCTGCACCTTGCACTCTAGCAGCGCCACCCGCTTGTCCACCGCAGCAAGAAATGCGGCAATTTTTTGCTGCTCAGCTGCACCGGGTACTATTAATTTTATATCAAAGAAATCATCAACAGATATATTAAGCAAACCATGATTACGAGCACCTTCCTGCGCAATCTTTTGGATCTCTCTATTATGTTTACCCGATTCAAAGTACTGATCAAAGAAAACTTCACTTCCTGGCTGCCTTAAGGAGAAGCAGATATACAGTGTAGAAACCACTCCTTTATCTTGGGTGAGGCGCTTAATAGCACCTACCGGGTACCCCTTCGAGTAACTTTTGTTATAAGCATAGTCATTTTTATGCAATAAATAGTAGCCTTGCACATTCTTTGCCGCTACAATCTTCGAAAAAAATTTGTCCTGACTAACTAAGCCGTACTGTGCAGATATTGTTAATATATTCTGATTGTTCTCTTTATTTTTACTCGTAACACGGCAAAATATATCTTTGAATTTAGCCTCTCTCCACTCACCCGTAAACTCTGGGAAACGAATTTGAGGTACGCTACCATTAGTCTTATTATTGGTCATTACTTTCTTTACCTTATGATAAACTTTTAAACGCTGCCTTGGTATTGCCGTAGCTGAATGCTTATGTTACTATGAAGTTGCCGGAAGGTTCGAGTTGGGTTTCTTGTCCATGCTTGAACCTTCATTTTTTGTTCTTTGCTTTTGAAAAGTCGATAGTCCATACCTTTATGTACTTAGGATTGTTCTGAGTAAAGTTTTCCTTAATATTGCAGTTAAAAACTTCCTGAAACATATCAACAACAGAAAATCTTACCTGGTCACTCTTTGTATAATCACTCTCACTTTTAAGTCCTAGGCTGATTATACCGCCCAAAATGTCACAACACTGTAACCCAATCGAGGCGTGTGATTCTATTGGTACAACTGTTCGTATTTTTTCAGACTGCACAATCTCATCCCATGATAATCCTGGATCAAATTCATCAGGCATAAAAATACCTTCCCCTTTAAAACAATGCTTGAAGTACAGACGAACTATACGCTTATACATATCTACATGTTTTGTGTGTTTATAATACGGGTCCCTTCTATCTATAACTACAGCAGTAAATCTAAACTCAACCTTATAAGCCAGAACTTTTACAAGGTCTTCAAAAAACTTCTTATTTTCTTTAGTTACCTTCTTAAATTTTAGCTCAAAAGCACTAGGCTTCTTTGCAAAATTATACAACTGGTCAATATCATTCTGATCCTTTAGCTGCTGAACTCTTGTCTTTCTGTTTTTATCAGCGAGCCCTCTGATTTGGTCACGAATACGACGTATTCCTATATGAAATGCATTAACATCACTAACCTCAAGAAAACCACATATAAAAAACCTATCCGACTCGGCATTACCGGTCTCATCCATAAACACCACAGGAAGATCCATCACTCCATTCCCTCAATCCCCAGTTCCTGGCAAAAGGCCGCAATGATCTTATCCACCTCGGCCAGCTGAGTATTAATTTGGCGAATGTCATGCGCGGTGGCGGTAAGGTCAATTGGCGCCTCTTCTTCGAAGGTATCTACATAGCGCGGGATGTTAAGGTTGTAGTCATTCTCGGCTAGCTCTGTTGGCTCAGCGATGTGGCTGTATTTATCTACCTCTGCCCAGTTAGCGTACGTGTCTATAATCTTATTAATATTATCTGCGCCTAATTGGTTTTGGTTCTTGCCCTTAATAAATTCACGGCTGGCATCGATAAATAGTACGCCACTATGCGTGCGGCACTTTTTAAATACCAAAATACAAGCCGGAATGCTGGTACCGTAGAACAAATTTGCCGGCAGACCAATCACCGCATCAAGCAAATTCCGCTCGATAGTGTGCTGGCGAATCACACCTTCTGCCGCGCCGCGGAATAGCGCCCCATGCGGCATAACAACCGCCATGGTGCCATTATCCGCCAGGTGGTGCAACATGTGGGTAATAAAGGCATAGTCTGCCTTGCTACTTGGCGCCAATCTACCCCATGGGCTAAAGCGTTCATCATTCGCATGCAGTGGGTTTTTGTCACCCGCCCACTTGGCACTAAAGGGTGGGTTGGCCACCACTGCCTCAAAGCGCTGACTCAGATGCTGTGGATGCTCAAGCGTATCATCGTTCTTGATATCAAACGCATCAAAGTGAATATCGTGCAAAATCATATTCATGCGGGCTAGGTTGTAGGTGGTACCGTTCATTTCCTGGCCAAAATATTCACTCACCTGGGCATGCCGCCCAATTCGTAGAAGCAGTGAGCCCGAGCCGCAAGTTGGGTCATACACACTCCGAATACGCGTTTTGCCCAGCGTCACGATGCGCGCAAGAACTTCGCTTACCTCTTGTGGCGTGTAGAATTCACCAGCCTTCTTGCCTGCACCACTAGCGAACTGGCTAATAAGATATTCGTAGGCGTCACCCAAAATATCGATTTGGCTATTACCTAGCTGGAAGTCAATAGTGCCGAGGTGGCGAAGCACTTTAGCAATTAGCTCAGCACGCTCGCCCACAGTTTTACCAAGCTTGGTAGAGTTAAGATCTAGCTCAGAAAACAGATGGTCAAAATCGTCCTGGCTACTGGTGCCGACAGTACTCTGCTCTATATGGTTCAAAATAGCCTGCAAATCTTCGATAAAATCGCTCAGCTCAGTGCGCTCTGCCATTCGCGTAAAAAGCTCACTTGGCAGCAAGAAATACCCCAAGCTATCGAGCGCTGCACTACGGATTTCATGAATAAAATCAGCATCCGTATCGTTGAGCTGGCAGTACGTTGTGCCCTCGCTCTCTAGCAATCCATCCGCATAGAGCTCAAGCTTTTCAGATAGATATTTATAGAAAATAAAGCCAAGAATATAGTCACGGAACTCATCGGCATTCATCTTACCACGCAGATCATTCGCAATATTCCATAGTGACGTTTGTAGTTGGTGTTTTTGGTCTTCAGACATTCATTTCCCCTTTGGTAATATGTTCGTATTATACACCGAAAACTTTGGTTTCCTACAGCTTGCTGCGTTCTTGTTCTTTACGATTGTCCCCTGTTGTCATGCCACTCATTATACTGCAAGCGCCCCTAATTAACGAGGTTGGTTTGAACGCTATATTGTCGTCGGTTGTTCCCCCACCCCACAGTCTGCTACAATAAAATCATGTCCGAGCCGCGCGGAGTGATTTATGTTATGACCAGTGCCATTGAGGGCTTGGTCAAGATTGGCAAGACCAGCACCGATCGCTTCGAGGCGCGCATGCAGTACCTCGAATCTAACGGCTATTCTAATATCACTGGGCTGCAGCGGCTGGTCGCCATTGAGGTAGATAATTACCACAAAAAGGAACAGCTCCTGCACGAAGTCTTTAGCAAGCACCGCATTGGCCGGAGCGAGTTCTTTGCGCTCGATGAGTATCTTATCCAGCGGCTGCTGCTTGCCCTTGATGGCACGCAGATTTACCCCAAGCCAACTCAATCCGCTAGCAAAGCCGACTCGTTCGAAGCCGTTACCGCCGCGCACCAGCAAGATCAGCGCTTTAGCTTTTATAAAAAGGGTATCGACAAGGGCGCGAGCATTCACTTTATCAAAGACCCAGTCATCACCGCCGTTGTGGCCGGCCCACGCGAGGTAACCTACGGCGGCAAAACCTGGCGCCTATCTGCCCTGACCCGCCTAATCTACACCCAACGCGGCGAAGTCAACAACTCCGGTGCATACCGCGGCGCCGACCACTGGACGTACGGTGGCGTGAAGCTGACGAAGCTAGTGGATAAGATACAGAGCCAATGACGCACTCTCGTTGTTTCAGGTGTCGATCTTTGCTGAATCAAACTCAATCCCGGTCACAGGGCGCTTAATGAGGTAAGATCATCAATCGAGCTACCAAGCAAAAGATGATCAAGAAAATCCCTCTATTGACATACCCTTTAGTGATTTCATATACTATGAATGAATATAAAAATTTATTCATTCAGAGCATTACAACCAAGGAGGTTACGAGCATTGGACAAGAAGCAAGCATTAAAAACAGCCGCCTATGACGTCTTTTCAAAAAAGGGTTATAAAGAGGCCGGGATCTCAGAAATTGCAAAACAAGCTGGCGTAGCAGTTGGTTCTTTTTACAACTACTACAGCGGCAAGGAGGCTATCTTTCTGGATGTGTACGTTGAGGAGAACGACCGCGTTCGCCAAGCGATGATGGACGACATTGATTGGCAGCAGGATTTGGTTGAGCTTGTAAGGCAGATTTTTGAACAGTCACAAAGCCTCGTTTCGTCCAATAAAATTCTGGCGGAATGGCATAATCCAGCCGTCTCTCGTACACTACGTGGTTATTATTCTTCGGGTAAGGGTAAGGCTACGAATACCTTCCATCAGTTTTTAGTCGAAACCTTTACTAATCGTATGGTGGCAGAAGGACATTCAGAGGAAAAGATTCAGGATATTTTACAGGTTTATAATTTGTTTTACTACATGGATATACATATCACCGAAGGTGATTTTCCGGGTATCGGTAGGACGCTAGAAGTACTTGCCACTAACTTTGTGAAAGGTATGTTTACATCATGAAAAGGAGTAAAAAAATGGTAATCATCGTTATAGCTATTCTTGTGGTTATAGGCCTTGTCACTTGGGGTGTCATCGCCTACTTAGGGAGAGGCCAAACGTTATCGGTCACATCAATCGAAAACCCTCGCGGCGACCTCCACGTCATTCACCTAGCAAAACCTGATAATATGACGTGGAAAGCCAGCTCCTACGCCAAGATCACGCTACCCAGTACGGCATCTGATGGTGAAAAGAATGATCATAAGGGCGAACAGATAAGTCGTTGGCTGAGTATCGCCTCTAGTCCTGAGGATAATGAAATCGTCATAGTGACGCACAATAGCGGTAGTCCTTATAAAAAAACTTTGACTAGCCTACCAGCAGGTAGTCAGGTCAAGGTGAGTTGGCTGGAATCTTCTTTGTCAGTTACAGACAGCAACGAGCCACTGGTTTGCTTTGCATCTGATGTCGGTATCTCGGCGATGCGACCAATTGTCAGGCAATGGGCCGGTAAACGCCCTATCATGCTCTATCATCTAGACAAGGGAGTAACGGTCTTTGACAAGGAGCTCTCGGAATTAGCAAATAAAACAGCCAATGTCACCTATGAAACCAATGCCAGTCTTTCCCTGAGTCAAGAACGCTTTAAAAAGTCGATAGATACGTACGACAAGAAAGCTCAGTATCTCTTAGCTGGACAGCCTGATGATGTAAAAGCGATGAAGAAACTCCTTACAGATAAGGGAATTGATAGCAAGAATGTTAAATCAAGCACTTTTCGTGGGTTGAAGTAGTGGCTGTTATGCGCGTCGCACATAGCGCGCCAATAGCATCCCGCCAGCAAGCAACGCCGCTGTCGCAAGGACAAATTGCCAGAGTGATATGCCGGTGTCGGCTAAGAGGCCGTGGAATTGGCTTGGCTTGGCTGGCTGAGTGGGCTGGTTGGGTTTATTTGGATCGAGTGGATTTGTCGCCAGTGCCGCGCGGCACTCCGACCAAATTGCTTCTGGGTAGCTGGCCGCCAACACATACCACGCCGTCGATGCCACCGAGTTTGCATTGGTTAGTTCATTTGGCAGATCGGCCTTAGACGCGTACTGCCATGCACCATTGGGCCGCTGCGCCGGGTACGTGTCTGTCAAGATTGCCCGCGCTGTGGCCGTGTCCCCAGCGATAGTATGCGCCTGCGCTACGCCATACGTCCCTTCAAACCATACGGTTGGCACGTAATTACCTGTCAAATACGGTGTATAGCCTTTTGCCGCACCATCGGTTGTTTTGTAGATGGCAGTATGAGCAAGCGCCTGCTTAGCTTTGTCGTATTCGCCAATCGCATTAAGGAAAATTGAGCCCCAGCTTGTTGTATCAAGTGCCTTGCTGCTGTCGTTATATCCTTGGTTAAAGCGCCCTTCGGGTGTATTCCATAGTTTTGCCACCGTTGCTTTGGCAAGTTCATCCGCCTTCTGGGCATACTGCTTATCGCCCAGCACGCGAGCTGCCCGTTCGTATACATGCCACATGTCAGTGTTGTGCTCAGTAGCATGCCACGCAATATCCTTCTTGACGCCATTGTCGATCCGTACTCCGCCACGGAACAATCCAGCAGCATCACCAGTCGTCGTCTTCATCGTCTCAAGCCAGCGGAAGGTATCAAGAATCATCTGGCGCACCCCTTGCTGATCACCATACTTTTCCATATAGCGAATAAGCGCATACTGCACGAAGGCAATGCCACCAGTATAATAAATCGGCTGCTGGATCCCTGTATAATCAAGCTGGTGTACACTCGCCGGGAAGGCCCCCTTCTGCTCACCCGTCTTGACTTGGATTGCGCTTAGGCCATGCACGAGCTTATCCGCCATTGCTCGATCGTCCACGCCAATCGCCACGAGTAGCGCCAGCGACTGATCATACACATAGCTATACGACTCACGCGGTGTACCATAGCCATCTTGACCTGGTGCATACTCATACGAGCGAATAAGTCCCACCAGCTCTGGCTTGAAATACTCGGCAATGATGGTTTTGGTTGCTGTATCATAGAGGCGAATTAATTTATGCCCCTTACCTACTGCATCGAAACTAAAGGTATTATCTGCCTGAGCTGGCTGCGTAGCTTGGAGGTATTCTTTATCAGATACCGCGTAGAGCTGCACCTCAAGATTCTTATACGTAACAGGTCGCGGCCAGCTCTCACCAATCTGCTGCCCCGTCACTTTGTCGTATAACCGGAAGTGCCATGACCCCGCAAACGCCGGATTAACAGGTGAGAGGTCAAGCGTCCATGTACCATCAGGCTGCACTGCTGCGGGTATAGCAGCTGGCTGCTCATATTCAGCATCACTGTAGAGATACGCCCGCACTTCACGTGGGTTCGCCCCCGTTGGTGCCGTCCCCTTCACTGTACCGCGGTAGCCTTCGGCAGCGTGCGCAGCATGAGGAACCGTCAGTGGCGTCGCACTTTCGGTTTGTCGTGGGTGCGCAAGCGTAAAGCGCCCGCTCACCTTTGCTTGATAGTCAAAGCCATAGGCTTGTGCTGGTGTAATAGTACTGCCATCACCCTGGTTGCGCTTTGGCTCCATCATCTGTTTGAGCCATGCCATCGCCCGCGCTGTTGGCGCAGAATCAGTCGCCAGTGACCGGCGCACCGCTCGAAATAGCTGATCATTTGTACCACACAGCGATGTATTTGCCCGTGCTGACGGAGCTATCGCGAGCCCATAGAGTGCACCGCACAGCAGCACGACGCTCAATCCCCATCGTTTCATTATTCCCCCTCCAAAATACTCTTATGCTTATATTTATAGCACACTTTGGCCATATCGCATATATGTCATAGCCATTTTATCCATAATTATGAGCCACCAACGCTATACACTATACTTTGGCCAGATCAAAAGTGCTCGTGTATCACCATCAACCTCACCTGTGATATATCAAACAATTATTTTTCCGCTTTAAACTCACTTCAACTCATTACTCCCTAAAGTATCAATTTGCCTAATAAGCAATCTTGTATTAGGCTAGAAGGAGGCAGGGTTGGCACCTTGCGTACCAATATCGTTAAAGCCGCACGAGGAGTACTCCATGGCACAAAATTTTACGATTAGCGGTAACAAACTCAAAGGCTACCAAGCAGTCGCCGACGGCACTGGCCGCGTCCACTTTGTGGGCACCACCCAGGAGGAGGTCATCGACCAAACCAGGCGCTATATGCGCCAGCACGGTGGTGGCGAGCTCAGGATCCAGCGCGCCGACGGTAGCGCCCAGTATCGCGATGCCGATACCGTCCCACCCAAGAAGGATCCCTTCCCACCGCAAGGATAGCACTCATCCTCACAATACCTCTGCTCTTGGCAGAGGTATTGTTATGTCAGAAGAATATAATAACTACTTGAGGAGCGTATCAGGCACACCAAGCATCCGTGCTAGCGCATACTGAAGCAAAAAACTCAAGGAGGCAACGCCAGCGCAAAGCACTGCAACGATCCGCACCACATGCTGCGATAGCGGTGCCGCACCGGGCCAGATCATTAGGATAACTACTGGCACTACACAAGCTAGCGCCTTAATACCTGCTGCAATGCGTGCGTTGATGATGGTACGCTGCTTCTTGCTCACTGGCTGGTGAGATTTTGTGGCTAGGGGCGCAACTGCCTTCGTTGTCTTTTTTACTACGCGCTCGCCTGTTTTGGCAATATTGCGCGGCAGCATGACCAGCATATAGAGGCCGCATCCAATCATACCGATGGTGATGATCGCCACGAGTGCAATCGCTACTGGCTGCGGCAAATCTGCTCCCGAGGGCATACCCTGTGGAAGTGTGATCTCTGGCTGATCATGCGGCTCTGGTATGACCCAAAGCGCCTTATCTCGCGTGATATATGGGTAGAGCAGTTGCATAGCACACCACACCCATAGCAGCAAGCAAAAGAGATACCCCACCGACGCGCAGCAATGCGTCACCAAAAGCGCAAACCGCCGTGGCTGTGGCTGCTTGGGCTGCTCCTTCGACTTTGCTGGCTGAGAAGACTGCGCTACCATAACTACTGGTCATTATACACGACAGCACAAAGTGATGCTATGGTGTGTGGTCTTACCACTGTTTTTTAAATTAACCGGCAATGGTTGCTGGCAACCCATTTGTTACTATAGTTATAAAATTCACCCTTAGCAAAGCAGGTGAAAAAGCGACTTAGATCAATCGGTCCTTTGATGAGCGGGAGGAATAGTACGAAAATCATCAATCACACTTTGTGCAGTTGCAAAGTCTGAAAATTCATGCGGATCCATTGCTGCTATCTCAGCTGGGGTAACTGTATCGGGGTGCCGCGTTCTGTATTCTGTGGCAGGGTAACCATATTTAAGGATTCTAGCTGCAAAAACGAGCACGTCATACTCACTCATCCCAGTCTTCTCTTCACGGTGCTCTTGTTCGCACTAAATATTGTGTACCTATCAAAAAATAATCTGACTACACGAGCCAGATCACAATTGCTTACAAATATGGTCGGGGTGACTGGACTCAAACCAGCGACCTCGCGGTCCCAAACCGCGCGCGCTATCAACTGCGCCACACCCCGATACGCTTTATATCACACGGGCGACCACTCTTTGCCGGAGCAAAGTATGGTCGGGGTGACTGGATTTGAACCAGCGACCTCACCGTCCCGAACGGTGCGCGCTACCAAGCTGCGCCACACCCCGCGATACAAGACTTTGCCATCATACCACACAATATGGCAGCTTGTCTACTGTCTTGCTATCAAGACCAATATACTCACCCCACAAACACAAGGTCGCCCTGCGATATTTATCTAAGAAACTATAGTAAACAATCACCAACCAGCATATAGCTGGCGCATCACGGAAACGTAGACTGCTGATACTATTACGCTTTGGGTGGTACAATATCTGCTTTAAGTACATCGCATGCAGTGGGGTATACTGTGCCGGACTCAAACGTGTAAACAAGCAACTGGCCAAAGGGCATCTCCACTGTACCCATATCTTCCTCGGGGATTCGGTCGAGGTACTTCATAAGTGCGCGAATCGTGTTGCCATGCGCCACAATCAATACGGTCTCACCCGCCTGGAGCCGCGGCAAGATTTTTGCCTCAAAATACGGGATCGTGCGCTCATACACATCCTTCAGTGTCTCACCACCGGGTACAGGGTAATCCCAGCCGCGCCGGATACCATTAAAGGCCTTCTCGCCAATCTCTTCTTTGACTTCCCATTTGTTCTTGCCAGTTAGGTCACCATAGTCACGCTCGTTCAGCTCAGAGGCATGCACCACCGTGGCATCACTCGAGCGGATTGGGTTATCTGCACCTTCCATCAACGCATCAAGCGTCTCATGCGTTCGTTTGAGCGCCGAAGTATATACTGCATCGATGGTGCGACCACGCAAGAACTCGCCAAGTTGACGCGTATCGTTCTTACCTTTCTCGGTAAGGCTTACGTCCGTCCAGCCTGTCCATTTACCTTGTAGATTCCATTCGCTTTCGCCGTGCCGGCTGATGATAAGTGTTCCTGTCATGTCTCCATTATACGGCACTATTGGCGTGAGTGCCATACACCTACCTACTAAGAGTAGTAACACAAGAACTGTGTAATCGCTCAAGATTCAAAAAGCCCCCGGAAGGGGGCTGCGACAACGGGGTTTTCATTTTCGTTTTTTGGGTATATCGGGTGCTTACAGTGAGTAGTTATTTAGCGAACGAAATCGCCTTGATATACTGATCCGTCGGTACGAGACAACAGCCAGTAGTGATATGCTGCTCCCTCTGGTGCTGCCTCAAGACTGACACAGCCGGTCTCGCCTGCGCCAAGGATTTGGCCATAGCTCGGGCCGTTGCCTTGGGTTGGCGCCACTGTAAAGGCTGTCGTGCCAGGTGTGCCATCGGGGTAGTTTGCATCAGAAACGCAAAACAGTTTCGTCCCATCGTAGTATTGGACAACGGATGTACCGTTGTCATTGGCTGTCGGCCCGAAACTCTCTGCCGACGCTGGTGCTGTATTAAACAGCAAAGATCCCGCCGCCATTGAGCCAACTGCCAATACGCTAAGGATACCTACCTTTTTGAATGTCATGGGAATAGCCCTCCTTACTGTGTAGGTGCGAAACGAAGAACACAGGGTTGCTGCAACCCTCCGCTTCATTAACCGTTGCCGTAATTATATTGTACCATGTGTGCTAGCAAATACAATGCTTGAATCTACAAAATGACCTTTTGTCAATATCCTTGTCTGGCATGAAAATTTTCGCAGTTGGTTCATGCTATTTTAACGGTAATGGCGATCGCCTTCCATTCGATGGTATACTAGAAGATATGAACAACTACTCTATCCAAACCATAAAAGCACGACAAATTTTAGACAGCCGCGGCAACCCCACCGTCGAAGCGGACGTCATCCTTGCTGATGGCACGATGGGCCGAGCGGCCGTCCCGAGTGGGGCAAGTACCGGTGCAGGTGAAGCACTGGAGCTACGCGATGGTGGTAGCCAGTGGACTGGCAAAGGAGTGAGCCAAGCAGTTACCCACGTTAACGACGTTATCGCTCCTGCACTGGTGGGCCACGATGCGAGCGACCAGCAAGCGATTGATAATACAATGCTTGCTCTTGACGGGACGGATAATAAGTCTAAGCTCGGTGCTAATGCCATCCTCAGCGTTAGCCTTGCCACCGCTAAGGCTGTTGCCAATGCCAAGCAGCAACCCCTCTGGCGCTACATTGCTAAGCAAACTGGCAGCACACCAAGCCTTCCCCTACCAATGATGAATGTCCTCAACGGTGGTGCGCACGCTGCTTTTGCGACTGACATCCAGGAGTTTATGATCATCTGCAAGGGTGCGACGACCTTTGCAGATACGCTCCGCATGGGCACCGAAATCTTCCACGCTCTTGCCAAAGTCCTCAAAGCACACGACTACCCCACTACTGTTGGCGACGAAGGTGGCTATGCACCACGCGTCCGCCAGGGTAACCGCGAGCCACTCGCCTTGCTGAGTGAAGCGATTACCAATGCTGGCTACACCGTTGGCACAGACGTCGTCTTTGCAATGGATGCTGCCTCGAGTGAGTTCTACCATGACGGCCGTTATGAGTTGAAGTGTGAAGGCAAGAGCCTGACCAGCAGCGAGATGATCGACTGGCTGGCTGCCCTTGTCGACGAATTCCCAATCGTCAGCATCGAAGACGGCCTAGCCGAGGGCGACTGGGCAGGCTGGCAGCAGCTCCGCCAACGCCTCGGCGACCGCGTCCAGCTGGTGGGCGATGACCTACTCGTCACGAATACAAGCCTCATCCAGCAAGCGATCGACCAAGACGCTGCCAATGCACTCCTCGTCAAGCCCAACCAAATCGGCTCACTCAGCGAGACAATCCAAGCTGTGCAGCTTGCCCAAAACGCTGGCTGGCGCACTGTGATGAGCCACCGCTCTGGCGAGACAGAGGACACCACGATCAGTCACTTGGCAGTTGGCCTGGGCTGTGGGCAGATCAAGACCGGCTCACTCTCGCGCACCGACCGCGTAGCGAAGTACAACGAACTGCTCCGCATTGCCGAGGCAGACAAGAGTCTCACTCTCGCGCAACCATTTAAGCAATAGTAGCCTGGGCCCACCACACGGCACTACTTTATGCTACCCACCCTTGCTTTGGGTGGGTGGCTTTTTAGACCACGCCTCCACACTAACCTTTTCAATGCTAGATTCTCTGCTCGCTAGTCATTTCTTTAGATTACTATAAGAGATAACACTTTCTACTTATTAGCTCCTAAGTCAGATTGGTGATTGATCTGTATACTCCACCGAATGAAACCGTGGGTGAAGAAATATGAAAGTTTTACTCTTTAACCCTTAGAGTCCTCTATCCACCTCGCTCTACAGCAAAAGTATCCAAGGGAGGTCCATCTGTTAATACCATGATGGTCATGCTATTGGCGTGCTGCTGCTCGTGCCGTATAATAGACAGAGATGAGGAGTTATTATGCTAGCAATGAATAAAGCAAAGCGGCAGCCATCTGCGCCGCGTCGTTCGCGTATGCGCATGTCGCGCATTTCGATACCAAACTGGATATTCGGTACTATCGCAGTCCTCTTTTTGTTAGTGGGAGGGTATTTACTCCTACTCACCACATCACCAATTATCGCACCACATTTTACCAAGCCAATCACTGTAGCGACACTCGCCAAGCCTGAAGCCAAAGATAATCGTATTATTATCCCCAAGATCGGCGTTAATATCCCGTACGGCACCAATGGCAAACTCGCCCTCGATCGTGGTGCGTGGTGGCGCTACCCAGACCACGGCAACCCTGAGAAGGGTGGTAACTTCGTCGTGGCAGCCCACCGCTTTAGTATTCAGCCAACGCCTGGCGGCACAGTAGAAAAATCACCATTCTTCCATATTGATAAGCTTGCCCTAGGCGACCAAATTCTCGCCGACTACCAAGGCAAACGCTACAACTACAAAATCACCAAAAAGTTTGACGTCAAGCCAACCAGTGTCGAGATCGAAGCCCCAACAGAAGACGCCCGCCTGACGCTCTACAGCTGCGACTTAGGTGGCGCCAAAACTGGCCGAGTCGTCATCGTTGCTGAAAAGCAGGGTGAGGTTGCATCGTAGCATCGGTGTTTTGCACGCTACAAGATCATTCTTAAATAAAGCAAATTCCTATATCGCTCACACGATAACCTCCCCTATTAATGATCTTATTCGGGTGGCAACTCTTTTTGCCTTTGCAATCGTCTTGGTCTTATGTGCTATCATGCATTTTGCGGACTCCAAAAGTCATTATTTCTCTCTTCTTCCTTCTTGGCCGCTTATCACAGAATAGAGGCTTCTCATTATATTCTAACTCTAATCCTGACATCCCTGTCTCCACTGTAGAAATGTAGCGTCTCGTCCACATCAACCCTTTTGTGGTGTTGAGCTTATAGATCTAAGGCTATCGCTTTTTGTACCTACTCATACTCCTGCCATTCATACAAGAGGCGTATAAACCGATGCCAAGTCTGGAGATGAAGGATAATTAACTCTCAGGCGATTTAAAAGACGCATATCTCATTGCCATCACAACGTCACGAAATGGGGATATACTTTAGCTCATGTGTGCATTTATATCTCAAACTACAAATCCACACGACAAAGAACCGGCCAATTTACTTGACCGGGTTTTGTCTGTAATGAGTTGAGTCATTAGACTCTATTTGGCAAATTCAATCGCTCGTGTCTCGCGAATAACGTTGACCTTGATTGTACCAGGATACTGCATGGTGCTCTCAATCTTCGTAGCGATATCGCGCGCGAGTTTGATAGCACTGAGGTCATCCACAACCTCTGGCCGGACGATGACACGTACTTCGCGCCCAGCACTAATCGCATAAGCTTTGTCAATGCCGCGGAAGCTGGTGGCAACATTCTCCAGGTCGCGCATGCGCTCCACAAAGTTCTCGGCACTCATGTTGCGCGCACCAGGCCGAGCAGCACTGGCTGCATCACACACCCGCACAACGATCGCCTCGGGGGTCGTGGCTTCGATATCATCGTGGTGAGCTTCAATAGCATGGCAAATTGCTTCGCTTAGGCCCGCTTTGCGGGCCAGCTCCGCCCCAATGTGGTGGTGCTTGCCTTCCATCTTGTGCGTCACCGCCTTGCCCATGTCGTGGAGTAGCGTGGCGATCTTCACGGTACGCACATCTGCCCCAATCTCTGCCGCGATTAGCCCGGCAATCTGGGCCATCTCAGTGCTGTGCTTCAAGACGTTTTGACCATAGCTCGTCCGGAACTTCAGCTCACCCACAAGGTGGAGCAGCTCCTTTGGAATACCAGCTACGCCAATCTCACGCGCCGCATCTTCACCAGCCCGCACGACTTCTTTGTCAATCTGCTTATTTGCCTTGGCCACAACCTCTTCGATGCGACCAGGGTGGATCCGCCCATCCTTCATGAGCATCTCGAGACTCAGGCGTGCCACTTGGCGCCGCACTGGGTCGAAGCTACTGAGGACGATCATCCCTGGCGTGTCATCCACTAAGATGTCAACACCAGTAGCTCGCTGCAGAGCCTGGATATTGCGCCCTTCTTTGCCAATGATGCGACCCTTCATATCGTCGTCGGGCAGCTTGATGGCCGTCACTGTGCGCTCGGCTGTCACTTCGCTACTCATGCGCTCCATCGCTGTCACGAGGATCATCTGGGCCTTCTCCTCGGCATCGTCCATCGCTTCGCGCTGTAATTTATCAACCAGGCCAGTCAGGTCTTGGCGGATATCACGCTCGGTCATATGCATCAGCTTGCTGGCGGCATCTTGCTTGGTGAGGCCAGCGATTTTCTCGAGCTTGGCCTGCTGCCGACCCCGAATCTCACGGATCTCATTCTTCAGTTCATCGACCTCTGTCTCACTCTTGCGGAGCTTCTCACTGCGGCGATCGAGCTCGTCGAGTTTGCGATCGAGGCTTGCCTCGCGCTCGAGCAAACGATTCTCTGTCTTTTGCATGGCGCGGCGGCGCTCGTTCTCGATCCGTAGCGCCTCATCCTTCGCCTTGAGGACGATATCGCCCGCCTGCTGTTTGGCCTGAGCCAATTCTTTGTCAATTGTCCGCTGACCATTGGTAGTTTGCTGGCGATCGTAGGCGTACTTGCCACCAAAACCAAGCGCCACGCCAATCGCCGCGAAGAGTACTTCTATCATGGTATTCCTTTCTCCGGATATGTGTTGTTTTTACTACATCAGACTTACGTCAGCCCACACCGGTGTTATCAAACATTAAACCTATCTACAGACTCATATATTGTATCGCGTTTTGGCTAATTTGCGCAACTGGCAATATAAAGGTCTATCTATTTACAGAGGTAACGATTTATTACCCTTATGCTTCATACTCGCTACTTCTTTGGCTGGGTAATGTGTGCAGCTGCGCCGTACTGAGGCAAGACAATGTTATCATCCTCACCATGTGCTAGCCGCTTAAGGCAGGTAGCGCGCCAATCATCACCCGTCGCACCAACGATCGGGATATGCTGCTCGTGCGCAAGTGTATTAAGCACCGTCAGACCAATCCGTAGCCCCGTAAAGCTCCCCGGCCCAGGCCAGGCCCCAATGCCAGTTATATCCGCCAGTGTCTTGCCATGCTCGGCCAAGCGATCACGCAGATAAGCTAGCATATCGCGCGCCAGGGTGCGGCCAGCTGGCCACTCATAGCTCGTCTGAGTACCAGTGTCATCTACCAGTGTTAGCTCCACCACCATCCCTGCGCTATTCCACAAAATAATCACGCCGATACCTCCTGGAGAAGCTGGGTTGACACGGTGCCACCAGCCTCAATATCCAGCTGGCGAGCTGTTTCGCTCTGTGCAGTGATCGTGATCGTTAGGTGATCGGGTGGAACGACCTCTGCCACCGCCTGAGCCCACTCGATGATAGTCACTGTGCGGGGCTCAGCAATCGCCTCTGCCAGCTCAAGCTGCATCACCCCTGCATCGCCTAAACGATAAAAATCATAATGCGCAAGCTGGATATCATCGCGCCCATGATACAACCGACTAATCGTAAAGGTTGGGCTCTGGATATCATCGGTAATGGCGAGGCCATGCGCGACCCCCTTAACAAGCGTCGTCTTGCCTGCGCCAATATCTCCCACCAGCACAATCACCTCACCACCGCGTAACGCCTGGCCGAGGCGCTGCCCAAGTTGTAATGTATCAGCAAGTGATTGACAGATAACACGCATACTGGCTCTAGTATAGCACAGCCTTACCTCTGCTAACACGAATATTGCGCTATCCTCTAGCCAGCATAAGCATAATGAGCTACAATTAAGCGTAAGTACTATGCATATATCTGATTCTACTATCGTCAAACTTCTCGAGCGCAGTGGCGCTGCGACCAGCCAGCAGCTCCAACCACTGGTGAGTGAGGCTGCGTCGTCTAATTTGCGGCTGCAAGATATTGTCTTGCAAAATAACCTCATCGACGAGCGTACTCTCACCAAGCTCTACGCTACCTACGCTGATATCCCTTATATCGAGCCCGATCCACGCGATATCCCCTCCGATATCCTTACGCGCATCCCTGAGCGAATCGCTCGCCAGTATAATGCTGTCATCTTCAAGATCGACCCTGATGGACTCATCCACCTCGCGATGGACGACCCAGACGATGTGCAAGCCGTTAACTTTATCGAGAAGGAAATTGGCACCAACACCCGTGTCTACATTGCACCGCGCAGCAATATCTTGGAATGCCTTGAGGGGTACCGCGGCGATGTGACGCAGGAGCTCAAGGAAGTGATCGATATCCAGCGCGAGGATGATGGCTCTAACCAAAAGGTGACCGAAGCAGAGGTAGCAGAAGACTCACCAATCGCCCAGACGGTTAATCTGTTACTAGAGTATGCCATCCGCAGCAATGCCAGCGATATCCACATCGAGCCTCGCGAGCAATTCGTGCAGGTGCGCTACCGGATTGATGGCGTCCTTAAAGAAGTAAACCGCCTACCCAAGAATGTGCTTGGCGCGCTCGTAAGCCGCATTAAAATCCTCTCCAACCTCAAGATAGATGAACGCCGCGTACCACAAGACGGTCGCTTTAAGATCAAAGTCGCAGGCAAGCAATATGCCCTGCGCGTTAGCACGTTACCCATCGCTGATGGCGAGAAGGTAGTGATGCGTATCCTTGACGAATCGAACCAAGCAGTAACGCTCGAGCAGCTCGGCTACTGGGGTCATTCGCTGGCTGTTATTAACCAAGCACTGACCGAACCAAACGGGATGATCCTCGTGACGGGCCCGACCGGGAGTGGCAAGTCTACCTCGCTCTTCTCCGTCCTGTCGATGCTTAATACACCTGAGGTCAATATCTCAACCATTGAAGATCCGGTGGAATATAAGATCCCCGGCGTCAACCAAACCCAAACCAATAGCAAAGCCGGTATGACCTTTGCCAGCGGTCTGCGTGCTCTGCTGCGCCAAGACCCAAATATTATTATGGTGGGTGAGATCCGCGACGGCGAAACAGCTAATCTTGGCGTCCAAGCTGCCCTAACCGGCCACTTGGTATTTAGTACGCTCCACACCAATAACGCCGCCACCTGCTTGCCACGCCTGCTGGATATGGGGATCGAGCCCTTCCTCATCGCTAGTACCGTTAAGGCTGTAGTGGGCCAGCGCCTGGTGCGCCGCCTCTGTATGAATTGCCGACAGAGTTACGTACCCAACCAAACAGAAGTCGCAGAAATCGTCCGCCTCTTTCACCTTGCACCAGGCCAAAATTTCTATTACATTCATCAGCTCGAGGCTCAAGCCATTGTCCAAAAGGTCGGTGGTGAGACACCCTGGGGCACGACGGACACCACCATCGCTGCCCTCTGGCGGCCAAACCCAAATGGCTGCGATGAGTGCAATCACACCGGCTTCAAAGGCCGGGTGGGTATCTACGAAGTTCTCGGCACTTCGCGCGAAATCCAGAAAATGATCATTAGCGGCAATACCAGCAACGAAATCCAAGACCAAGCCGTCGCCGAGGGGATGACCACCATGCTCACCGATGGATTAATAAAAGCAATCCGCGGCAACACCACTGTAGAAGAAGTGCTCCGCGTCACAAAGGAATAACATGCCACAATTTCGCTACATCGCCATCACGAACAAAAACGACTCCATTAATGGGACGATCGACGCCCCTGATCGTGCCAGTGCCTTAGCCAGCCTGAGCCGCCAAGGCGTGCGACCGATTAGTGCTGAGGAAGTCAAGCCAAAGCGCGCCAGCTTTGCTCTCTTTGGCGGCAACAAGGTCAAGAGTGAAGATTTGGTGATGTTTACCCGCCAGCTCAGTGCCATGGTGTCAGCCGGTGTGCCGCTGCTGCGCGCCATGGGCTCGCTGCACGACCACACCAGTAGCAAAGCCCTCCAAATGGTGACAGGTGACCTGCTACGCGATGTTGAGGGCGGTATGGCACTCGCCGACGCACTCGAAAAGCACCCAGAGACCTTTAATACCGTTTTTATTAACATGGTACGCGCGGGCGAGGCGGCTGGTATCCTTGATGACATCCTCAAGCGCCTCGCCATGCAACAAGAAAAAAACGCCAGTATGCGCAAGAAGATCAAAAGCGCCATGACATACCCTACCGTACTCATTGTTATCACTATTGCCGCCTTTTTTGGCTTGATGGTCTTTGTTATTCCACAAATCGGCAGCATTGTGCGCGGCCTCGGCGGGCCGGACGCCAAGCTGCCCGCCATTACCGAGTTTATGCTCGGACTGAGCGCGTTTATCATCCAGTATGGGATCTTTATCATTGCTGCGCTCGGTGCGGGGATATACTTCTTCCGTCGCTATATCAAGACACCAGCAGGTAAGCTCTGGCTCCACACCATCATTCTCAAGATACCAAAAATCAACGATATCATTACCAAGATCGCCGTTGCTCGCTTTGCTCGCACGTTCTCGGCGTTGATGGGGTCGGGGGTAGCAGTGCTCGAATCGCTCCGCGTGACTGCCCGAGCAGTGGGCAACAAAGTCTACGAAAATGCCCTCAATGATGCTGCCGAACAAGTCAAAAATGGGCGCAACCTCTCGAGCATCATCGAAAAAAATCCACTCTTTCCACCCATCGTGGCGCAAATGCTTTCCGTTGGCGAAGAGACCGGCCAGACCGACACTGTACTGGTAAAGGTGGCAGATTATTATGAGGAGGAAGTAGACGTCGCGATTGATGGCATCAGCTCCATCATCGAGCCCGTCATGATCGTCATCATGGGCGGCATGGTCGGGCTCATTGCCGCCTCGGTGATGTTGCCAATCTCGAATATGGCAAATCAGATTAAGTAAGGCTGGATTCCCTATTCTCCGTCAGCGTTTCAACCACGCATCAGCTCTTTATCCGATAGCGTGATCTGCCACTGGCCAGCGACCTGTCTTTTTTTGCCATTATCACATCACGAACAACAGTCTACCGATCCATGACAATCCTCCTTAAAACGCTAGCGTTTATCATATCGCTTATGCTATAATGACGGAAACGAACGTATCATGGCAAAGTTATTTTATCGCGACAAACCAATCATCGGTCTCGACATTAGTCAGACAGGCATCAAAATCATGTCGATCGACCCCAAGCGCTGGCTCGTGCTAGGCTATGGTTCGCTCGACCTCGACCCCAAGGAAGTCCAGACGTCCCTCGACAACCCCGATGATTCCTACCTGGCCGAGCGCCTTAGCTCGCTCATCAACGAACATCTCATTGGCAACCTCGGTAGCGACCACGTAGTGATCGGCGTGCCGACTAGTCGCACCTACTCACGCACTTTCATGATCCCAGCCAAAGAAGCAGCGCACCTCGATGGCGCTATCCAGGTGGAGGTCGATCAGTATATCCCCTTGCCGCTCGATTCACTTTACGTTGATTATGAAGTGATCGAGCACACCAAAGAGCAGCTCAACGTTGTGATGTCAGCTGTGCCCAAGCAGCTAGTCGACGCCTGTTTGCAAGCAGCCGAGGCAGTGGGACTCGTGCCAGTAGTTGTTGAACCTAATATTAACGCTATTGCGCGCGTGCTCGACAGCGCTGATGCTGGCAACCTCCTCACGCTCGTTGTCGATATTGGCCCAGCGAGCACCGATATCGCTGTGCTAGATAAAAGCGCCGTCCGCCTCACCGGCGGAGTGGCAATTGGCGGCAATACCTTCACCATCGACATCTCGAAGCATCTCAACATCACACTCGAGAATGCTCACCAGCTCAAGGTGCTTAACGGCCTCTCGCCTGGGCCGCGCCAAGCTGGTATCACCGAGGCGCTCAAACCAAGCCTCAAGCGCATTAGCACCGAAATTCGCAAAGTGATCCGCTATTATAACGACCGGATTGGTGATGAGCGCAAGATCGAGC
Organism: uncultured Candidatus Saccharibacteria bacterium; assembly: GCA_938045445.1. GTDB lineage: Bacteria > Patescibacteriota > Saccharimonadia > Saccharimonadales > Saccharimonadaceae > Saccharimonas. The sequence goes on from CALIMM010000016.1 coordinate 50,014, forward strand.
AAATCGTCATCGTCGGTGGTGGTAGCAATGTACCAGGCATGGGCGACTTCTTCACCAACGACCTCGTCATGCCAGTGCGCGTCGTCAATCCATGGCAAAAGCTCGACTTTGGCAAGCTCCAGCAGCCCCAAAAGCAGTTTCGGCCTCGGTATATCAGTGTTGCAGGCTTAGCCAGCCTTAGTAGTGGGGAGATTTGGAAATGATTAATCTATTGCCACCAGCGTATAAAAAGCAGCTCGCTGCAAGCCGCACCAACACCTTGCTGCGCCGCTATGTTGTGCTACTCTTTGTCTTGGTCTTTGTCGTTTTGGCTGAAATCGGCGGTGTGTACTTTTTCATCGCAACCGAGCGTAGCCGCAATCAAGCCGCCGTAGAGCGTAACCACAACAAAACTGCCGAATACGCCACCGTCAAGCGTGAAGCTACTGAGTTCAAGGCCAACCTCACGACAGCCAAAGCCATCCTTGACCAACAGGTCTCGTACACCCGCCTTATCAAGCTTATTGCCGATCGCCTTCCGCCCAACGTTATCATTGAGCAGCTCAACATCGATCCAACCACCTTTGGCACCCCCACCACGCTGAGTATTCGTGCCAAAGGCTACAACGATGCTATTGCTCTGCGCAACCGCCTCAACGACTCCGCCATATTTTCCAGTGTCAGCTTCCAATCCATCACCCTGCAAGACAAAGACGCTGGTAGCTACCCCTACACCTCAACCTACAGTGTCACATTCAAGAAAGGAATCGGCCAATAATGAGTAAAAAATTTACCCTAACGGCGACAAATCTCCGGATTATCCTCGCTGTGTCGCTGGTAGCCATTACTGCAATTGGAGCTGGTGGTTTTGCCCTTGCCTACAACTGGCTTGATGGCTTTGCGGCTGATGCCAGCACTGTTGCCTCGCAAGCTGCCGCCAGTGAGTCTGAGCTGCAAGAGCTCTCCCAGACCGAAAAGATGCTCAAAACGCAGCATCATGCCGTTGAGCGCGCCTCCAAGATCGCCGCCGAAAGTAAAAGCTACCAGTACCAAGATCAGATCATCAACGACCTTAACGACTTTGCCCGCAAGGCTGGCATTACGATCTCAGACATCACCTTTGCTGATGACAATGCCAAGGGTGGCTCATCGAGCAGCTCGTCAAGCAGTTCATTGAGTAGCAACAAGACAGGCACATCCCTCCCTGCGATTGCCGGGCTCAAAGCCACCACCGCCTCTGTTACCGTCAAGAACCCCGTCGAGTATCGCAAGCTTCTCACCTTCATGTATCTTGTCGAGCAAAGCCTGACAAAGATGCGCATCGCCAATGTTGACCTCTCGCGCAGCACCGCTCAGGGCCAGCCACCCGATAGCATCACTAGCAACACATTAACCATCGAGGTATATCTCCGATCATGAACAGCGATCTCTCACTCGCCGCGCTTGGGCGCGCCAGTAGTAAATTTCTCCACCGCTACCACATTATTCTCTTCGTCATTATCGCCTTTGGCGGCCTAGCGGTTACTACCTTCTTGCTCAATACCACCATCTCCAAAGCGTCAGAGGCTGCACCACCCCAGCCTGCCAATGGCATCGACCAAACCACCATCAAAAAAATCGAGCAACTCAAAACCGCCAGCGAATCCGACCAAAGCGCCAGTCAACTGCCGATTAGCTCGCGTAACCCATTTGTTGAGTAACATTTTGCGCAGCCGCAGTGGAGGTTTTTGCGGCGCAATGCTATACTACACATATGATACTGCTCGGATCTGCACTCGCCAACTATCCTGTCATGAGCTTACAAATGGGCGGCAAGGTTGGCAGCCTCGCGCAGCCGCTTGTCGATCCAGCCACTCTAGCCATCGTTGCCTACACTGTGGATGGCTCATTCGCTAACGACACAACCATGCTGCTCCGCCTCGCTGATGTGCGTGAGATGAGTGAACTCGGCATGATTATCGACTCTGTCGACGAGCTCATCACCCCCACCGACGTCATCAAGATCCAGCGCCTCTACGAGCTCAAGTTTCACCTCTTGGGCATGACTGTCCAAGACAAGCGCGGGCGACGCCTCGGTAAGATTAGCGACTATACGATCGAGACGGGTAATTTTGTCATCCAGCAGCTCATTGTCCGGCGCTCGTGGCTTCACCGCCTCAATGATGCTGAGCTGGTTATTCATCGGTCACAAATTATCGAGATCAACAACGACGCTATCATTGTCCAGTCGCAGGCTGAGACCAAAAAGCCCGAGCAAAAGGCTACCCAACCAGCCATGAGTAGTGGCGAATACGTTAACCCCTTCCGTAAGCCATCGCAAGCCCGAGAGTCAATCAAGAGCGACGAGCGTCGCTAACACAATCAGTATTCATCACCCGCCAAAGCGGCTCGGATATCATCATAGGCAAAGCCTTGGCGCAAAAGATACGCGATAAGCTTTTGCTCGTCTGGGTAGCGGGGGCGTTTTTTGGCAATCACCTTAGCTAGCTCATCTTCATCAGTCCGCCTCGACTGCGCTAATGCTTGGTTTATCACCTCCGGTGCAACACCCTTGGCACGGAGCTCTGCGTCTAGCTTGCGACGCGACGCACCCTTACTTTGGTGGCGATTTTCCACCCACCACTGGGCAAATGCCTCATCATCGATATGACCACGCTGCTCAAGGCGCGCAAACACCCGTTGCACAACCGCTAGGGAAGCACCAGGCTTCTCAACCAGCGTGCCAGTTTTGCGTTGTTTATATTTGCGTGGCAGTGTTTTGCGCTGGAGATAGTCGCGGATTTCGCGGGCACTGTGCGGCCGCATCAGGGTGTATTCGAGCGCCCGCGCGTAGAGCTTACCAAACTCCCCCTCGCGGTGCAGTTCAGCCAGCTCGGCTTCAGTCAGTACCCGCCCCACCTTCACACCACAATCCACTACCTGCGCCACATCAAGGCTAAAATCGTACTTACCATCGATGAATACATTCACCCGATCAGCATTCCGCACCTGCGCTGTGAGCGCAGTGATGGTGTAGGTTTTTTCTGTCGGCATGTATGTATTATATGCAAATTTATTTAGTCATGCCACCCAGCTTTCTCTCTAGAAATGAGCTGTGCCACCCCCACTACTGAAATGCTTTGAGATAGATGTTATATGCTTTATCGATGAAGACGGCTTTATTGGTACGAAAGGTTGATTGATCGCTATTTATTTCCTCAACCCTCTCGCCATTAGAAATAAACTCAATCTTTGCTACTGGTACCATATCCCCAATCATAACAGTTGGCCGGCGTGTCTGCTCATCTCGAGCGGGGGATACATCAACAACATAAAACGTATTCTCTTGGTCATACCCTCCATTAGCAAGCAGTTTATTAGCATTATCGTAGGCAAGAAAAGCTCTCATACTATTAATTGGTTCGTATACTGTGTATACACCCGCTGGACTAACCTTTCTTAGCTTAAAATCAGATATATCTTTGTACCAAAAATTCTTGCACTCATCAAAGAACATACAAATGACGTCATCTCGCGTGAACGCTGGAGTCTTATCAGAGTTCTCTCGCAGTTTATCATCCCACGCTCTCACTCCAAGGCCACTAATTGGGTTATACCACGCATATACACCTTCATCAAAATAACTAGTGATGATATCGCTACTCTCTGTGACAATCACCTCGCGAACCGCATCACCCAAGCACCCCAGCATGATCCCCTTGCCAGTTCTATCAACAATCTCTGCATTATTACCCATAGACGGCTCCTCATAGTCCATCCGTGGGCAGACCAGCAGCAGCTTGTCGCCAATCGGCTGAACGTAGCGAAAATTAATAAAACGCCGGCCAAGGTCAAGGTGTGTTACCTGTTTAACCGCCTCTTTCTCCCAATCAATGACAAATTTAAGAACCGAAAAGACACTATCTACCTTGATTTCTGTAAAACAAGCCCACCCATCTCTCCTTGGAATATTACTCGAGAGCAAAACATAGAGATGATTATCATAGCCAAGCTGCATGCTACATATTTCTGTCGTCTTGTGTCCGTACTCTTTGAGTATCTCGCGCAGATTCGCTACGCGCGTTATATCAATCTGCGTAGTGGGAAGTGCATCTAGCACCCTACTTTCGTCTTTTAAGTCATCATTTTCAGTCATTTCTTCTCCTCTCTTAAACAAATCTCTACCAGCTCTGGAAACGCTCGTGTCTGCATTGCACTGAAGGTGAAGTGGCCATGGTCGACAAATCGATGGTAGCGTAGCTGGGGTAGCTCACGGCGGAGTTTTGCCGTGGAGCTTTGTAGATGTGGGTAGTCATTAGTAGAGTAGAGCACATCAATGCCGTGCACTGCTTTGCGGTCTATCTGGCGGTCGAGCGCAAAGCGAAAGAAATCTCCTGCCTCTCCCTCAACATCCAGCCACGGTGCCACCAGTACGACCCGGCCAACACGGCAATTTCCCTCACTCAGCCAGCGAAGCAAAAAACCTCCACCACAACTATGACCCACTAGTAGCGTTTGCTCATCCACCGGCAGATGGGCAAACTCTTGACGCCACGCTTCGTAACGTGGTTCGTATGAGCGAGGCATCTCGGGTGTTTGCGCTAGTATCCCACGTATCAAGAGTTGTTGCTGAAGCCAAGGCAGCCAATGAGAGTTGCTTGTACTATCAACCGTAGGGTTATGATATTTGTCAAAGCTTCGCCGCCCATGGAGGATGATTGCCCGGGTAAACGGAGTGTCGTTTCTGTAGTGGTTTTCGATATCCATGCTTTATTTTTGCTCCTCTGGTGTAGACTCTAGACTCGTTGCCTTGGTCTTTGGTCTCTACCCCTATTTTATGACTCGCGCGATATTCGTCCTAGTTCTTCCATCAACAATGCAAAGTAGAGTGGCCGATGCGGCACAAGCATCACATCTTCTGGCTGCTCGATCATCTGACGGAACGTGTCATACGGCACCCAGCGCAGTGCCGCCGCTTCACCATCAACCATATCCAGCGGCTCATCGTGATATTCATAAGTATAAACAAAGTGAAACTCGCTATACGTTGATTTGCGCTTTGGCAAACTTCCAATAAACTTCACCCGAGAAGTATCAAGCGTCATACCAATCTCTTCTTGAGCCTCACGCAGTGCCGCATCAAGTGGTGTCTCGCCAAGGCTCACGTGCCCCGCTGCCGAAATATCCCAATAGCCTGGCCAGTTTTTGACCTGATCAGCTCGGCGCTGGAGCAATATGTCACATCCACCATCGCTACTACGCCGCCACAACCAAACATGTGCTGCCGCGACAATAGTATCCTTGGTCAAATCTTTGCGGGTAAGGCCTTCGCCCTGTTTTGGCGCTCCATTTGGGCGATAACTCTGCCATAGATCATTATGCATCACTTACTCCTGTGTGTTGTTCTTTATATCAGTTACTACTTTTGATGCGTTGCGCTCGTTATTATCATTAGTGAGTAAGTTGGGTTATGTCTATAAATTTAACAGTCGTTTCTATTCAACATTCATAAACATATATACTCGCTGAGCACAGCCCGACTCATCACGCCAAACAATGTTAACGCCACGTTTGATACGCTGCTGGCCAGATTGATCAAAAATTGACCAACGTAGCAATAGCGCGTCACCACAGACAATGCGCTGATCGTAGACAAATCTTAATTGACTCAAGGCCCCGTATAGCTGATCGACATGAGCAATAATGGCTGCTACACCTTCAATCGTCTGAGCAGGATCAGACACACATAATTGACCATCGGGTGCCCAGATTTTGCGAATGTATTCATGTCGGGTGGCTTGGTCAGGCTCTACCCATGATTGCAGATATTTGTCTGTAAATTCCTGTGCTCGTTTCTTGTCATCCATTAACTATTCTTCCGCCGCCTTCACTGCCTCACGAACTTTACTATCAATTTCAGCCAAAGTATCGGCGTGCTCTTTGAGATACTCTTTGGTCTTGTCGCGGCCTTGGCCAATTGTCTCGCCGCCGTATTTGAAGAAAGCACCAGACTTATCAACAATGCCATGCTGCACCGCTAGGTCGAGAATATCCCCTGTCTTGGAGATACCTTCGTTGTACATGATATCAAACTCAGCAACGCGGAAGGGCGGCGCTATCTTGTTCTTTACCACCTTTACCTTCGTGCGGTTACCGCGAATGTCATCACCCACTTTGATCTGCCCAATCCGGCGGATATCCACCCGCTGCGAGGCATAGAACTTTAGCGCATTACCACCTGTTGTCGTCTCAGGATTGCCAAACATCACGCCAATCTTCATGCGGATCTGGTTGATGAAAATAACGGTTGCTTTGCTCTTGTTGATAATCCCGGTGAGCTTGCGCAGTGCTTGGCTCATCAAGCGAGCCTGGAGACCCATATGCGAATCACCCATGTCGCCGTCAATTTCTGCTTGCGGCGTCAACGCTGCCACCGAGTCCACCACGATGAGATCAACGGCGTTCGACCGCACCAGCGTCTCCGTAATCTCCAACGCTTGCTCACCATTATCTGGCTGAGACACCAAAAGGTTGTCTGTATCGACGCCAAGTTTCTTGGCATAGCTCGGGTCGAGCGCATGCTCGGCATCAACAAAGGCCGCCGTGCCACCCTGTTTTTGAATTTCGGCAATGGCATGTAGCGTCAGCGTCGTCTTACCGCTACTCTCTGGCCCATAGATCTCGATAATGCGCCCCTTAGGATAGCCGCCGCCCAGCGCAAGATCGAGGCTCAGCGAGCCAGACGGAATCACCGCTACATCTGCCTGGTGGAATTCGCCAAGCTTCATAATAGCGCCATCGCCAAATTGTTTTGTAATCTGATCCATCGCGAGGCCAAGCGCTTTGAGCTTGCCGTCGTCTGTGGTTTGTGTCGTATTCGATTGTTTGGTCATACGTCCCCTCTCCTTCAAGAATTTATTATACCAGAATCTCTTGCCGTTGTCCGCGTGGAGATTGATTTACAGTAACAATACCTCGACTATCACCGATTTATTTATTTTTATATAGCCTCTAGCTTCCACGACTCTACCGATATAGACGCTAAACAGCAACGGGCCTTTTGAAGACATTTTTCGTAGTAGACATGCTATAATAACACCATGAAGGCACGTAAAGGATTTACCGTTATTGAGCTCATCGTCGTGATCGCTCTGCTTGCAACGGGCAGCTGGCTCTTTTTCAGCGAGAAAATCGCGACCGAAGCGACGCAGCGTGACAACCAGCGCAAAACTGCCATTAACGCAATGTACTATAGCCTAGAAGAAGTGTATTTTGAAAAGAATAACCACTACCCCAACACGATCGATAGCAAGACACTGCGCTCGGTTGACCCATCGCTCTTTACCGATCCAAATGGCCACAAGCTTGGCAGCGCCCAGTCTAGCTACCACTACAGTGGCACCGACTGCACAACCGACAACCAGTGCAAAGGCTACAAACTCACCGCCAACTTAGAGCGTGAGGCAGACTACACCAAGACCAACCGCAATAATACCTAAGTCTCTATTATATAGATATGCAAAAAACATCGAGCTTTGTCTTCTCGGTGTTTTTATCATCAACGTCTGCTAGTATTAGTCATTTGCCACTGGCCGGCCGTTCTTGAAGTCTTCTACCGCATTATTGAGCGTTGCAATTTCTTGCTTGGGGTTGGCTACAAATGAGAAGCGATAGGTCGTCTCATCGCCCTCCGTACTGAGGCGGATAGAGCCATAATTAAACATTGCTTGGAGGACACCACGCTGGTTGTAGCTAGCATCTTCGATATTCATCAGGCTGACCGTTTGCTCGGTGTGTGAAAAAATACTCGTCTGGATCTCCTGAATAACACTCTCGTTCGTTAGATAAAACATATTGCGCGTATAGACCCAAACCGATACATAGCCACCAAGAATAAAGGCCAAGATAAGCGCCATACACAGCAACATAAACGACCCAGAGGCAGAAGCTGGCAGGTGGAGGAGGTCAAAGATATAGTCGTAATTAAACATCAGTGCTAAGACAATACTCGTCATCAAAGTCGACATAACAATCGCTGGCAGCATACCGATTGGGTGGCGGCGCACCACGCTAATGATATACTCTTGCTCGCTCAGGTTGAGATTCGGAAAGGCCATGACTGATTCATCATGGCGGCGGCGTACCTCCGATGACACTCGTGGTGGACTCGCTTCTGGACGGGGCGTATGGTAGTGAGGAGCACCCTCTTTGCCGCTTACATCGTAGAGTGTACTGCTTGCCCGTGGTGCTGTGGGCGGCTCGGCATAGAGTGGGTTGCCATCGACATCATAGGCGACGGGCCGTGGTGGATCATTGCGTTGCAATCGTTGTGAATTCATGGGTATATTGTAGCATATCTTTGGCTTATCACCTTATACCTCTTACTCTATTGCGCGGCCAAGATGCTGCTGCGCTCGAGGTGTCACCCGTCGGCCTCGCGGCGTCCGCTCAATAAAGCCAATTTGCAAAAGATATGGCTCATAGAAGTCCTCGATCGTCGTTGTCTCATCACCCGTCAGAGCAGCAATTGTCGTCAGACCAACCGGGCTATCGCCATAGGTATCGAGCATCGAGAGTAGCAGATTACGATCGGCTGGGTCGAGGCCAAGCTCGTCAACTTCCAGCAGAGTCAGCGCCTGCGTTGTCGTTGTTACATCAATAATACCATCACCATTCACGTCCGCATAGTCGCGCACCCGCTTAAGCAAGCGATTTGCAATCCGTGGCGTGAGGCGCGCCCTGGTAGAGAGCAATCGCGACGCCTCTGGCTTGATACGCGTCTCGAGGATAGTCGCTGCCCGCGTGATAATCTGCGCAATCTCCTCTGGAGTGTAAAATTCCAAACGATAGATATGCCCAAATCGGTCGCGCAGTGGCGCAGCCAGGCTCCCCGTTCGCGTTGTAGCACCAATCACCGTAAAGTGTGGCAGATCAAGCCGTACACTGCGGGCCGCTGGCCCTTTGCCAATGACGATATCGAGCTTGAAGTCCTCCATCGCCGAGTATAAAATCTCTTCCACGGCCCGCCCCAAGCGGTGAATCTCGTCGATAAACAGCACATCGCCATCGTTAAGGTTGGTCAAGATCGATGCTAAGTCGCCCGCTTTCTCAATTGCCGGGCCACTGGTGACCCGCAAGCCAGCCCCCATCTCGTTAGCAATCACCGCCGCCATCGTCGTCTTGCCAAGGCCAGGTGGGCCATAGAGCAAAACATGGTCGATTGGCTCGCCACGCTTCTTGGCTGCCGCAATCGCCAACTGCAAATTCTTCTTCAGCCGCTCCTGCCCCACATACTCCGCAAAGCGCTGTGGCCGCAGTGTCACCTCAATGCGCTGCTCCTCGCTATCACCCGCGTGGCTACTGGTATCAACAATTCGTTCTATCGCCATAGGTTTATTATAGCATTGGTGATGGGGATAAATTGCATAGCAACCTCATCATATGGTTTACTATACTCATGCATACTGTCATACTTGTCATCACGACCCTATCATCCATTGCAACGATCATCGCTGCACTTATTGCACTCATCAAGCCTGGTATGATGAGCCGCTCGACTACCATCACTCATGGCGAGCGATTCTACGCAGCAATGTACGCTTCTCGAGCACTACCACTGGGGTTACTTACAGTAGTTGCTCCATTTACGTTTAATGGTTCTGCGCTGCAGCTTGTCTTTGCTGCAGCAAGCTTAGCGCAAATTGGCGATGTTGTTATTGGGTTCAAAAAACAAGAGTGGGGTATGGTAATTGCACCGGCTATATTGGCTGTTATATACCTTGCAGCGGCATGGTTCCTTGCTTAGGGTAAGTTCTCTTGCACCGCAAGGACAATCTTGCCAAACAGCTCCTCACTCACACGGTGCTCGCCACTCTCTAGATGGCGTGGCCACTTTGGGTCAGGAAATTCCTCCCCCGCAAAGTGTACACCGTTAAGATAGCGTGGATAGAGGTGCCAGTGTACATGAGTCGACTGCCCAGCCTTGACGGCATTGTTCATCAAGCATTCCCAGTTGCACACGTCTGCGCCAAAAGCTTGGGTCATTGCGTGCTCCATGCTGCGGATCACCTCGTGGAGTTCGCGCCAGTCAGTCTCATCGAGCTCACCAAGCGATGACTTATGTTCGCGCAGCGTCACAAACCCTTTGCCAAGATACAGCTGATTACGATCGAGCACCGCATTCCATCGATCGGTTTGCATGACCACTGCCGGGTCATCAATTGTTTATTCTGCCACAAATGGGCAGATGTCACAGTTTTTCATTTTTATCACCTCCTTCTCTTGCTCTATTGTAGAGGAGAAGATGCTGCTTGTCATTACTGATTATTCTGTCGCTCAAGCCATGGGTTATCCATTTCCATAATGCGCTTACGGTGAGATTCAAGAGTATCCAATCGTTTTTGGATTTCGTCCTCAGCAATACCAAGTGATTGAAAGTCATTCTTCAATGACTCCATATATATTGGAAAGAATTTTGCCTCAAACTGCTGGAAGTGCTTCCACGACATATCCGGATGCTCCTCATGATGGAATGCCTCAGCACCGTGCCAGAATGTCTCCCAATCAGCTGTCATATAGGCCATATCAGCGTGGTGGAGGAGTTTTGCCTCGGGCGTATCACGCTGGGGTGGGCCAGTCATAATTGTACCCTTGATAGCTCGATCGAGAAAAGCCTTATCGCTATCGTCTAGTTCAATCCCGTTATCCTCTATGTCTTTTAGTAGGAGTGCACTTGCATATTCTTCTTTTGTCGGATATGCTTGAGCTGCCTTTTCATCAAAACCAGCATCATGCCAGGCTGCTGCTAATACAAGCAAGGATTCTTGCCATGGGTCGATCACCCGCTGATAGCCATCACCAGGCAAAAGCTCCACAAGCTCGCTAACTGCTTGCATTACATCTTTCATGTGTCCAGGGTGGTGGTAAGGTAGCTCGGGGTAGCGCTTACAGGCACGATCTGCCGACTTACAAAAAGCATCGTTATAATGCTCTGGGTCTTTCTTCGCTTTAAGCTCAGGAGTAGACCCAAGGTAGTGGTTTTTATTACACATAATTTCACCATTATACAAGCCATTTTATCTATTGTCAACAGAGGGGCTAGTCCTCAATAGATTCACAATAGTACTCAACCAAGCTTGAAACGTAGGCAAAATATAATCTAAACTCTCGCCCATGCTTATTACAATCGACGAACCTGTTTGCCGGTCGGCTTACCAACTCCACGCAGATGCGGTACTGTTGTAGCTACAACAACGCCAGCCGCTATACCGCCTGCGAGGCGCGTCCGCCTTGGATTGCCACGTGCCGTTATAATAGCAAAAGCCGCCGTAGCAATATTAGCAGCTCGTTTGTAGCGCCCACCCTTGGTCACCTCACCAGTTTTTGCCAGGTGGTAGGCATTGACTGCGCCAGTTGCTGCCTGCCCAAGGGCAACGGCAGCAATTCCCGCTCGCGCCTCAGGGTAGCGCTTGCCTAGCTCATACATCACACGCACCACAGCAGCTGTATCTACCACGCCGTCAGTCACACGGCGCAGTGGCGTATCATCAAGAATTTGCCCATCAGCAACATCAGCCACCATAAAAGCTGCAAGAGCAAGGCCTATCGGCTTACCATCACGTGCTCGCTGTGCAATATATTCTACGCCACCATAGCGCAGGGCCGTTAGTCCCACACTCGCCATTTCTCTTAGGCGAGATATATGCTGCACATCAGGTTTCTCCGAATTTTTCTGTTCAGGATTTCTCACACTATGTGCTAGTATCTCATATTTTTTGCATTGTTGCTACTGCATGCAATATTATTTTGCAGTATGAGCTACTGGCTCTGGCATACGCACAAATTGTTCCATATGCTGCTGCAGTGCCGCGCAATACTGGCCAATAACAGATGGAGCAATACCTAACAGCAAACCATCTGTCTGCATCTCTGCTAAACATATTGCAAAGAAGCGCTGCTGCCTCTGCAAAAACTCTACCCATGGGGTATCTGGCTGCTCCTCTACCCGATAATTCATACTCCCCCGCCAAAATGTTTGCCAATCCACAAAGAGAAACCCGATGTCGGCCAAATGAAGCAACTTAGCCTCAAGGGTGCTGCGCTGCAGTGGCGGTACAACAATCGTGCCAAGAATTGCTCGTTCCACAAAGGCATAGGCCTCGCTATCTAGCTCAAGCCCTTCTCTTTGGCTGTCTTGTACAAACAATGCAACCGAGTATGCCTCTTTGCACCAGTATTCGTTGGCTGCAGGATGGTCGTAACCAGCATCATGCCAGGCCGCTGCTATAACGAGAAGTTCATGCTGCTGAGTCGAAAATGTATATCGAGGTACAAGGCGTATCAGTTCTTTTGTCATTTGCACCACATCATCCATATGTTGCGTGTTATGGTATGGTAGTGATGGATAAGCCTGACGAGCCCGCTGCACTGTAGCCAACAACAAAGGGGTGTTATTCATAATAATCACTATCGTATTCCACTGTTGTCAGTATGTCAAGTTACTGATATTATGCCAAATCCTCAGCAACTATTACACTTCTCACTATTTTCTCGATAGAGTATGATTCCCTTGCATAATAACGAGGTTTGGTTCTAGCACTCAGAGATTAGTATCTTAAGAAAGACGATTGATTCCCCAAAAAGAATTACAGGAGAAGATATTAGCCCAAGAAAATAATGTTTTACTTGTTTAATACAAGAAATACCTCTTCATCACCAAGAGTTTTGGCAATTTACAACACTATCCTCTGTTGATATCAATGCGGCTTACTGCTTCAAAGCCATTGTCACTCGCTGCGCCGTCGGTAAGCTCGTATCGACATGAGCAAGTGCTTTGGTGGCATCTGCCAACGTATAGCCTAGCGCAACCAACGCTTCGAGCGCTTCGTCGTTTGTATCAAGCTCTGCCTGCACAGGCGCGTCGTGAGTAGCATAGTACGTTGGTACACCCACCTTATCTCGCAGGTCTACCACCACACGCTCGGCAGTCTTTTTGCCCACCCCACTGGCTTTTTGGATAAAGGCCGCATCGGCATTGGCTAAGGCATTGCGCACCTGCTCAGCCTCACCAAGACTGAGAATGGCCAGCGCCGCCTTGGGACCCACACCCTGCACAGTGATGAGCAACTCAAACAGTTTCTTGGCTGCCCGCGATGAAAAGCCAAATAGCTCCTGAGCTTGCTCTCGGATATGGTGATATGTATAGAGCTTGACTGCCTCACCAAGTTGCATCGCATCATAATCATGCGCTGCAACCGCTATCTCATAGCCAACCCCCTGCACATCAATAATGACACTATCCGCAAACTTCTCATCAACTTGGCCAGCAATATGAGCAATCATCCACGCCTCCTCGAAGTACTAGAAGTTAGTCCTGAAGAAGTTATTGTTATTGCCACCAGTATTGTTCTGATTATTCTGCCCAGAGCTATCATCGTCGCTCGTACCACCAGTACCAGAACTATCACCACTCGTACCACCGGTATTGCCACTGTTGCCGGTATTATTGCGGCGGCGAGTATTACCGTTGATGGTCGAGCTATTATCGCTGTCGTCGCTTGTACTACCAGAGCTTCCTCTGCTACTTGACGACCGGCAGCTTGCAATGTTCTTTGAGTAACGGCTGCTGTCAAAGTCTTTTTCGTCGATGGTAATGATGCGCTTTTGCTCAACGTCACAGACACGGATTTGCTGCTTCGTCGTGGAGCAATCTGAGCTGTTCTTCGAGTGTTTCGTGCTGTCGAAGTCGTCTTCGTAGATAGACTCCATTTTCTTATCACTGAGGTTACAGACTTCGATCTTGGTGCGCACAACATTACATTGCTTGGTTGGCAGGGCGCCAGTCAAGAAGTATTCTTTGTACGTCCCTTTGGCATTGTTGGTGGTAGCCAGACCACCATCGCTACAGACCGAGCGCTGCACAACGCCACTCGGCACAGGGAATTGGGTGTTCGACTGGCCCGCCAAGAGCTTCGTCATTGTGTTGCGCCAGATCGGCCCTGCCATATCCGAGCCACCAAACTTCATTGGCGTGTTGTTATTGTTGCCAACCCAAACGCCAACGGCATACTCTGGGTTGTAGCCAATCGTCCAAGCATCTTTGTTGTCATTCGTCGTTCCTGTCTTGACGGCCGCGGTATGGCCAGGCACTGTGAGAGTTGAGCCAAACACACTAGCTCGTGCCGCATTATCCGACAAAATATTTGAGATCAGATAGGAAGCCCCCTCACTAATCGCCCGCTTGCTGGTCGCGTTGGGCCAGCTAACTTTCTTGTTGTATTTGTCGTTAACCTGCTCGATGAGCCCCAGCTCAAACTGCTGCCCTTGGTTGCCAAATGCTGCATAGGCATTAGTCATTTGCGTTAGCGATGCCTCACCCGAGCCAAGTGCGAGAGACAAGCCATTATTGTTCTTTTGTACGCTCTCTTTGGTGATTGAAGTAATACCAAGGTTATTGGCTGTTTGGATCGACTTGTCGATGCCGAACCTTTGCATGATATCAACGCTCGGGATATTCAGCGACCAGCTAATCGCTCGACGCGTTGTCACATTTCCGTGCCAACGTTGGTCGGCATTGAGTGGCCGGTAGCCACCACCAAAGTCTCGCGGTTTATCCTCAAATATTGTCGCTGGCGTAATAACCCCCTCGGCCAGCGCCCCGGCATAGTAGATTGGTTTAAAGCTACTGCCTGGCTGGCGCGGTGTTGTGGCCATATTGACATTACCCCACTCCGGGTTATTGTAGTCGGCACTGCCCACTAGTGCGCGCACCCGACCTGTCTTAACGTCTATCACAACACCGCTTGCATTCGTCCCACCACGGTTATTGAGGTATGGAATCTGCTTAGAGACGTTATCGATCAGCATCTGCTGAGTATCCATATTAAGTGTTGTTTTCACCTGGTAGCCCGAGCGCATTAACTTATCATACGCATTTTTATCTTCCGCACTGTATAGTTTCTGTTTGAGTTGGTTTATAACCATCTGGGCAAAGTGTGGCGCAATCGACTTGACGGTATTTGCCGTCGATGCATACGAGAGCTGCTGCGCATACGCTGCGTCTTTTTGCTCATTAGTGATGGCACCCACATCAACCATACGTCCGAGCACTGTCTTTTGGCGCTGCTTGGCCTTCTCTGGACTGCCACTGATTGGTGAGTAGGCAGTTGGTGCTGGCAGCACACCAACAAGCATAGCGCTCTCAGCCAACGTGAGATCCTTTGGTGCTTTACCAAAGTAAATCTTGGCTGCCTCTTCGATGCCAAATGAGTCTTCGCCATAGTACACAGAGTTGAGATACATCTCGAGGATTTGGTCCTTGGTATAATTCTGCTCGATCGCGAGCGCCACAAACAGCTCCTGGTACTTACGCATAAAAGTCTGCTCACTTGTGAGGACGGTGTTCTTGGCGAGCTGCTGTGTAATGGTTGAGCCACCACCATGGCGCTGGAAGGCTGCCCGGAAGATACCGATTAGACTAAACCCAGGGTGTTTATAGAAGTCTTTATCCTCACTAGCCAGCAGCGCATTCTTCATACTGTCTGAGATGTCAGCTAGTTTCACCATATTGCGGTGCTGGGCTCGCCCCACACTATAGAGCGGCTTGTTATTAACATCATTGAGGACGATACCAGTGTTGTTGCGGTTCATCAGCCGCTCTTGGTCAGAGATATCACGTGCATAATACAGATACGTCAAAATCGGCACAATCAGCAAGAAGAGCAAAAACGGCATCAGAATCACCATCGCCTTTTTCTTTTTGCTCATATTCCAAAACCACAAGAAATGCTTATGCTCGCGTCTCCGGCGCGGTGGCTTCGACTGGCGAACCTCTCCAAAGTTGGCATATCTGCCCATCCGGGCTGGTTGTTGTCTTCCTCGAGGTAGTTGC
This sequence comes from uncultured Candidatus Saccharibacteria bacterium, assembly GCA_938045445.1. Lineage (GTDB taxonomy): Bacteria > Patescibacteriota > Saccharimonadia > Saccharimonadales > Saccharimonadaceae > Saccharimonas. The sequence continues at coordinate 65,861 of CALIMM010000016.1, forward strand.
ATAATTTAATTATACCATCGTTCTGGCGCAATGTGCTGAAAACACTGATCTTAGCGCTTTTCTCTTCCTCATCTCTGATATAGTACACACTCTTGTTACAGTTAGAGAGCCACTCTTATAGCTTATTTCTCACTTGACACAGATACAGAAGTTTACTTCCCAACCAGTTAGCTCTGCCGCGTCATAAACGCCGCCATAATTGCTGCCGCGAGGGCATCTGCACAGTCATCTGGCTTGGGTACTGTCTGTAAACCGAGCTGGAGTCGCACCATCTCTTGCACTTGCTTTTTATCGGCTTTGCCATAGCCAGTGATTGTCTGCTTGATCTGGAGCGGCGTATATTCCTCAATTCGCAGCCCTGCCCGCTGACCAGTCAGCAGCGCTACTCCACGCGCTTCGGCCACACTCATAGCAGTGGTAATATTGCGGGCAAAAAAGAGCTTCTCGATCGCCATCATTATGGGCTGTGTCTCTGCAATAATACTGGTGAGACCATCAAATATCTCACCAAGGCGCTCTGGTATTGGCGTGTGTGCTGGCGTCGTAATGACACCGGCCGTGACAAGTCGCGTTGCACCACCATGAGCGTCGATGACGCCAAAGCCAAGGATGCCAGTGCCCGGGTCTATACCAATGATTCGCATGATGCTAGTATAGCTGAATCTGAGGGCTTCTGCTATATATCACTGGTATAACTAATGAGGCTCTAGCCTTTGCGCACCATCCGGCGTAGCCACTGGCCAATCTCACTGCGCCACTCCCAGCCAGCATAGCCCACTGCCACGATAGCTACCCCACCAATCATCCACCAGACGATCTCTGTCTGCCCATTATTACTACTCGGTTCAACAGCGTAGCCTGCAGCTGGTGCTTTGCTATTCTTGCTCGTCGATTTGCGGCAGCGATTGGTCGATGGATTGCGCTCCCAGCCTGGCTTGCAGGGCGTCAACTGGCGACTATTTGCTGCGCCAAGCTTTTTGCAGCGGCCAGTCGCTGGGTTGCGATAGTACCCTGCTTTACACACAGCAGCTGGTGCCTTACCGCCAACGAGCGCTCGGCAGCGCCCTGTGGCAGGATTGCGATACTGCCCTGCCTTACACGCAGCTAATCGCTGGCCAGTGACAGATATTGCGCGGCAACGGCCTGTTTCAGGGTTACGCTCTTGGCCTGGCTTGCAGATCGTCAGCTTTTGGGTGCGAGAGGTAGTACGCCCTGCCTTTGCATTACCGGCCGTCTGTTTTGATCGCTTCTCACCGTTGTTGATTTTTCGACAACGATTTGTTGCTGGGTTGCGTTCTTGGCCAGCGGGACACGGTTTACCCGATGGCTGATGAGGTGAGGCTGGCGTATCAGTGATGATATTATCCGTTTGATCGGGGCTTGGCGTTGTCCATTGCCATACACCGGTTTGCGAATTGTATGCCCAAGACTTGCCCTGGTGCGCAGCCTGCCCTGCACCGCTATATGCATCGATATGTGGCGAAAAACTCACCAAGCCATGCTGGTCCTCAAACCACAGTGTACCACTACGCAGTACTGCAAGCTCCGCACCATTTGCCTGAGCACGAATCGTCAGCACCTGACCTGGTGCAATCACCCCCGCAAGAGATGAGGTGTTTCGCACCGTGCTATTGCTACCGAGCGTACCACTACGCAAACGATAGGCAGCAAGGTCGATTGGCTGATCGCCAGTATTCTTGACTTTGACGTATTTTTGGCAATTATCTGGTGCTGCGTCGCAGGTGTGTGGATGAGGCAAGACCTCAAGAATTTGCAATGATGGCTCACCTGGCGTCTCGTACGGCGCAGCTACCTCAGCTTCACCAGATCGTGCTCGAAAGTCTTTAGCAAATACCCCGGTTCGTGCCGCTGCTGTCCAGTGGGCACGCTCCCAGACAAGTGCACCCGCGAGCTCATCTACGGCTGCATTTGCTTTATCAATAGTCGTGCCCGATCGCTCCAGCGCCACATCATACCGTGTGATTTGCTCACCATCTGGCACGCTTGGGCAGCCTTGGAGCTGCGCACCATCTGCTGGGACTGCCGCTGGATGATAGTAGCGCACCGACGACTGGGGCGGTGCATATCCCTGTAGATTGACGCGGCACGTGTAGTCGGTGTGGTTTGTGCTAACACTAACAGTAAACGTAACATCACTAAGCGGTGCAAACTGACGCGCAGTATTATGCAGTTCAACTGCACTCACGGTGCGCCGGTCTGTTGTGTGGAGCGCCCCGATCATCAGTGCATCATGCTCAGTATGGGCGGCAAGACGCACTACAGGCTGAGCTCTTGTAGGCCCATCGCTAGCTGCATCATCACGCGCCACTATACGCCCAAATAAAAAATCGCCGATGGCGGCGACTGGGGTGGCGAAATAAGCAGTGGAAGAATCAGCACCAAGTGCAGAAGCTCCGGCTATTCCTGGTATCATCATAGTCACGGCAAGCCCACACGCAACAATTCGCCGGGCATAATTCCGCATAGTTTGCATTTTGTTTTTCCTCCTCGCCACGATTATGCGCAAAGTAACTCTCTTGGTCAAGCACAAGCACATTGTTTTGTTGGCTGTGCAAATTAGTACAGTGGTCGGATTTTGCGTGTTATTTCTAATCGCCACTCGCTTCAAAGTCTATTTCACCTCTCTATAGTCTCTTGCAACATTGATAGTAAGATTTTTCTTTTGATCGGGCAATGCCGCAAAGCATGACATTAATTCAAAGTAGGTTACAGCCCAGACTTCCAAGCTTTCGAGCAAATACAACAAAAAACAGGCCATCTCGCCTGCTAATTGATCAATGGAGGGCCCAGTGAGGCTCGAACTCACGACACCCTGCTTAAAAGGCAGGTGCTCTAACCTGCTGAGCTATGGGCCCGTAGACTCTGCGAGTATAGCACTGGTCATGGTGGACTGTCAAGCGGAGCAACCACTGGATTCATCATCACTCTTCCAAAAGTCTACTATCTATAAGCAAAATTCGTCTTTTTCCTCTGTGAGAGATTATACCTTGCCACCTCACCCCAGTAAGGTATAAAAATCTCTTGCTAAGCTCAAAAGATTCAATAATTTCACCACGAGAAAGCAAATACATAAAAATTCTAGCTCTCTTGGTACACTCTACAGAAAAGCAGAGCAAGCAGCATGAAATTAACAGAAAGGCGGCGATTCAGATGCAATAAATTGACGCACCAGCAACGCAATGGTTTAATGATAACCAATGACGTGGTGGCAACGGCGAATTCACCCAACATGGCAGCTCACGATGTGCTGCGGCGGCATCGTTGGTGGAGTAGCATTAGCCCAGTGGTGGCCGTACGCTGCGTGGTGGTGGCTTGTTGTAGCTGGCGGCGGTATTGCCTGTGCATTGCATCAAAGCCGGCGGTGGTGTCTTATTATTATATTGATTGCTGGGCTTATGGTCGGCCTAGTGCGTGGTGGAAGCAATCAGCAGCAGCAACGCTCCTACGCGGCATCGTTTGGGCACGTAGCGACTATCACTGGGCAGGTGCAGGACGACCCTGATACAAATCAACGCAACCAACTCGTCGTGAGGCTGAGTGCTATCGGCCTCAATGGCCGCTCGCTACCTGGCACCGTGTGGGTAAGTCTGCACGGCAACCCTGCAGTCCACCGCAGCGACTGGCTGGTTGTGCGAGGCAAGCTTAAGCCTGGCTTTGGCAACTTTGCTGCTGCCATGCAGCGTGCTCATGTGGAACGCATTGTTCAGCCGCAACCTGGCGATGTTGCCCTGCAGGTGCGCGATTGGTTTGCTGAGCATATTCGCCACGCAATTCACGAGCCAGCCGCCAGCCTTGGTAGTGGCTACGTTCTTGGCCAAAAGCGTGCTCTGCCGCACGATATCCAAGAAGCAATGCGCGCTACTGGCCTCACCCACATCGTTGTGGCGAGTGGGTATAACCTCACAATCCTCGTCCGCCTCGCTCGGCGCTTGTTTGCCAAGGTATCACGCTATCTTGCAGTACTTACCAGTGCAAGTCTCGTCCTTGGCTTTGTCGCCATCACTGGCCTAAGCCCAAGTATGACACGTGCCGGCTTGGTAGCTGGGCTCAGCATTTGGGCTTGGGCGTATGGTCGTGCGTTTCACCCCATTACACTGCTAGCAGTAGCAAGTGCTGCTACCGTACTATGGAACCCAAGCTATGTCTGGGGAGATATTGGCTGGCAGCTAAGCTTTGCATCCTTCGCTGGAGTGATGATTCTCGCACCACTGTTGCAGCGCTATTTCTTCGGCCCAGTAGAGCCATCAATCGGCCGCCAAGTCTTGGGCGAGACAATCTCCGCACAGCTTGCTACACTACCGATTAGCCTCGCAGCATTTGGGCAATTATCGCTCGTGGCACTGCCAGCCAATCTGCTCATTGTGCCATGGGTGCCGCTAGCAATGCTTCTCACCTGCATTGCTGGGGTTGGGGCACTTGTGTGGCCAGCAGCAGCGACAGTGTTTGGCGCACCAGCACAATGGTTGCTTGATGCCAAGCTGTGGATCGTCCAGCAATGTGCTGCCTTCCCTTGGGCCCAGCTCGATCTCACACTGCCCTGGTGGGGTGTAGCACTGTGGTATGGCGGGCTCATTGGCCTCTGTTGGTGGCTCTGGCGGGCAACTGGCTACTCACTGCGCGATACCTCGCTCGTAGAATAATAATCACCCAATATGCTACAATGAGTTGAAAGATAGAACAATCAAGGAGAACCTATGTCTGGACACAGCAAATGGGCCACGACCCATCGCCAAAAGGCCGTGGTTGATGCAAAGCGCGGCGCAGCTTTTACCAAGCTTGGCAATATGATTGCCATTGCAGCCCGTGGTGGCACCGACCCAACCACCAACTCAAGCCTCGCATTAGCCATTGAGAAGGCTCGAGCAGCCAACATGCCCAACGCCAACATCCAGCGAGCAATCGATCGCATCAATGATAAAAATGCTGCCGCACTCGAAGAGGCAGTCTATGAGGGCTACGGCCCAGGTGGCGTTGGCATCATTATCGAGACAGCAACCGACAACAAGAATCGCACCTACCCAGAGGTCCGCACTGCTCTAACCAAGAATGGCGGCACTATGGCAGATAGCGGCAGTGTGATGTTTCAGTTTGCGCGCAAAGGCGTGATCCGCGTAGCAGCCAGCGGTGAAGAAGCGCTCCTCACCGTGCTAGACGCTGGGGCTGAGGACGCAGTAGAAGAAGATGGTGGTCTCACCGTCTATACCGACAAAAAGGAGCTTGCCAAAGTTCGCGAAGCTTTGCTCGCAGCTGGCATGACTGTTGAAGATGCAGAGCTCCAGTATGTGCCCAACAATACTATTGCCATTGAGGACGACGAAACCGCTCGCAAGCTTACCAAAATCATCGACGCGCTCGAAGCGCTCGACGATGTGACAAACGTTGCGACAAACGCCGCGTAACCATACCATCAAACAATGCCCAGCAAGTGTTTGCGTATATGCATAATTGTATCACGACCCTCAGCTCGAGGGTCGTTTTATATAGCAGACAGAGAATGAATTGCAAGCCCAAGACTTACGCTCAGATAGTAAAATTTCTACTTTTTCTTGTGTGGTTTTGCGCCCTTTGTGCGAGCCACGAGCGTGTCAACAAGGGCAAGTACAAACCCTATCGTAACAACTGCTGCATGAGACCCATCCAGCGCCGCCACAACCGTCTTGCTTGTCTCATCAACTGGCACAAGGCTACTCAGCGCACCAAACAGCACATACACTGCCACAACACCAAAGATCAGTGAGCCACTAATACGCCACCAGCGCTGGCTTATCACCGAGCCGCAGCACACCAACACCATGGCCGGCAGCATTGTCAGTGCAATCGTCACCATCGCAAGCAAGGTAGACCGGTCAATACCTATACCAACCCCAGCAACATATGGCACAACATCTGCCGCCCACAGCTGCGTCACTACCATACCAACCGCCAGGCCCATGACTGGCAGCCCAAAATGCCGCTTCGCTACATATACCAAACCAGCCAAAACCACAGCCGTACCAACAAGCAATCCGAGCAATATCATACTATCATTATATCATGACGCTGCTTTGACATAAGCGTTATGAGAGACGCCACAATGCGCTTGGGTATTTATCATTTATGCCCCAACGCGATCCTTCTTGTGCTGCCGCTTGGCATTGCGCTCAATATATTCAATGATCGGTTTGGCTACATTGCGCCGCGTAATTTTCTCTATCCCAAAGCCTGGGCTCGCATTGACCTCAAGCACTAGCGGCCCACGACTCGAGCGCATAAAGTCAACACCCGCCACCGTCAAGCCCATCGCCTTAGCTGCCCGCAAACACATGCGACGCTCGGCATCAGTCAAGCGGATCGGCGTCCCTTCGCCTCCTTTGTGGAGATTAGAGCGAAAGTCGTCATCTAGGCTCTGGCGTTTCATACTCGCCACTACCCGGCTCCCCACTACAAAGGCGCGGATATCCACTCCAGCCGATTCACGAATAAATTCTTGCAAAAGGATATTTGTCCCGTCCTCATTGGTGAGGTACAGCGCCTGGAGCACCGACTTTGCCGCCTTCTTCGTCTCTGCCAGCACCACACCATTACCATGAGTGCCCCGAGCTAGCTTGATAATGACAGGCGTGCCACCAAGCTCGTTGAGGAGGTCGTCTATATCGGCTGAGTTGCGGCTAAACACTGTCTTAGGAATAGCTACTCCACCTCGAGCCAGCAGCTGTGTCGAGCGGAGCTTATCGCGCGCCCGCGTAATCGCAATTGAGCGATTAACAAAAAGCGTGCGCGGATACGCCATCTCTAGCTGGCGTGCCACCGCTGTGCCGTAGCGAGTCATATTACTTGCAATACGGGGAATTATTGCATCGTACCGATCAAGCGCTTCACCACCATACATCACTGTTGGGTTCTTCTCATCAATCGTCACATAACATTTGCGGTATTTTATGATTTTTACAATATGATTACGCTTTTCCGCCTCTTCCTTGAGGCGAAGTGTTGAGTAGTTCACGTTGCCATTACTGAGTATTGCTATCTTCATGATCGTTCTGTTGCTATGACTTTTTAGTTATTATCTTTATTAATATTTCCAGTCTATCTCATTCTGTTCATTGAGCTCAACATTAACAATAAAGCGCGACCGAAGTAACTTACGTCCTATCAAAAGTGGATAATCCATAGCTGAGCGATCACTCAAGGTAATGCTTGCCATAAAACGTATATTATCAAGGCTTGTTTTTGTCTTGATGGTATAACGGATTTGCATATGACCATTCGAGCTGCGAACTTTTTGGGTGTAAAAATCACGTACTCGATGAGTTTCTGTTTTACCAGATTTTGTTTGAATTAGTCCTCCAGGAACAATATCAAAAACAAGCTCTTCGACTGCACCCCTTTTTTCAATATGGATATTCTCTGCGTGAAGTGTAGATGAATAAGCACCTGTGTCTATTTTTGCTACAACAGACTCTATGTTGAGTTCAGGAAGTATTGCAATTGCTCTTCGTCCTATAATTTTTCGAGGTTTGTTACGCCGACGTTTCATATTTTGGCGCAATAATCTACGCAAGCCATCATTAAATAGGATGCTATTTATAGGCGCATAAGCTCCTGTTACAATCTGTGAGCCTTGATTTACTTCAAGGATGTACCATTTTTTTGTGTGCTTATCTTGTATAATGCCTACACCAGCAAACTGAAGCTCAGACGCAGCAGCCGCACGTTTTGCTAAGTTCAATAACCTCTCTGGTGCATCCTCGGTAGCAAGTAGCTCGCCTCTGCCACCTGCAGATATATTATTGAGATGAGATAACTGATCACTAACTCGTTTTAGAACAAATTTTGGCACTCCTCCATATACCCCAACTCGGTAATCTCCATCATTTGGAATGTAGGCTTGGAACAAATAATTCACATCTTTATTTTTTTCTTCCTCTAAAATCTGTTTCGCTTCATCAACAGTCACGAGATAATTATTCTGACCTTTCGTGCCATACACGTCTTTCATGATAAAGCGCTCACCCAGGAGATCTATAGCGCGTGTCTCAAAAATAATTTCTTGATTATGACAATATAGCGTCTGAGGAATACGGTTACCTGCTGCCCACTGTTTAAAAAGGGTGACTAACTTCGACTGGCCTCGTCCATGTGCTAGCATGTCAGCAAAAGGAACACCCTTTGCAAAGAGATAATGAGCTAACGCAACTGCCTCATCAGCTAAACTGCTCCAAGATTTTAGATAAACAAACTGCGCATCACCAAGATCAAACCCCGTTCGAGCATCTACAACACTCGTTTTGTCATAACTAACATGATATATCAAATTCTCGAGCGCCACGGTCTTTACATCTGCCTCTGGAAAGTTACCAGACTTTACTAACCGCCTAGCAAAGCCACCATAGCGCGTACTTGTATCAGTACCCTCCCTCGAGAAAACAAACACAATTGTTGGGCGATTCATTGCGTTATTTTCTCCATATGCTTCAATAGAGCGTCCATCTTATGATCTATCTCAGCACCAATTTCTATTTGAGGCGTTTGGTTAACTTCGAGAATATAAGGCTGGCCAGTTTCTTTGTGGATCATCAAATCAACTCCAGCAAAGCTATCACGATGAAGCGCTTGAGCTGCCGCCAATACAGCTTCTTGCGCGGCAATCGATAAAGTGTCTAATTCAACCATCTCGCCTTTACCACCAGCCGATGTGTTATTGAGATGAGAGTCACTTGTTGCGTCTCGTGATCGTTTTAGAACAAATTTAATTTTCCCACCAAAAACCAAACATCGATAGTCGTGGTCATTCGGTATGTATTCTTGAATAAGAAATTGTGTTTTTTTATGGCAATTTAATATCTTTACTAGGTCTTGGTAGGTAGCAACCAAGAAATTATTTTTGCCACCATAACCGTCTGCCGCCTTAGCAATAAGCGGATATAAGAAAGGAGGGTTCTTTCGAAATACTTTTTTTATCTGACGATGACTGCTAGTGAAGGTATTTGGCAAAGGGATTCCCTTGTCTGCAAGACAGGCAATTTCACCCACTTTTGTCATCGGCATTATTCTGAGCAGTTCTTTGCTGAAAAACGGCACTTTGTGTGTTTTTGCATACTGTGCAACAGCTAGAGCTTGTTGTTGTGCCTTATACCACAATTCAAAGTAAATGCCATCAAAACTTGCTATGTCACGATTTGTCAGTGTATCAATTATTGATAGCTGGTTATCTTTAACGTAAATATGTGTATCAGATAGCGACCCTCTGTAAAGCTGTAGAGGATACTGTTGTGATCGAGCAGAAAGACGATCAAAAAGCATCTCAATATAACCACACTTGTGGTTACGATAACTAAACATGACTAAAATGTCTCTTTTTTCTTGTATCATTTTAGATATCACTAATTTAGCAGTGTTTCACACTCTATTTATACATTGTTTATGAAAAGAGTCAATAGCCTTTCAATCCATCACTAATACGTTAGACTGCTGGCGCTGTACAAGCATCTTAGATGTTAACTTCTACTAACAGTTTCTATGCTACAGCCCAAATATCCCCTTCCGCCCAAGTGTGTCATTAAACTCGCGGAGGATTTCCTTCTGGCGGCGGTTTAGCTTGGTTGGGGTGTCGACCACTACCGTGACGATATGAGGCCCACGCTTATCGCTTCGCATGTGTGGCACGCCGTGGCCGGATAGCTTGAAGTCTGTGCCCGATTGCGTGCCGGCTGGCACCTTCATCGTAATCGTCCCGTCGACTGTCTTAACGTCGAGTTCAGCACCAAGCGCTGCATCTGCCATGCCGATATGCTCCTCACTCAGAATCACATCACCTTCACGACTAAACGTCTTGTGTGGATTGACCCGCACCTGCACATAAAGATCACCCTTGCTACCACCGCCGACTGCTTCGCCACGACCACGGAGACGAATTGTCGAGCCGTTATCGATACCGGCGGGGATCTTGACTGTAATCGTCTGCTCGCGGCGCTGCACACCACTCCCCTGGCAGACTGTACAAGCCTTCTCTGGTATTTGCCCACGACCCTGGCAGGTCTCGCACGTTACGGCCTGCTGAATAGGGCCAAACATTGTGTTCATCGTCCGCACACGCTGGCCAGTGCCTTTACAATCTGGGCAGCTCTTAAGGCTTGAGCCTGGCTCGACGGTGCTACCATGGCAGTGCTCACATTCGTCGTCGAGCGTGAGTGCAAGAGCAACTTCTTTGCCAAAGATCGCTTCTTCAAACTCGAGCGTCACACTCGTCTCGACATCGCGACCACGCGATGGGCCTTGGCTTGCACTGCCACCAGCAGCGCCACCAAAGAACTGGCCAAAGATATCTCCCAAGCCACCATCACCAAAGTCGAAGTGGATATTCTGCCCTTGGCCAAAGTCGCCAAAGCCAGCGAATGGGTTACCGCCACCACTACCACTAGCGGCGCCACCAACACCCGCATGGCCAAATTGGTCATACCGCTGGCGCTTTTGCTTGTCCTTCAGGACCTCATACGCTTCATTAATTTCTTTGAATTTCTCTTCACTCCCACCCGCTTTATCTGGGTGGTACTTCACTGCCAATTTGCGGAATGCCCGCTTGATGTCATCATCACTGGCGCTTTTGGCAACACCAAGCACCTCATAATAATCTCGCTTCGCCATATCTGTCCTAGTATAGCCAATTGGCACTCTAATTGCAAGAGTGCTAACAGATCATTCCTTATGTTTCGGCGATGATCGATATATAGTCGTGTTTCGTAACGATAAGGTGGTCGAGCAACTGGATGCCAAGCAGCTTACCTGCCTCGGCCAGGCGCTGCGTCGTCTCCCGGTCGGCCTGGCTTGCGATGAGCTGCCCACTGGGGTGATTATGCGCCACAATGATCCCTGCCGCTCGGTCGGCAATCGCATCTGTAAAAACTTCTCGTGGGTGCACCAAGCTAACAGTTAGTGTGCCAATGGTAATCGTGCGTTTAGCAATCAAGCGATGTGCTCCATCGAGCGTTAAACAGACAAAATGCTCCTGCCGTTTGTCGCGAATATCGGCGAGCTGCTCTGCTGCTTTGCTCGGCTCATCAATGATAGGCTGGTCACTTTTGAGCAAATAGCGCCGCGCTAGTTCAAAGTTTGCAAGAATCACCGTTACTTTCGCAGCACCAAGGCCAGTTATCTTGGAGAGTTCCTCATGAGTCAGATCACCTCCATGTGTACGCAGGGCTTTAAGTACACAGCGCGCAATTTTGCCAACGTCAGCTTGTGCATTACCGCTGCCGATAATCGCCATAAGGAGTTCGAGGTCACTCAGGCGAGCCGCTCCATCTCGCGCAAGTTTCTCTCGCGGGCGGTCACTTGGTCGTCTGTCGCGCATTCGCATTGGCATCATCTCCCTTCACGCTATATCTTTTATAGTATACCGGAACATTGTGCAAACACCAATTATATATTTTCATCATTCAGCGCAGATACAGTTCCTACTCTTAAGATCCAGTTTACAGTTGCTTCAGGTCTTATTTACTGTAGTATCTGTTATGACCAAACTACTGCTTTCCCGTCTAGCGTGTATACTGTCTGGCCAGTTTTATTATCAATAATATGCGTTTTGGTGGAGCTACCAGCGGTGCTTTTTTGCTCAATGGCGGTATATTGATCATTTGGCGACACAGTGATGTTTGTTGTATATGCCGGTGGTGTTGTCTGATGAATCACTCGTTTGGCTGGGTAGGTGAGTATTGTTTGGCGCTGCAATATGTGCTGCTGATTAACACTCGTTATCTCCATACTATAGCCACTGCGGGTGTGTAAGAATGCAGCTAATGATATGACGTCGTTTCCTTGTTGGTGAGTAATGGGTGATTTTTTGCTATTTTCTAGATTGAGTGCAAAATACCCCTCCCCCGTTTTCATCATGATGATGTTTTTGCCATTATACGATACGTCGCCAAGCGCTGCTGCCTGGCCAAGCGGCTGCATGGCATGCTTGCCAGTCGGATCGACAAGCAGTACGTCATCACCGCGAGTTCGCACCACAACTGCTGCACCCCGTGACACAGGGCGCCAATCATACACTAGTAAAGGCTGCCTGTTAAGGCCAAGTATAGTGTGATGGCGCTGCGCTGCAATATCATGCACAATAAGATTAGTGGTTTTTTCTTTGCTTTCCGCCTTTGCGAAGAGATACCCCACCGTCCCATTATCCATCACTCGCAGGCGAGACACTGTACCCTTACCGGGCAACGATAACGGCGATACAACACCAGTCTCTCTATCAACCTGATGCAATTCACTAATTCTCGAATCATTCATTGTGTGAACAATGATACGAGAGCCCACTACTGCATATTCGATAATTTGTGCTGCTTGGTAAAGTGTCTTCTCTTGCTTTGTTGCCAGATTCATCTGCACGATAGCATCCGTAGTTTGTGCGGCGTAGAACTCTGTTTTTGTCTCTGCAAGGCTATGATGCTTGAGATAATAGAGCTGCGCTGGTGGCGTATTAAAGTGGTGGCTGGCCGCTGTAGTCTGCTGCGTAGAAGCACCCGCTATTTGAGCGATCGCCACGCGATACTGGGCATTACTAAGCAAACGCTGCCGAAACTGAATCGTCACAGTTGCATTGTTCGTCGTAGCTGTAAAGTCTGCCTGAGGTGTGATTTGTATTGCATGGGGTTCTATCGGCTTGACCGGCTGATTGAATTCCAACTGGAGCGTCTGGTAGCCCGTATTTGGATTATCTACGAGCACCGCGTTGCGTACGCGTGGGCCTTGTAAATAGCTGAGTGCTATGAGTGTGCTCAGTATAATCAATAATCCAATCACGGTGAATAAAAATCGCTTCCGCTGGCATATCCAGCGCCAGCCCCTAGTATTCATACGGCTCCTTTGGCTGAGTCGTTGGCGTGATCGAGCGCGGCATAACAACGATCGGCTGCTGACGATGTTGTTGTGGATGCGCAGCAAAGTTGCCCATCACTGTTACCCAACTGTTGGGTTGGTAGCGCTCACGCCAACCCGGTGCATAGACTGGCACGCCAACCGCCTGTGCATCAACCGCACAACACGTCACAACAAATCGAGATACATAAAAAACCTGCGCATCCGCTACATCTGGCGTAACGAACCCCGTCAAATTGACCGTCTTGCCACGATAAAATGCGCTGTCATGCGTTTGCGCGAGTAACCCTGCCCATTCTTTAATTGTGAGGTGCGAATAATCTCGCTGAGCAAAGATAGATGCTTGCGATAGCTTGTCTGTAGATAGCCGAGTTACCGCCCCTTTATTGATACCACGTTGTGTGGCAGTTGTTGTCGTTAGTGCTGTCGGTGGGACAAATAGCGCCATACTTGCGACCACGCATATCATCACACAGGCAGCAACACTACGCCACCAAGCGAAGTGTGTGTGCTGATGGGTACGTGATTGCGTAATAGTACTCGCACTCGCCATCACAAGAGCCACCACTGCCATGACGGTTGTAAAGACAACATACCGCTGGTGAATATAGAGTGTCAAACGACCAGTCGCAGCTAGCCACAGCGTCGCCACGGCAATGATAAAAAGGAGTATTATACCTTGTTGCTGTGCAACTCTAGCCAAGAACAACCTAAAACGCATAATTCACTACCAATCCCAATGTTATCGATGCTAGCCCAACGATCGCACTCACCTGAAGCAGTACACTCGGCCGATACGTCGTGCGCAGCAAGCTTAACATCTTGATATCGATCATTGGGCCAAAGGTCAAGAAACTCACAAGTGCCCCGGTCATAAAAGTCTGGCGAAATGCCAAAGCAAAGAACGCATCAACATTAGAGCAAATTGAGACAATAAACGCCAGTGCCACCATTGCAATCACCGACCACACTGGCTGACTCCCCAGCGACACCAATACCTCACGTGATACCACCACTTGCACAAGGCCCGCCAGCCCTGCACCAACTACCAAGGCTGGCAGCATTGCCTGCACCTCACGTCGAAATATCGCAAGGCTTGCTACTCGCTTGCTCTGCTGCACATGATCTGCCTGGCACGAAGCAACAAACGTATTGGTCAATAGCTCCTCTGCTGGGCGGCGTGCATAGACCCAGCCAACAAGATTAGCAATAGCGAAGCCACCAAACACTCGCGCCCACAGAATAGTCATATCGCCAGCGAATGCTTGCTGCGTTGTGATGATTGTCACTGGGTTGAGGATTGGTGCAGCAAGCAAAAACACGAGAGACTCACTAGGCGTGAGCCCTTTTGCTAACAGGCCACGAGCTAAAGGGACATTGCCACACTCACAGACTGGCAGCGCAATACCAAGGAGCGACAAACACGCTCGGCGCAATAATGGCTGCTGTGGCAGATAGATAAGCAAGCGCTCGGCTGGCAGCCACACCTGCACTATAATTGCAATGCAGACCCCCAGCATGACGAATGGCAGTGCCTCGATCATCACGCTCAAACTCAGCGTTATCCAGTCTTGCAATCGATCAGGTAGCGACCACTGCCCTGTTTGCGCCGATACAAGGCGAAGCGCAGCTAGCCCAACAAGCACCCCAGCCACTACCGCAACGCGGCGCCACCGCTTTGCCAACCAATGAGTCATTTTCATGCTTCTATTATACCGCGAAGGGTAAGGTTGGTAATACGGCTATACGGCTTTTTCTTGCTCTCGCTGCCAGCGGCGGCGAACATCGATAATAGACATCTGTGCCAATGCGTCAATAGGGATACCCTGCATATAGGCAATGACACGCGCTGCGTACTCAGGATATGGGTAGGCAGCGGCACGCTTTGGCCTGCGCCCCGCCTTAAGTCCATCAAGCACACCACGCATCCGCTTCCAAAATGAGTAATAATCGAGTTTGGTTTTGACCTGCCAATGCTGAGCATCCTCTATTACAAAGCCCTCGATTGGTACACCGTCATACAAATAGTCAAGCCCCTGCACCTGCTCATACCAGGCCGCAAACTCCTCCCACGTTTGGAACGTCGCCGCAAGCCGCTTGGTTTCCATACCAAGCATAGCCGCAAATCGCTCACGCTCAACTTGGTCAACAGCGGCAAATTCCGCCTGGCGATGCACTATGTCGAGCAAAACAATCCGGTCTTGTACATACTCAATGATGTGTGGATCCTCTGTCGGAAGCATTACTTCACAGACCAAACATGCATTATGCTCGGCAAGATACTGACGAATCACATCAACATGCTCGCCATAGCTCTGTAAAAACAGATGGCGAAACCACTCGGCAAATTCACTCTCCGTTGTTGTTTTCGACGCAAAGACGAGGTCACCCAGTGTCGCATCATAGCCTACCAAGCCAAGATAACCATTCTCCTTCACCCAGGCGCGCACTGGAAAGACAAGTTGATCTTTGAGCGCAGAAAATTCAGTTTCTCGTCGCTCACCAATATTGAAGAATTTGTCATAGGCGCGAATTACTATCTCGTTCGTCAGTGTATTCATGAATAGTCCACGAGCTCGCACTGTTTGCGCTGTCCATTTTTTGTCATAAAACACCTTTGGTTTAAAGTGAAATGAGCTAATATTGCCCGGCAGTGACCGTTCACCAATCAGTTTATTGGCACGCAAACCATGGATGAGCGCTGCGTTTTCCGGGTGGAGAATACCTTCAGCCGACTGGTTGCTTACCTCAACGACCGACCAGCCCTCCTCGGCAAGCTGAGCAACCCGTAGCGTGCCACCAAACTCCACTTTGCCCTCGAGATTAAAGCACCGCTGATTATACTGCACTGGATAATTCTGAGCGTTGCGATGGCCATGCACTTGATAGACATTATCAGGGGTATGGGCAACAAAAGCATCGTCAATAGCACCAACCTGCTCATAGCGCCCCACACCACGAATATACTGCTGGCTGGCAAGCAGCAAAGGACTCTCCGGTAGATTACTCATTCCCGCATGACTCACAAATACTTGTTTATCATTCCATGTGTAGTAGAGAAAATCTTGCATGGAGTTCATCAATCGACTGACAACACGCTTGTCTATATTGGCACGCTCTAACTGCGCTCGAGTTCGGCCATTAAACTCTCGCGCTCTTATAGGTTGGTGATTAAGCCACTGCCAAATATAGCCATCATGGTTACCCTCAATAAACTTCACATTCGGCCTGTCGACAAAATTATCGCACACATACTGCAATACTTCTGCATTCTCTGTGCCACGATCGAGCAGATCACCTGTAAAGATATAATAATCGTGCTCGACATAGGGGTGCTGCTCAAAATATTCACGCAGTGGCGTATAGCATCCTTGGATATCACCAATGTGATGAATGTGCTCATACTGACTCAAATTAATCGGTTGCTGATATGACGCGATAAGCTCTTTTACTTCCGCTGGCTGTATGACAGTGTATCGTTTTGGTATGGCACACGTGGAGAGGCGAGCGTGCATCTTCTCGAGAACTGCATCATCGACTACCTTATGTAGTGCACGCCGACGATTACGCTCCAGACAGACTCTGAGAGGCACATCCGCAAAATCTATAACGTACAGCTTGTAGCGATACTTCCGCGCAAGCCGAGCATACTGCTGAAAGTACGAGCTCGTTGTATGTGTTGCATCAACCACAATGAGCTCACCACGAGCCATGCGCATATCAAGCAACTCGTGCAACTGCTGCCACACCCGTCGATCATCCTGATATGGCATAACGATGCGCCCTGCATCATTCATCACTGGGCTACTATACGCTAAACGTAGAGTATCGGGAGATAGTGTATATGGGCCAAGCCCAGCAGATTGCAAAAAGGTGCTTTTACCAGATCCAGGAATTCCACGTGTAATAAAAAGATGTCGCATATTTTCTCCTTTCTGAGACGCTGTAGTTTCAAGATTTTCACTTAATCATATACGGCTAAGTGATATACTTCATATTTTATATTATATCATCATCTGTCAGAAATAGCTTATGCCTCATTATGTTATACAGCGTTTCTTCTTTATTTATGAATGATAATTATTTTTAGTTCATTGTAAAATACCCCAGTGGGGTATTTTACAATGAACCTATAGTTATATACGTTCTATCTTATTATGCCCATAGTCTAGATATTTTTTATCCCATTTTGTTCTTACCTCGGTTCGCGCTACAATATAGCTATGTTCCATAAGATGGGAAAAATAGATACTCAAATTTATTCAAGTGTTGAAAATAATGTAACACATGTAAAACTCCGCAACTTTTTTTATACATGGCTCTGCCTTATTATTACTAGTCTACTAATCTGTTCGCTTTGGTATGGCCAACAATCACAAAAAACATCACACATCACACATATACCACCATCAACAACGCACACTTACATACTATCATCCTCTCGTGGTGCTGTTCGCTCACGCATCATCAAGCATCAATCGGCATCACACCAAACAATCATTACCTATCCACAAACAGGTATTGCCAACATAGACAAAACGGTTGCCACAATCATCGACAATGCTATTCCATCTCAACAAACACTTCCAACTACTATAGCAGCTCGCAGCAACACTATTACCTATCGTATTATTCACCAAGATGACACGACGATTTCTCTCGCTGTGTTTATCCGTACTACTATACCTCATGCTCTGCCAACCAACACAGTTCACTACTGGACATTCGATAAAATGAGCGGCCAGCCAATTACATCGTCTACCCTTGTTGATACATCTATCGCAGGGATAAATGAGATTGTTATTGCTCTACGTAAACAGGTGCAGCAGTACTACCCGCATGCAGAGCCAGTAAAAGTAGCGGGAGTCATCACTCCAGAATCTATCACGAACTTTTTAGTACACGACCGAAAAACAATTGGCTTTCTCTTTGATAAACGCTCGCTTGGTATTGGCGTAGATGGAATCATTAGCCTAAAATTGCCAATCAAGCAGCTCAGCCATTTTGTCCAAAACCCAACCACCAAGAAACTTTTTGACATTCCACCGTCAGCATTATCATCAACAACCGACTGTGTGCGTCATCGCTGTATTGCACTCACCTTTGACGACGGGCCTGGGCCATATACTCAGACACTGCTCGAGCACCTTGATCGCTATCATGCTAAGGCAACCTTCTTTGTGGTGGGGCGAAATGTTGCACCATATAGTATCGCGCTCCAGCAAGCAGTTCAACGCAAACACCAAGTAGGCAACCACACGTGGAATCATCCACTCCTCCCCAAGCGCGACGAAGCTGTCATCCGCCAAGAGATTGAGAGTACAAACAGTGCCGTTGCTGCAGCTACTGGCGTGACACCAACAATGGTCCGTCCACCATATGGTGGCATGAATGACAAGGTGCGTGCGCAGCTCCAGCAGCTTACTATGCCAGCCATTATGTGGTCAATCGATACACGCGATTGGGCCGATCACGATGCAGCAATTGTCTGCAGCCGTGCCGTTGCCAATGCCACACCTGGTGCGATTATTCTCATGCACGATATCCATAAAACCAGCGTCGATGCCGTGCCGTGTATCCTCGATGCATTGCAAAAGCAAGGGTATAGATTTGTCACGGTCAAGAACCTATTTGGCCATCCACTCAGCGCTGGTGAGTCATATTCTCAGTATAAGCAATAGGTTTGCCGTAAATCGCTCATGCTACCATTCTGCTGTGTAATCCTCTACACTAATGCTATGCAACAATCATTTACTTCCCCTAACACCTCTCTCTCTTCAAGTCCACTCGATCTGGAGCAGCGGCTTGACGTCCTGCAGCTTCCTGAGGCGAAGCTGCTGATCGGCGAACATATCAAAGCCTCGCCAGAGTCACAAGGAGCAGACGAAGCAGCCAATCAGCGCGCAGAATATCAACGAACTGTCTGCTCGCTCAATGTTATGGACTATCTATATTATGGCGGCGATGAAAATTATCACAAACTAACTGCCACTCAGAGCGACGCCAATCGCCTCACGCGCGAAGAATTTGAAGAATTTCATCGGTGGGTTGCGAGCAGCTTGTCTGGCGAGCATAGCGCCAATGTAATGCGCTACATTATGCTTATTCATGATTTAGGCAAGAACCAAACGCTCGCGAGTGCCGTTATGGGAGAGGATGCCGCCGATTCGGTCGATCATGACGAAGTGTTGCGCCGCTTGCTCAGGTCAGATTTCACTGCAAAGCGCGCAGAGCTATTACCAACATTCAGCCAATTAAGCGAAGCAGACCAAACGATCATTCGCGATGTCATCAACACAGAACTCAATCTTGGCCAATTTATCCAAGCCGAAGCACCGCCGGCAGCGCTGGCAAGCTTCGCCGAGAACACCGAGCCAGTGCGTTCGCTCTATATCATGCATACTCTGTTTGATATTGCTGGTGCACTGGGTCATGTTAATGCCGAGAGTTCTCTGCTCCTCACTTCTCCTCTGTACAACCAAATGGCAGCAGCCTGCGACGTCTTGACCGACAGCACCCTCTCAACCGACGACGCACGCTACGCTCACTACCTTGCTCGGCGAGCACAGCGCTTTGGCCTTGATAACGATGCCATTGAGCAACTCATCAACAGCCAAGCACACACCCACACTATACGCCTTGCTTGTATGCTGCGCTACGATACACCAGAGGAGTATCAGCAACTGACCAATGCGCTAGATACGCTACCTGGCCCTGTACAAGCTATCCTCGCTCAAGAGCTCAGCAATGATGGCATTCATCAGCGCGCGACTCTGCCTTACTACAGCCCAGCCTTGCTGAAGGGGCTTGAAAAACATCATGGCCTCGGCACGGCACTCACTTACTTTGCGCATGTCTTGCAAGAGGCACACATTGCCGACAAAGCAGCGCGCAAAGCAGGCGAGACAGGTGTCGTCACGGCAGGCCTCAGTACTATCGCCCAAGCCGCCAACCAAGGCACGCTCGATCCACGCCACGCTGAGCTGCGCTTCCACCACAGCGGTGAGATGCTTGTGTCAACATATCAGGACACACCTGAGCTTGCTATTGATTCACTCCCGGCGTTTGACTCTGAACAGCTCCGTGGCAAGCGGATTATCTACCTTGGGATGGGTGGTGGCTCGGATGGTATTCAGGCCGCTATGCTGAGCAAGCTTCATCAGCAGCACCATGCTGTGCAGCCTACAGCCATTGTGTCAGTACGCAACTTTGCTGCCGATAACAACAAACAGCTTGCTCATACTGGCCGACATATTAGTGACGCAACAGTAGAAATCACAGAGGAAACGACCAAAGTTGGCGACTGGCGCTTCCTCGAGGATATTATCGCCAAAGATGAAACAATCGCACCAGTTTATCTGCTCAATTCGATTGAGCCGGAGCAGATTGCCCACGACCTACAGCTCCTCATCCGCGAGACGGGAGCTGATGCGATTTGTGGCATTGATACTGGTGGTGATGTACTCTACCGCGCCAATACTGCCATCGACCCCACAACCTCATCACCTGATCAAGATTATGCTGTACTCGCTGCTCTCCATATGGTTAACGCCGCGGCAGAGGCAGACGGCACACCACTCAATGTCTTTACGGCTATCGTTGCACCTGGTGTGGATACCCCTCCATACGCCAATGATATGCTTGCCCGTAGCAATGCCCAGCGCTATATTCTCCAGCCAGACGATACTACCACCATTACTCAAACCTATGCTGCGTGGCGCATGGACGGCTCTGCGAGCGAAGAAGGGCTTTATGGCAAGACACCCCTGGCGTGGATCGCCGCACTAACGGGCAAGCACGGCTTGCAGCCACTCGCTCTCCCACGAGCTAACGCAACTTCAGCTCATAACCCATGGCGTATTTTTATGAATATCCGCCCTTCGACCGCTCGCGTGGTAATGATGCAGGCTGAGCAGTTATACCAAGCTGTAAATCATTGATTAAATTAATCAGTAATGCAAGGAGCTCTTCATATGAAATTAACTTTCATGACATACAACATCTACAATGGTGCCGAGACAACGATCGATGACGTTATTGCAGTTATCAACGAAGCAAAGCCAGATATCCTGACGCTCAACGAAGCAAACGGCTTCGAGAACGACACAAGAAAACGCCTTGCATACGTCTCAGAACAAACCGCTATGCCGTATACTCACCTTGCACTCTGCGGTGATGGGTCGTGGTATCATACAGCATTGCTATCCAGGTATCCTATCCTGGATGCAACATTGCTCTACCCATGTAACCGATCACTCTTAGTAAGCCGCGTTCAAATAAACAACCACATTCTCTCTATTGGTAGCCTTCATCTTTCACCGCGATGCGAAGCTGACCGGCTACAAGAGGTGCACCGGCTCATTAATCATATTGGTGAGAATAGTACTCATACTGTCGTTATGGGTGACTGTAATTCACTTTCGTTTTATGATACATATCCGCCTGATATGGTAGATTCTTTTGATGCAAACCTGACGCGCAAATTTACTCGTGATGGCACAATTGTTCATGATGTCACTCGTTTTATGGCACAGGCAGGCCTTGTCGATACAGCAGCTGCTTTGCAACAACACGCAACCCCGACGGCTCCAACACCACTGCCGCCACACCCCGATCACCCAACCAGCCGGCTTGACTATATCTTTGTCTCGAAGGATCTGCAGCCTGCATTAACCTCATACAATGTTGTCAAAACACCACTATCAGACCGAGCGTCGGACCACTACCCAGTCGTTGTTGAGCTTACACTATAGTATAAGCTCGCTTGTCTACTAGGGTTAGTCTCTCGGTATTTGAATTTTGCGACTCAAGGGCGATATAAGCTTTAATAAAATAAGACCGATTTTCATCGGTCTTTATCATACATCGTGGCTCCGGAGACTGGGCTCGAACCAGCGACCTAATCGTTAACAGCGACCCGCTCTACCACTGAGCTACTCCGGACTACTCTGTAAGTATACCGGTTGAAGGGGTGGTTCGTCAAGAGTCACGCCGCAAAATAGGTATTTTATGCTATGGCTGGCTACGGAATTGTTCGATCCGCTTAGTTAGCTCAGCGATATTGTTCCAACTACTACCGTCTGTCATGATGGCGAGCACATATTTGCCGTTCGAACCATAGACGATTGCTGCGTCGTGTAGGAGACCATTCAAGAATCCAACCTTATTTGCCACCGTGCCATTCGTGCCAGCAGGGATACCCTTACGATACACATTAGCCTTGAGCGCAGAGAGGAATCGGTCGCGGTTGGCACTACTAAAGTTCTGCCCCGCATCAAGCATCACCATAAAGCGTGCAAGGTCATTTGCTGTGGTGTACGGCCCGCCAGACTTGGCAAAGGTCGTGTCTTCGAAGCCAATGTCATTGGCATCCTTTGTCACAACATCATAACCAATGACCTTAAGGTAGTTCTCTGCGCATGGGTTGTCGCTCTGGCTAATCATCTTATTGAAGCAAACTTGGTTGTCCTCCCAGCGCCAGCCTGCCAGCTGCTCGCGCCGAAGCACGCTATAGCCAACAAATAGTTTGTATGTACTGGCAGTGACAAATTGCTTGTTACCATTGTAGCTCGCATTGCGCTTCTTGCCATCAATCTCTAAGAATGAGATACCATACGTCCCGGGGTGATCCTCGGCATAGTGCTTGAGAAGAGCGTTAAGCCCGTCTTCGGTCGAGCTATAATTGCGGTCATATTCTACCTTGGCTGGCACCGTCTTCGTCACTGCGGTTGGCTGTGGGAGGGTTTGATTAATAAACTCCGATAGCTGCTGCGCAGTTGCGTCAATATCGAGCGTGCGCCCTGGTTTACCATCTGTGCGTGACGTTTCAGTGAGGTCGTACGTGGCAACTTTCGTGGTGCCTGGATCAATATTCACCTTTGGCGTGACATGCTTTGTGAGATAGCCAGAGGCCTGCGATGCACTAATACTTGCTACTAATGTCTTGTCCTTTGGCTGAGCAACAACCCACTGAATAACTTCATTCGCTGGCAATGTCACTGTCTCGTCGTTTACTTTAAGGGCGACACCTTTGCCGATAACCTTTATGATTTTTTGCTCGAGCGCCTTCGCTGCATCGGTTGTAATAGCCGGGGCGATGCCGCGCATTGGGATTTCAACGGTCGTGCCCTGCACAAGGCGTGGGCTAATTGCACCAATGCTATGCGATACCGCATCACGCTGACACTCACCACCGCGCCGCGCTTGATTCACCACCAGCTTGCCGTGTTCGACCTTGAGGCTCGCATCGACTGGCGCACGCTTACAGACTGGCATGATCGTCTGAGTAATATATTGCTCGGTACGCGTCGTAGTCGTTAATTTTGGCGAGCTTGGCACATCTGGCTGCCACCAGAACGACGACAACGGCATAATTCGCCACAGCAAGGGATACTGTGCCTGCGCAAGCCGGTCGGTGTTGTCTACTGTAATAGCAAGCTGCTCAATCGTCGGCGAGGCAATGGTTGTGCCATCACCCACTAGCTTTACGGAGTGTCCTTGGTACGCCTGGTTAAGCGTTTCTGTGGCTTCTGACATTGTCTGCCAGCCAAGCGACACACCGTCGATCCGCGCATTTGGCAGCAATCGATCACTCGGATACACCAGCTGGAACAGCACATTAAGCCCAAGAATAATACCAATGGTGATATAGGTTTTGCGCCGTGTCCAGCGAATACGCAGCACTGGCACACGCCAATCGGCGAAACGGAGTTTTTCGGCAATAGTTGCCTTGCGGCGTCGGGGGTACGGACGCTGCGCGCGCGGAGGAGTGTACATCATGTAGATATTATATCATCTATGACGATTGGTCGCTCTGCAAAATTTCTAGTGCGCGCTGCAAAACCGCAATATCATCAGCGACGTTATCCTGCTGCTCTAATGCGCTTATTTTTGCACGAATCACCTGCTCGACTGGTGCCACCACAACATCCGCAACATTCTGGGTGGGTGGTACCACTTGCAAGCTACGCGCTGAGTTGTCCTTCTTGACCAAAAAACCACGGACAATCAGGCCATTGACATGTGCTGCTACCGTACTGACCGACTTATAGTCGAAGGCACGCATAATCTCGCGGTAGCTTGGGCCGTAACCATTACTCTTGATAAATGTGTCTATAAATGTCAATAATTCACGTTGTTTTCGTGTTGGGCTTGTCATAATCCATCCTCCGTTATCGCTAGTGCTGCCAGCCCCCACCAGAGCATCGACACAGTGTCGTCAACAAAAACTGGTAAGAACAATCCTATCACAGTTAAGCCGATTCCGCCAGCAAAACTACCGAAAGCCAGCCAATATGACCGGCGATGCCATAATTTTACCAGCACACCAGTGGTTAATGCAACTAATAATAGTAATCCAATCCAGCCAATTTCGTGAGCAACGAACAAATAGTGGTTTTCAATGATTAAGCTCTGCCCATTGCCAAGAAGCGATGCCGAGCCAGTACTTCCTACGCCAGTGCCAAGCGGTTGCTGCAGAGCGCGCGTTAGGCCAGCTTGCAATGAAGTGATTCGGTCGCTGTCGGATGTTTGGGTCGGGCCATGCGTTGGGTCGTTATGCAAGATAACATTATCAATAAAGTGTGGATCTATAGCGTAGCCAATACTACCAACAATCACCCCACAGCCAAGTACTGCGCCAACACCCCACAGCACAATACGCCGAGATGCCTGTGACCGCCATGCGCTGACAATCGCAACAATACCAACACCAACCGCCACCGCGAGCAACGCGCTCCGCGAATAACTCTGCCACACTGCAAGCGCTGACGCTAGCGCCGCACCACCAAGCAGCCAGCGCCGCATAGGTGAGATACGCCGCCATTGCAATGCACCATACGCCACAATAAGCGTCAGGACAGTACTTGCATACGCTCCGAGCGGATTTGGCCCACGCAGTGTGCTATTAATGCGGACATAGGCACTGTTGGAGTCGACTGTTTGGTAAGGCTCGATCGTCGTAGGCCCGTAGCCAAGCGGCACAAGCACATCACGCGACAAAACAAGCTGCGCTGCCGCAAAACCAATCACAACAACCGCACCCGCACCGAGCATACGCAGCAACCAGCGCCGATACTGTGGATAATTACTCACAAACACATAGACCACCACACCAAGTGCCACAAAACGCAGGTCGATCAACAAACCCGATAGCAAGGCCAAGCCAGACGTTGGCACAAGCAGCGCCACCACACCGTGCCACAGCGCAAAGGCAAGTGCCAGCTGGATGATGTGATCGCTCAGCCAACGCCGCCACTGCCGACGCAGCGTCACATCGACAATAACAAGAATTAGAACGATGAGGAGCAAAGCTTCCTTCCATGCCTTGACAAAGAGCGCATAATCTGGCCAATGCGCACCCACCCATACCGTCAGCGGTGCATGGATAGCCAGCCCGAAAAATATCGTACACAAAAACCAAGCCGGTATCTTTTCTCGCAATAACCGCTTCATCTCTTTCTAGTGTAGCAAACTTTGGGTAAAAAGTGTTATAGTAACAGTTGTTATGCCGTCAAAAAATACGAAATTTTATAGTCTCATTCTCATCGGCCTCGATTTTGTGGTGCTGATGGCGGTGTTTTTCATCGCATACTATGTCCGCACGCAAATCGATCATCGTGATTTGCTCTATACTGTCTATGCCAGCGACTATCTGCTTGGCTTCGTCGTTATTGCGCCAGTGTGGATTATCCTCTATGCCTCGCTTGGGCTCTATAGCGCAAGCGTCTACGGCCGGCGGCTCGTCGAGTGGGGGCGGCTGTTGCTGGGGACATTCATGGGTATTCTGCTCGTGATTGGCTGGGAGTACGGCACACGAATGTATATCTTTCCGGCCCGCTTGGTGGCGATGTATGTCTTTCTTGGTTCGTTTTTGGCAATTGGCACAGTGCGCGAGTTGTTTCGCCTGACACGGAGTTGGCTCTTCCAGTACAACCATGGCGTGAACCGTGTGATGGTGATTGGGACATCGCTAGCAACGCGAGACATCGCTGAGTCGATCTCGACCACCTACAAGTCAGGTTTTCGTGTTGTGGCAATGGCTGGCCCCAAGCGCTTTGTGCCACCTGGGCTCGATGTTGTTCATTTTGCATCACTCGACCCCGCCCTGGCGCAGATCAAAGAGCTCAAGATCGACACCATCATCCAAACCAACCTCTACGAAAACGAAGAGAAGAATCAAAAAGTGCTTGGTGCTGCCCAAGTTAATCACATCCAATACAACTTCATCCCTGGCGAGCCAGAATTTTATACTGGCAAGAACACCATCGATGTTTTTCTTGGCTACCCAATGATTACCGTTAGCCAAACACCACTCATTGGCTGGGGAGAAATCGCGAAGCGAATCTTTGACACGATTATTTCTGGCATATTACTCATTGTCCTTGCGCCGCTCTTTATTTTGCTCATCATCCTACAAAAGATCTTTAACCCCGGGCCAGCATTTTATATCTCAAAGCGCCTCAGTCGCTACTCCGAGCCAATCCAGCTCATCAAGTTCCGTAGTATGGGTGCACAATATGGCAAGCAAGACGCGGCTGATGAATTCCGTGCAATGGGCCGCGACGACCTGGCTGAAGAGTATGAAAAAAACCGCAAGGTCGAACACGACCCACGCATCACTCGCTTTGGCAATTTTTTGCGGGCAACATCGCTTGACGAATTACCTCAGATTTTCAACGTCTTTCGTGGTGATTTGAGCTTAGTTGGGCCACGGCCAATTCTACCCCAAGAAGTAAAGTTTAGTTCAGCCCGCACGGCACTCTTACACAGCGTGAAGTCAGGGGTGACGGGCTTATGGCAGGTGTCTGGGCGCTCAAACCTGAGCTTCGATGAGCGGATCGAGCTTGAGCTATTTTATGCCCAAAACTGGAGCTTCTGGCTGGATATCAAGATTCTGTTCAAGACGATCGGCGTGGTGCTACGCAAGACGGGCGCAAAATAGACGACATATCGTTATAGAGCTTAAGCAAGAGAGCAATCTCTATAGGCTATTTCTTATTTAGATTCCAAACCATACTATCTTTTAATAGCTTTACCCTGCTCCATCTACTGGAATACTTGGTTTATTAGTTTTCATAACAAAACGTCATCTTTAATATAAAAGATTAATAGTGGAAGGTGCCGATGTTTTATAATGTCTCTAAGAAAGCAGTAGAAGTGTGGGACGGAAAATCGCAATAATAAACCATCGGACTTGGGCACTGCTCACAAAAAAGTGTGTAACCCTCAGTTATTTTATCGTCTGATCGCGCACTACCTTGCGTATCTTGGTCAGAAATAGTGTCTTGTCAAAACGCTGCGCGGTGCGGCGCAAGACTGCAGGGTCAAAGGTTTGTTTCTCGGCCTGCTCAATTGCCTTAGCAACGCTGATGCTCGTCTGCCGGTCAAACAGCACACCCACTTCGGGCGACGTGACGATATCCGTCGTGCCGCCACGAGCCAAACCAATCACTGGCGCACCAGCTGCTAGCGCTTCGACACTGACAATTCCAAAATCTTCCTCTGCTGGGTAGATAAAGCCACGCGCTGTTGTAATAGCCTTCTCATACTCGGCATCGCTCGCATCACCAAAGCGATCGGTGCGGAACTCAACTGTTGGACCAGCCAGATCAACAAGCCTATTGTGTGCGGGGCCATTACCAAAGACGATCAGCTTCTTGCCAAGCTTCGTCGCTGCCGTAACAGCCAAGTCATAGCGCTTATATGGCAGCTGCCGGCCAATCGTCACATAATGATCACCCCGCTTGGTAGCAGGCGTAAACCGACTTATATCTACCGGTGGATGAATAACTATGCTATTTCGATTGTAATATTTTTTAATGCGCTGTTGCGTCTCGGTCGAGTTTGCCAAGAAAACATCGACTTGCCGAGCCGCTTGGAGGTCTAGCTTGCGCTGGTGCGGCACCATGAGTGGCATGAGCGTGCGAATGAGCGGATTGAGATTACCATAGCCTGGGTCGCGTCGATATTCATCGTAGTGGCTCCAGTAATATCGTGGTGGTGTGTGACAATAGTTGATAATAACCTGATCGGGCCTCGTCTTTCTCACTTGGTGACCATGCATGTATGAGCTGGTGAGGATGATATCAAACTCACGCAGATCAAGTCGCCGCATCGCTTTGACAGCCAGTGTTGGAAACAGCTTATAATACGTGCGCACCTTGCGTGGGATTTTTTGCAAAAACGACGGCCGAACATCAAGCTCAGCAAAGGCTGGCATCTTGTCCTCATTATACATTGCGGTATAGATCGGTGCATCCGGAAAAGCTTCGTGCATAGCGAGCACGACATTCTCGGCACCACCCATTGTTGTCAAGAAGTCGCAGACAATGGCAATTTTGGGTTGTTTACTCATAGTATCAGTGTAGCGCAAAGGAGAGATTTTACCTATACCTTACTCCACCGTCACACTCTTGGCAAGATTGCGCGGCTGGTCGACGTCGTGCCCCCGCTCCACTGCCATATAGTAAGCAAAAAGCTGTGATATAACATTAAACAAAATTGGCGTGAGGTGCTGCAGCTTGGTCGCGACGCGCACCACCGTCTCGGCAGGGACGCGTTTATCTGTGTCGGTAATGACAATCGCATGGGCACCACGCGCATTCATCTCAATCAAATTACTCTGCGATTTTTCGTACAGCCAGTTGTCCTGCAAATAACACACTTCGAAGAAATGATCGTCAATCAGGGCAATTGGCCCATGCTTGAGCTCACCTGCTGCATAGGCTTCAGCATGAATGTAGCTTACCTCCTTAAGCTTGAGTGCGCCCTCAAGTGCAGCTGGGTAGAGTGTGTCGCGACCAATATAGAGCGCATGATTATAGTGGGCATAATTATGTGCGATGTTTTTGACGCTATCAGCTTGCTTAGCCAGCGTCTTTTCAATCTCGGCTGGTAGCATCTCAAGCTCATTAATAAACTCACCCATCAGCCGTGGGTTTGTCCCCTTGGCTGCTGCGAGCATCAGGCCAAAGATCGTCATCGCTGCCACTTGCGAGGTAAAGGCCTTGGTGCTGGCCACACTAATCTCTGCCCCCACGTGTACATATACTCCATCATCAACTTCGCGTGCAATCGTGCTCCCCACTGCATTAACGACACCAAGGCAGGTCACACCCCGTCGCTTGAGTTCCGTGAGGCAGGCCAATGTATCGGCCGTCTCACCACTCTGGCTCACAATGAGCGCAACGGTATGCTCGGGGATGTTATATGCTCGGTAGCGCAGCTCGCTAGCAATCTCCACACTCACTGTTACATCATCAGTCAGTTGCTCAATAAAATAACTAGCCTGCATCCCCGCAAAATACGCCGTGCCACAACCCACAATCATCACATGCTTGATCTGTCGCAATTCAGCATCACTTAAGCCTATACCGCCTAGCCGGGCATAGCGCTGCGCGGCAATCACTCGCCCAGCCAGCGTTGCCGCGAGGCTGGTCGGCTGCTCAAATATTTCTTTGAGGAGGAAGTGGTCGTACCCCTGTTTTTGAATAGCTTGCAAGTCCATCTCTAGCGTCTCTACTTGCACGTCAACCACTTGCGAATCAGTCGTTTGAAGCTCGAGACCAGTGCGGGTGCAGCGCCCTACTTCGCCATCGTGCAGATAGACCACTTGGTTGGTATACCCTACCAAGGCCGATGCATCACTAGCAATGTACGTTTCGCCATCACCAAGCCCAACAATGAGCGGACTACCCTTGCGGGCCACAATAATCTCATTAGGGTCATTCGCTTGAACAACTGCTAAGCCATACGTGCCTACCACCATTTTGAGCGCACCTCGCACTGCCGCCAAGAGGTCTGGTGCTTGCTTGTGCAAGTAATCGATCAGCGCTGTCAATACCTCAGTGTCAGTATCACTCTTAAATTCATACTCATGCGCTGCAAGCATCGTCTTGAGCGCCTGATAGTTCTCGATAATGCCGTTATGTACAACGTAGATCTGCCCCACTTGATGCGGATGA
The DNA here is from genome assembly GCA_938045445.1 of uncultured Candidatus Saccharibacteria bacterium. Lineage (GTDB taxonomy): Bacteria > Patescibacteriota > Saccharimonadia > Saccharimonadales > Saccharimonadaceae > Saccharimonas. Next base: position 95,698 of record CALIMM010000016.1, read on the forward strand.
GCGTTGCGTTTGCTGGGTGCCCCATGGGTTGCCCAGCGAGTGTGACCAATACCAACCGTATCAGTCGTCTTGTGGCGAGCTGTGAGCTCATTCAGCACAGCCACCTTACCTTTTGTTCTGAGTAACGTTGGCGCAGCATCCTCATCGAGTGTAACAATACCAGCACTATCATATCCGCGATATTCAAGCCGCTTGAGCTCCGTCAGCAACACACCCTGCGCTGGCCGCGTTCCGATATATCCAACTATTCCACACATAGGTTTTTCCTTTCCTCTTGTATTATAGCGCTTTGGTCTTTGCCTTCTAGTGTACTCTCATTTTTGAACAATTTTGCAAAAATGTAAAAATTACAATGATTTTTCTCTGTTACTATATGATGCTACTTTTACATCAATAGCGCTTTGAATATAAAAGGCTAGAGAAAAGGTGGCAAAATATAAGACCGAATGCAGCGCCCGCCTTCAGCTATAATTAAGCGGATATACGCATACTTATAGACGAAGATAACACGATATGTTCGACATTTTTTCGACGAAGGGGTATACTAAGTGGTATGAGTAGAGAAACGATTTTAGTCACTGGTGGCGCTGGATATATTGGCAGCCACACCATTATCGAGCTTATTGCGGCAGGATTTGGCGTCGTCGTTATTGACAACCTCGCCAATGCGAGCCACGAAAGCCTGCAGCGCGTCGAAACAATTACCGGCACAACCATCCCCTTTGTCGAGGCAGATGTGCGCGACCGATTGGCACTCGATGCGATTTTTACTAAGTATGATATCAGTGCTGTCATTCACTTTGCTGGACTCAAAGCAGTTGGCGAGTCGGTCGAGAAGCCGCTGGAATACTATGACTGCAATCTTAGCTCAACCCTCACTCTCTTAACCGCAATGCGCCAACATGGGGTGCATCGACTTGTTTTTTCAAGCTCTGCGACGGTCTATGGCACACCAGAGTCATTGCCACTCACTGAAGCATCGCGCACTGGCACGGGCATTACCAATCCATACGGCTGGACGAAATATATAATCGAGCAGATCATTCGTGATTATTGCGTAGCGCACTCGGACTTCCAGGCAACTATCTTGCGCTACTTTAATCCAATTGGCGCACATATATCAGGTATGATTGGCGAAGACCCAAATGGTATCCCTAATAATCTCCTACCTTATGTTGCACAAGTTGCCGTTGGAAAATTACACAGTGTCGGCGTGTTTGGTGATGACTACGACACACCTGATGGTACCGGTGTGCGTGACTACATTCACGTCGTCGATCTTGCTAAGGGACATGTAGCTGCCCTATCACACATGCAGCCAGGTGAGCACACCTACAACCTTGGCACTGGCCATGGTACCTCTGTTTTGGAGATCATTAGCGCCTTTGGCAAGGCCTGCAATCATGAGATTCCATACGAGATAAAACCACGCCGTGCTGGTGATATTGCAGCTTGCTACGCCGACTGCAGCAAGGCACAGCAAGAGCTTGGTTGGCAGGCAGAGCTATCCATCGAGCAAGCCTGTGAAGATTCCTGGCGTTGGCAATCTCGTAACCCAAATGGGTATAAGAGTTAAATTTAGATGATACCCCTAGCGGGTATTTTGCAATGAATATAATCGCACTACGTTCAGTTTGAGTATATTATTTGTTCATACTATAATTTTTCTGTTCAAAATATTGGTTTATTAACAATCTGTGCTTCTCGTGTGAACAATAAATGTATTCAGGCTGTTCTCGTCTGCCAAATGTAAATCTGCGGAAACAAAAAACAGCCCACAACTATTGGGCTGTTTTTATTAATGCAAAAACAACAAGATCTGGTTTGAGTGCCTACTACTCCTGGCCAGTCGCTTTGTTGATCCGGGTTGAGGAATCTGGCTTGCCTTCGCCGGCGTCGAAACGCATTTCTATGTTGTACTTTTTACACACTTCTGCTTCAGGGATGGCCTTTTCGGTATCGCGGTCACCACCGTTGGCAAAAATAAGTTGGTCGCCGGGATATTGGCCAGCTACCATCTCGAGTGATTTGATTTGTGTGGGATCTTCGTCGATTGATAGAATCACTTGGTCAACACCTTTGAGGGCGCGCATGAGACGCAGGCGATTGCTTTCGTTGAGGATAATTTTGCCTTTTTTCAGCAATTGTTGCTTGTCGTTGTTGACAATAACAATAAGTTTGTCGCCCATTGCGGCAGCTGCTTCGATCATATCGATATGCCCACCATGGAGCGGGTTAAAATAACCACTGACAATTACTACTCGCATTTATTACTATCTCCTTGTTGTTTATCGTTAGAAAGCTTCTGTTGCTATATTATACCATTACTCTCGTATATCTCGACACCATCCCCTATTTCACGCTATAATACAGCTATGACAAAATTGCTTATCACCGGTGGTGCGGGGTTCATTGGCTCGAACTTCGTGCATTATACCGTTCATCACAAGCCGGAATATGAAATCACCGTCGTCGATAAGATGACGTATGCTGCGAACCCGCACAACCTTGATGGAGTGCGCGAGCAGATCAACTTCGTGCAGGGCGATATTTGTGATGCCGAGCTGATGGATCGCTTGATTGCCGAGACGGACATCGTTGTTCACTTTGCGGCGGAGAGTCATAACGATAACTCACTGCGCGACCCAAAGCCCTTCCTCGACACCAACGTGTATGGCACGTACACTATTTTGCAAGCAGTGCGTAACCACAACAAGCGCCTCCATCACATTAGCACCGATGAAGTGTTTGGCGATCTAGCACTGGACGATCCAAATCGCTTTACTGAGGAGACACCATACAACCCATCCAGCCCCTACTCGAGCACCAAGGCGTCGAGCGATATGCTGGTGCGCGCCTGGATTCGCAGCTTTGGCGTGAAGGCGACGATCAGCAACTGCTCTAATAACTACGGCCCCCGCCAGCACGTCGAGAAATTTATCCCACGGCAAATCACTAACATTCTGAGCGACATCAAACCAAAGCTCTACGGCACGGGCGAGCAAGTACGCGACTGGATTCACGTTGACGACCACAACTCAGCAGTGCACTTGATTCTCGAAAAAGGCACGCTGGGCGACACCTACATCATTGGTGCAGATAACGACCACGTCAATAACAAAGCGGTAATTGAGATGATCTGCGACTTAATGGGCAAAGGTAAGGACTGGTATGAGCATGTCAACGATCGCCCCGGCCACGACATGCGCTATGCGATGGACTCGAGCAAGCTGCGCCGCGAACTTGGCTGGCAACCACAATACACCGACCAAGATGGCATGGCTAACGGCCTACGCCAAACCATTGAGTGGTACAGCACCAACCGCGACTGGTGGCAAGCCCAAAAAGCCGCTGTAGAAGCAACCTACGCTAAGCAAGGACAATAAGCCAGTGCCTGACACCCCCAGCAAAACTCGCGTGAGTAGCAAAATCGCCTACCAAAACCCCTGGATCACCATCCACGAAGACCAAACACGCGACCACGCAGGCAACCTGGGGGTATATGGCTATATGGAGTCGCGAAACTCGTGTATGGTCGTCGCTATCGACGAGCATGAGCGAATCTACCTGGTACGCGGCTTTCGCTATCCGTCGCAGAGTTTTGGCTGGGAATTGCCTGGTGGCGGTGGTGACGGCGAGGATCTGCTCACCGCCTCCAAGCGTGAGCTAGAGGAAGAGACTGGTATTGTTGCCCAGTCGTGGGAGAAGCTTGGTGAGGCGTACGTGTGTAACGGCCTAATGACAGAGAAAATGGCGGTGTGCTTGGCACGAGACCTGTCTTTTGGCGGCAACAAAGAACAATCAGATGAAGTATTTAGCGATATGCGATTCTTCACCAATGAGGAGATTGACCAGCTTATTACCCAAGGCGATATCAATGACTGCCAGACACTGGCTGGCCTCCATTATTATCATATATGGCGAAAGGAGAACGCATGAATTTCGACCCATCAAGCTACAACGACCTTACCGTGACTGAATCGCCAATTCCAGGGCTATTCGTCATTAAACTGCCTGTCCATGGTGACAACCGTGGGTGGTTCAAAGAAAATTACCAGAAGGAGAAGATGGAAGCGCTGGGGCTACCTGCCTTTACCATTGTACAAAACAATATCAGCTTCAATGACAAAGCTGGTGCAACACGTGGTCTGCACGCCGAGCCCTGGAATAAGTTCATTAGTACCGCGAATGGCCGCGTGTTCGGTGCATGGTGTGATGTGCGCCAAGGCCCAACCTTTGGCCACACATTCTCTGTAGAAATTAATCCTGGTACAGCGGTGTTCGTGCCCAAGGGCGTGGCAAATGGTTACCAGACACTGGACGATAATGTGGCATATACCTACCTGGTTGACGCCCACTGGTCACCAGATGCGCAGTATACCTTTGTTAACCTCTTTGACCCAGCGCTGGATATTGCGTGGCCACTCGGCAAAGATCAGGCGATCATCTCGCACAAAGATGCTGCGCACCCACTCCTGCGCGACGTACAGCCAATGGAATTATAAAAAGAAAGGAAGCGTGCATGACAGATTACACCTCTACCCTCATCATTGGTGCCAACGGGCAATTAGCCAAAGCAATGCAGCAGCAATACCCTAGTGCTCGGGCGGTTGGGCATAATGACCTTAACCTCTGTGACGCAGCAGCTATTGCAACCTTCGACTGGTCCGGTATTAAGACAATCATCAACACTGCTGCTTATACCAATGTTGACGGCGCAGAAACATCGGAGGGCCGCGCAGCAGCCTGGCGCATTAATGCCCAAGCGGTGGGACAGCTTGCTCGTATCTGCTCCGAGCAAGACATTACCTTGGTTCATGTGTCGAGCGATTACGTTTTTGATGGTGAGACAGCACCACATACCGAAGATGAGCTATTTAGCCCTTTAAGTGTCTATGGTGCATCCAAGGCAGCGGGCGATATTGCTGCCAGCACCACGCCGCGGCACTATATTATCCGCACTAGTTGGGTGATTGGCGATGGTAAAAACTTCGTGACAACGATGCTCGGCCTGGCCGCAAAAAATATCGCACCAACAGTGGTAGCAGACCAAATCGGCCGCCTGAGCTTCACGCCAGAAATTGCACGGGCGATTGACTACTTAGTAGAGAACAAGGCACCATACGGTACCTACAATGTAACAAATAGTGGTCCACTGGTAAGCTGGGCGGACATCACGCGGCAGATCTTTGCCTTGGCAGGGCGCGATGACTTACCAGTGACAGATACAACCACCGCCGAGTATTTTGCCAATAAGCCTGGCATCGCGCCGCGACCACTCAATAGCGACCTCAGCCTTGAAAAATTACACGCGACTGGCTTCGTCAGCCAAGACTGGCGCGAGGCACTACGCGAATATGTTACTCTAAATACTCATTAAGGTAGTCCTTGGCTATTTGTCATAGCTTTTAGGCTATCATCTCACAACGTCGATAATTTTGTTTGACTTCGCGCACTATCTAGAGTGACTGACTCTTCGCACACTGTTATATATTCCCATTATCTTCGGTATTATGGTACTATTACTTTATCTGGTATGATAAGTATATAGTTTCAAAAAGGAGTTTTACGTATGAAAGGTATTATTTTGGCAGGTGGTTCGGGCTCGCGCCTGTGGCCGATTACTAAAGCAATTAGCAAACAGCTGATGCCTATTTATGACAAGCCGATGATCTATTATCCCCTTACTACGCTGATGCAGGCAGGGATTCGCGACATTCTCATCATCACTACCCCAGCTGATCAAGCAGGCTTCCAGCGCTTGCTTGGTGATGGTGTACAGTGGGGTATCAATCTGCAATATGCCATTCAGCCCAGCCCCGATGGCTTGGCGCAGGCATTTATCATTGGTGAGGAATTTATTGGTAACGACAAGGTGGCGCTCGTCTTAGGTGACAACATCTTCTACGGCGCAGCGCTCGATGACTCACTGCGCGCCTGTACCGACCCAGATGGCGGTGTGGTTTTTGCTTACAAAGTATCTGACCCAGAGCGGTATGGCGTTGTAGCTTTTGACGATAACAATCATGCGGTGTCGATCGAAGAGAAGCCCGCCCAGCCTAAGTCAAACTTCGCAGTGGTAGGGCTCTATTTCTACGACAATGATGTGGTAGAAATTGCGAAGAATGTCCAGCCAAGCGACCGTGGCGAGTTAGAAATTACCTCTGTGAATGCTGAGTATCTGCGTCGTGGCAAACTGAAGGTCCAGACACTAGACAATGGCGATGTATGGCTTGATACTGGGACGATTAGCAGCCTGACCGACGCCGAGGACTTTGTGCGTGTTGTGCAAAACCGTACCGGCCAAGTCGTTGGCAGCCCCGAAAAGACGGCACACACCAATGGCTGGATCACAGACGAGCAGCTTGCCGAGCTTGCTGCGCCACTAAAAAAATCAGGCTACGGAAATTACCTCTCGGCGTAGTATAATAATACCAATATGAAAACGAATACCAAGACAGTCTGTGTGATCGTCCCAGCCTACAACGAAGCGACGGTCATCAAGGACGTGATCAAACAATCCAGGCGAGTCTTTGCCAAAGCCAAGGCAGCTGGCTATACAATTGATGTTGTGCTAGTCAATGACGGGTCGAAGGACGACACACTCACTCAAGCTAAAAAAGGTGGTGCCATTACGATCGATCATATTCTTAACTCTGGTGCAGGCGGCGCAACCTTAACTGGTCTATCGTATGCTCGGCAGCATGGATATGATATTGTCGCCACGATGGATGCCGATGGTCAGCACGCGCCAGAGGATGTGTTGGCAGGTATCGCGCAGATCGATGAGCGCCACGCTGATTTACTCATTGGTAGTCGTCTCATTGACAGCACCGGCATGTCCAAGACAAAGGTGCTCGGTAACAAAGGTTTGAGCTTAATTACCAAGCTCTTGTTTGGTATCAATGTAACAGACTCGCAGTCGGGCTTACGTATCTATTCGCGCCGCGCCATCGATAATCTCGACTGGAAGTCGACTGGTTACGAATTTTGCTCGGAGATGATCTGGCGTGCCAAGCAAGCGGGGATGACAATTGGTGAATATCCGATCAAGGCAATCTACACTGACTACTCCCGTGCTAAAGGTCAAAACAACTGGAATGCCATCAATATCGTCAAACGCTTATTTAAACAACGCTTAACGGAGCTCTTCGAATGAGATATTTTGCTCTTGTCTTGCTCAATGTACCAATTATTCTTTTGGCACTGGTCAACATCATCACCCAATATAAACTAAACAAAATCACCGTCGCTCGCCTACGCCACCAGGTGGTAATGTGGCTGGTGGTCATGGTGGTGCTGCTGAGCTGCTTCCCACTGTATAATATTTCGATTGGCCACCCACCGTTTGATTCGTCGGAATTAAGCTTGTTTGACATTGTCCAGACGACAGCGATCGTGTTACTCTTCTACATCGTCAACACACAGCGCCAGCGAATCGACCAAAACGAACGCCGCGTGCGCGACCTCCATCAAGAATTGTCAATTAAACTCTCGGGTCATGACAAAAAATAAATCACTCGATATCGTCATCCCCTACTGGGGCGAATTCGCCTTACTCAAAGAAGCAGTTGACTCTGTCTTGGCCCAGACAAGTGATGACTGGCACCTGACCATCCTCGACGACCACTACCCATCGACCGAAGCGCGCGATTATTACACAAAGCTCGCCGACCCACGCATCACCTATATCCGGCACAAGAAAAACCTCGGCATTACCAACAACTTCAACTTTGCCATCCAGCACGTAACGGCACCGCACTGTATGATTGTCGGGTGTGATGATCGGCTCTTGCCGGAGTGTGTGGCAGTGGCACTGCAGACAATTGGTGAGGCAGATTTTTATCAGCCAGGGGTGCAAGTGATTAATGATAAGGGGCAGCTATATCTCCCACTGGTTGACCGCGTCAAGCGATTTTTGCAGCCTCGCAAATCAGGGCTTTACTCAGGCGAAAAACTTGCAACGTCTCTGAGTCATGGCGACTGGCTCTACTTCCCATCGATCGTCTGGAAGACAGCGACGCTCAAGCGGTATTCCTTTGATGCAACATATACTATTTTAGAGGATCTTGTTTTGGTATTTGATTTTATTCTTGACGGAGCGGTACTTGCTTTTGATCAGACTGAGACATTCCAATACCGGCGCTTTGCTCAGTCGCTCTCAAGCAAAGAAAAGTCAAAGGATGGTGCGCGCTTTGCAGAAGAAAACGAGGTATATACTAGCTATGCTCAGCGTTTTGCATCAGTTGGCTGGCACAAAGCTGCTTGGGCAGCGCGGCTCCATATTACATCGCGCATTCATCAGTTGTTGTCGCAGTTGATGTAATTTGAATATCTTCTAACCTCTATAGAAATATATGGGGGTTATTTTGCGAGTGAATTAGTGCCCCTTTGATCTTGCGCTACTACATAGTAAAGCTTGAAGATGATATTCATGAGCGGCAATTCGTTCATTTTTATCTGTTAACTAATCCAGCCTCATCATAGACAAGATGATGGATGTGAGATTGGTTTTTTATTCTTTATAAAACACTCTGGTTAAGTGTTGTTGCGGGGTTTTAAAAATAGCGTGCGTCTTGAATAAGATAAAGATGTGACAAGAGTGTGAAGAAATTGAACTCTTCTATATCAAGAAATATTATTCCTTTGTGCTGCACGAAAAACCGGCTCAGTTTCCTCGAGCCGGTTTGTTTCGTTATGTACTCTACCTCACGTTTGCTTCAGTCGTTTCGGTTTTCTCTTTATCGACTTCAGCAAACTTACGCTCCACCGCCATGATGTATAGCTGCATAAAGATTGGGCGAGGTAAGACATCATACAGATACCACACCAGTGTTTTCTTAGCATGCGGAAGCTCGGTGTTTTTCCACGGAGTGAGTGCAAAGTACTTTTGCCACAGCAGCCGGTTGGGGTGCTTGTTGCCAACTTCCCACGGTTTACCCTGAATGCCATAGAGCGAGTGAATAATCTTGGGGCTGTAGTAGTTGGTCATAATCTCGTCGTAACTATAGAAATACGGCTGCTTAAGATTATTAATGCGCAGCAGATCTTGCGGCCGATACGCATAAAACGCACTAGAGAAATTATAGGTGATATCGAGCGTCTTGATCTGCCCGCGGAACATAACATTACAGAGGTCTTGGTCAGCAATGACGTAGTCGCTTTTCTTCGACAGGTGCTCGACGACTTGGCTCGATACATCATCTTTGAGCCATTTTTTGTGATTGATGAGCATGATACCACAGTTGTAGTAGCCATCGGTAGGCTGGAGACCAATCGTTGCTTTGTGCTGATTGGTGAGAGTGTCGTAGGCCAGTGCCATGATATTTTTCTCAAAATCAAGCTCCAGCAAGCCATCAAGGGAGCTGGTAATGATCGTGTGTGGGTTGAGGTAGAGCACACGATCGGTCTTGATTTCAAGATCGGCCAGTGCTAGCATCTTGAGCCACGTCACATACACACCATGCCACGGCTTGACACCTAGCTTCTGTAGTTTCTTGTGATACGTGTTGGGATTGATGAATGTCAAATAGGTGTTGGGGTATTTTTCAACCAACTTTTTGAGGCGATCTTTGCTTTGTTTGCTCAGCTTATACCCACAATAAAAAATATGAATCTCATCGAGCGTCTTATTGTTTTCAAGTAATGATGCAATCGAAATTGCACTGACAACTGCATAGTTATCGTCACTTTGATACAAGACGTTTAAGATTTTCTTTTTGACTCTGGGCATGGCCTGCCTCTCTCCTTTATTCCACCGCTGCTATGTTTTTTACGTAGTTTTCCAGTAATGGCTGATAGCTCTCACTGATGAATCCTGTGTTGTGCAGCTTCGACAAATTCATATCACTATACATTGGTCGAGGTGCAAACGGAATCTTGTCTTTACTATACTCTTGTGTTGACACTTTTACAACCCTATCGCGATCGTGCCCTGCATATTCGAATACATCCTCGGCAAGCTCTGCCCACGATTTGATCGGCCCAGAGTTAGACACATGATACAAACCATACTCGGCCTTGGTGTCTAGTAAGTGCTTGGTGGCGCGCGCAATCTCCGACGCAAAGGTTGGCCGACCATATTGATCATCCACAACCTTGGGATTAATGCGCATGTCGGCCAGGCGCTTCATCGTCCGTGGGAAGTTGTGTCCATCACCAATCACCCACGAAACACGTAGCACATAATGACGTGGCGCAAGGCTAACCAGTAGATCCCCTGCTGCCTTAACGTCACCATAGACCGACAGTGGTGAGAGCGATTCATCCTCACCGTGATTTTTGTTTGTCCCATCAAAGACATAGTCGGATGAGTAGTGCACCAGTGTAATATCATGCTCCAGCGCTACTTTGACGAGATTGCGCGGGCCAACCGCATTGACCTGCCACGCTTTAGCGCGGCCCTCAATCGTTTCTGATCCATCGGCATTGACGAACGCCGCCGCGTTGATAATAACATCCACACCCGACCAATCATACCCAAGCACCTGCTCTTCGTCCGAAATGTCGAGCTGCTGATGACCCAGCGCCGTTGCCTTTGGATATATCTCCTGGAGCGCCCGCCCCACTTGGCCATTACAACCCAATATTACAATTCCCTTGCTCATATACCCTCCTTTGTTTCCGCTATTATAGCACAGTTAGCGTAAGCTTTTTGAAATATCTGAAATCGCATGGTCGATGTAGGATAAAAAACACGCTGATGAGCTATTTTACTACTGTTAAGCGCTCATATAGTCTCACTCAATCCCCACCCCTTGGGATATCATTGCAATCAATTTTGCTACGTAGTAAGCTAGGAGAATCTGAATCTCACAGCCTCTCTCGGTACTGGATTTTCCTCCAAACTTTACCTTGATGAGCTGTGAAATCAATCGTTACGATCAGTTGTTGGCTCTGACACAAGGGGGGCCGGTGTCTCGTAGACATCGACCCTTTAGTGATCTATCGGAGGTGGTGTAGAAAGACAGATCGTGAAGATTTTTGCAATTTAGATAGAGGCGATGAAGGCCTGATAATCTCTTGCAAAAAGCCAATAAGCTTTACCCTGCAGCGGCAAACAATACTACGCGACCATACAGCGCAGCTGCCGGCGGTAGACCACTGAGAGCAGCACCGCTTGAATAATGCCCGCTACCATAAAGCACAGCACACTGCCCAGCATCGCATAGTGCTGCACCACGCTATATGACACGACTGTGAGTACGATATTACTCAGCAGAAGTATATAGAACTGCCCCTTGAATTCGCGCAGCACAGTGAGGATATTGATATAAATCGATACCAGCGCATTGGCCACCGCCCCCACCACCATGATGAGCAGCTCGGTGCGATAATCGGTGATGCGCGCATTGAAGATGAGCGTAAGGAGCGGCGCTCCAACCAGCCAGGTTGCAATGAGCGTCAGCGCACTAATCCCCAAGACGATGAGGATAATTTTGCTCACCAGCGCGTGAAACTCAAGGCGCTTCTGCCGGTGATAGAGCTCCGACAGCTGCACGATATTGGGCTGAATAATGAAGGTAATAAACAGTGAGAGTAATGTAATGGGCATGGCCATAATACCAAAATAAGCGATCTCGTGCGTGTGGAATTTGTCAAGAAAATAGCGTGGAATATTGAGCGAAAACATCGTCAAAAATGTGGTAAGGAACACTGGTGCACAGCGCCGCATGATCACCCCAACATGACGCAGCTTGGGCACGAGATGGTCGATATGAGGCTGGATAGCTTCGTACCGCTGTACCTGTTGCCAATCGTACAACACAAGCATAAGAGCATTGACCACTACAATTGCCACCACCCCCCACAGCACACTATGCACAAGCATATCAACGAGTAAAAATGCTCCAAAACCACCCACTGCCTTGATAGTAAGCGAATAGCCAACGACGTAGAGCCTGTGGTGAATCTGCAGCACGCCATAGAGTGCATCGGCCACTGCCTCCAGCGCTTTGAAGAGTACAAGCGCAATGATAATACTCGACTTAACGACATCATAGTGATTTGCCGCGCAAAACAGCACCGCACCAACCATCATCACGATCGACGTCACGAGTTTGACGGCAAGGTAACTGCTGCTACTAAACTCTTTGCGCACATCCGACACCTGATAGGTGCGCCCACCCCACAAGCCAATCGCCCAAAACACCACCGAGAGCGACAGCGCAAAGGAAAAAATTCCCGAGTCCGCAATGCCATTCAGCCGCGTAATAAGCAGCAGGAGCGCTGGTGAGATGGCGCTTTGCAAAAAGGAGCCGATGGAATTCCAGATATAATTTTTAGATTGCATAATCTTATTTAGTATACCACTGGTTGATTATTTCCTGCGATTTAGACCATAATTTGCTCTGTTGTGATTTGTGCTCTATAATCAGGCGTGTTATGAAGAAATATTGGGCATTATTCGAATCATTTATTGCACGGCCAGAGCGGGTCTTTCTTTCGCTGTGTTTGCTATTTGGCTTATTGTCGGCGTTTTTTGTGCCGCAGCTATCGGTGAGTGATGAGAATATGCACTACTTGCGAGCGTATGCACTGGCAGATGGCCGCTTAGAGTCCAAGCGCTGCACCTACCCAGCGGACGTTAATGGCCGGGCATCATCGGTGTATCATGGCAATATCAGCGCTGATTATTCGCGCCCCATCAATCGCTCAGAGCTCAAGACAACAAGCAAATGCAATAGTGCCGTGGGCTACGCACCAATTATGCATGCGCCGCAAACGCTTGGTATTTTTATTGCTAATCTCTTCAATGGGTCAACAGGACTGACGATTCTCTTTGGGCGGATTGCCAACTTACTATTCTATGCGCTGAGTGTATTTTTCATTATCAAGTGGGTGCGGATTGGTAAGTGGGTCTTTGCAGTAGTGGGGCTGCTACCACTAATGATTCATCTCGCTGCCTCGCTCTCAAGCGATGTCATGACGAATGTGGCGATATTCCTCATTACCGCCACGACACTCAATCTCTACACCCAAGAAACGCCGATCCGCCGCAAGCAAGTTGCTGGCCTCTTAGCTATAGCGGCACTGCTAGCACTGACCAAGGCAGTTAATGGCCTGCTGCTCTTCCCGCTGCTGTTTTTGCCAGGGCGACTCTTCATCCCAAACACCGAGCTGCCGAAGCTACCATCACTACTCAAGAAACTCCCCTTCAACCTGCACAAGTGGGCGCTGATCGCAGGCGCTGGCATTGTGTCGCTGGCGGCACTGCTCATCTGGCAAAAGATCTATGATGGTGCGCTCCTTTCATCTGGCGCGGCCGATAATCCACTGCATCACAACCCGCTTGGCTTTATCCGCATCCTCTTTAATACCTACATCAATCCAAACATTGGCTACACCGACATCGTGGTACGTGGGAGTGTGGGTGACTTCTCAAGCTTCAAATATCACCTGCCGCTCTTTGTTTTGATCCCGCTCTTTTTGCTGGTATTCCTTGCGTTCATCAAGCGCGATAAGGCCGAGGAGCAAGCACTAGCACCAGCTGCTGGTCGATTAGCCGTAGCCAACCTCACCACTGTTGCTGTCTTCATTGCGGCGGTTTCATATGCGATGTACACCGCTTGGGCGCTGCTACCAATTCGCTTTGGTGCTGGTGCATACTATGCCGATGGAGTGCAGGGACGTTACTTCACGGCGCTACTCGTGCTCCTCATCCCCTGTGGAGTGTGGCTACGCAAGTATGTTTGGTTCAACACTGCCTCGGCTAAGGTGTTTCACGCCCTTATATTCTTTGGCTGCGGGGCAATTTTACTGTACTATACCTTTGGCACCTATTGGGCTTACCACGCGCCGATACCAGTACCACCGGTGGCATAAGAGAAAATATTCTCTGTCTCTCTAAGCTCTTTGTTTTTCTGCTTGTTTAGCTCGCACTTCATCTGCTTAAATCTCAATGTTTTCTTTTGGCATCAATTCCTCCACTCCATTGTTTCATCTGATTTGTCGTTATCCTAACGAATTTTAGCACTGGTACTGGGAGATTGGGTCTATAGACTCTGTCGTATCTTGAAGGAGGAATCATACAAAATATATGATTCTATAAAAGTTTTAAAATCCTTCTTTTCACCTTCCCCTTTTATGACGCTTATGCTATAGTGACATAGAACACTAATAGCACAAGCATTATGAAATTATTACGTACTCTATCCAAAAAACGTCTCACAGTCATCATTAGTATTGGCATTGCGCTCGTCGCCGCTGGTGGCTATGGTGCCTATATCGCAACGCGCCCTGCCTCGCTGCCACCCCTGTCGGATGAGCCAACACCAACCCAAAAACAAACGCAACACAAGACCGATGCCGCCACGAAAGAATCATTTTTAGATAATAACACAAACCACGATACGAACACTACCAAAGACACTTCGCAGCAGCGCACCACCCAGGCTCAGCCCGCGCCAGTCCCAGCCTCGGCCAAGCACATTGAGCTCTCTGCCGAGCAGTCAGGCGAGACGGTCGTCGTGACTACCAAGCTGAGAGAACAAGGCTTTTCCTCTGGCCAGTGTGTGCTGACGATCACTAGTAGTGGGCAGCGCTCCGAGCAGCACGCTGCCATCATCTACCAGCCAGAATACTCCACCTGTGCTGGCTTCTCTGTGCCTGCCCGATCATTACCCAAAGGTACGTGGCATATCTCTCTCGCTGTCACGCCGCTTGGTGGCAAGACACTCACGAAGACACTTGATAAGGAGATTCGCTAAATGATGGCTCAATCATATTCCACCGTCCGCCCCTTCTCGACATATTGGCGATATATCCTTGCAGGTGTGTTGTGCGTAAGTGTATGCGCCGCTACCATCCTCTCCCACCCAGCCCAAGCAGTAACGGCAGCCGATTGGCGGGCGGGCAATATCGTTGATGACTTGCTCTTTACCAATAGCGACGATATGTCGGTGGCTGATATTCAGGCGTTTCTCAACAGCCTCAATCCACAGTGCGACACCTATGGCCGGCAGCCCGCTATCGAGCATGGCCGGCGCGATATTAGCCGGGCGCAGTATGCCGCCGCTCGCGGTTGGCATGGGCCGCCATATGTCTGCCTCAAGGATTATTATGAAGTGCCCAAATACACGCCGGGCAATTACATCCCTGCTAATAACTTTGGTGGAGCGATCCCCGCTGGAGCAGTCAGCGCTGCACAGATTATCTATGATGCTGCCAAGCAGAATAATCTTAATCCCAAAGTCCTGCTGGTGAAGATCGCCACCGAGTCGGCTGGCCCACTCACCTCTGACACTTGGCCCCTCCAAAACCAATACACCTATGCCATGGGCTCACACTGCCCTGATAGTGGCCCGGGTGGCAGTGCCAATTGCGATCGCAACTATGCTGGCTTCTCGATGCAAGTTGCTTCAGGAGCACAGCTCATCCGCTGGTATCTGGATAGTATGCAGCAACCGTGGTGGTCGTACAAAAAGCCGTTTGCGACCAATCGTATCCTATGGAATGTGGTGCAGCGAGGCTGCGGCGCTGGCGATGTGTATATCGAGAGCAAGGCCACAGCGGCACTCTACACCTACACACCCTACCAACCCAATCAAGCAGCCCTGGCCAATATGTATGGCTTAGGCGATCATTGCAGCGCCTATGGCAATCGCAACTTTTGGCGAGTGTGGAACGACTGGTTTGGCTCGACCCAGCATAGCCGGCCACTCATTAGCTTCCGATCGCACAGCAGCTACATCGGCTGGACAGGGGTAATTCATAACCGTGGCATTACAGGCGTCACTGGTCAAAGCAAGGCAATGCAAGCTCTCACGATCGATGGTGAGGTAAGTTATACTTCATACAGCAACGAGCGCGGTTGGCAACCCACTGTGCAGGGTAGTATGCAGTCGGGCACAACAGGGCTTGGCCGGCCAATCACCGCCGTCAAGATCCAGCCAACTGGTACTCTCGCCCAAGCGTACGACATCTACTATCGTACCCACGTGAGCTACATTGGTTGGATGGGCTGGGCTAAGAATGGTGAAGTGGCTGGTGTAACTGGCGGAGCTAACAATGCTATCGAAGCGGTCGAAATAAAGCTTGTGCGTAAAGGAACGCCTGCACCTGAATCATCTGGGGTAGCGTATAAAAATATTGCAACACATGGCGACCCATCACCCCTCAAGCTCTCACTCAGCTCACATGTCGGTATGGTTGGCTGGCAGCCAGAAGTGCGCGATGAGATGATGAGTGGTACCACTGGCCAAAGCCGCCGCATCGAAGCCATCAAAGCATCGCTCCACAACACAACGGGCCTGCAAGGCAGCATCCAATATTCATCACACGTAAGCTACGTCGGCTGGCAAGATTGGAAGCAAGCGGGCGATGTATCCGGCACCACAGGGCAGTTCCGCTCCATCGAGGCAGTCCGCTTTTTACTCACTGGCAAACTTGCCACTACATACGACATCTGGTACCGAGGTTACTCGCAATACGTCGGCTGGATGGGCTGGGCTAAGAATGGCCAACCAGCTGGTTCGACTGGTGCTTACCGGCAGCTCGAAGCACTAGAGGTGCGCCTTGTGCCGAAGCATACACTCAGCTTGCCCGGCGGTGCCTTTTATAACCCAACCAACACTGCTGTGCCCGATCTCTACCAGCTGAGCTATGCCGCTCACGTGAGTTACGTCGGCTGGATGCCCGATGTATCGCACCCCATTATGGCTGGCACCACTGGCAAATCGCGCTACCTTGAGGCAATCCGTCTTGGCAAAGCCGTATCGCTGCGCGATGGTTCACCCATCACCATCCAGTGCGAAGCAAAAACTGCTGGCCAGTGGCTCCCATCAGTCACGCTCTCATCATCGCAGCCTTGTGGTACGACTGGCCAGAGCAAAGCGCTCGAAGCTCTCAAGCTTAGCCTTAGCCCCATCGACGCCACTCGCTACGATATTTATTACAACACTCACCTCTCCTGGGTAGGTTGGCAGGGCTGGAAAAAGAACGGCGAGGTTGCCGGCGACCGACCCGGTTCGTATATTGAAGCAGTGATGATGAAGCTCGTCGAGAAGAGTGAGTGATTGTAAAATACACCCTAGTTAGCTTGTTGTAATGTCGTATTGTCTACACGTCATCTCATGATCACGCAAAAATTTTCTTGCAGACTTTGGATACACATTTGCCACGGGATCGCCCGGATCAATTGGCCCTACTGTATAGAAGGGGTCGCCTGGTTTCCAATGCCGTTCTTTCCACCAGGATTTTATTGCTTTGCCTAGTGCCCTGCAAGAAAATTTTTGGGGTGAAACTGTTGTTGGAGTCTCTTCTATCATTTCACCATTTGCTGGTAGGATATGTTCCGCTTGGCTCTGGCCCTCTTGATGGGGTTCATATGTTTGGTTTGGTTTGGTTTGGTTTGGTTAGCTTCTCTCTCATAGTACTTCCTATTTTATACCACAATATCACTATAATAATACAATGCTGGGCTATTCGTAAATCGCTGCTACCTTCGCCTCAATATTCTTCCATTGATAGTCGTTGGCAGTTTGGCGGCCACCAGCGATGAGCTTGTCACGCAGCGCTTTGTCTGCCACTAGGCGTTCTACAGCTGCGACACCAGCCGCGATATCACCCTGTTGGTAGAGGAGACAGTTCTCACCATCCTTAAGGTACTCGACATTACCGCCATTGGGCACCACTACTGCAAGACCACCGGTTGCCATCATCTCAAGTGGTGGGTAGGAGAAGCTCTCAAGGATGCTTGTTTTGATGAGAATGTCACAGCTGGCGTATACTTCGCCGACCTTCTCAGGTGCAATGCGATTGTAGAATGTATCGACGCGGTACCAGTCCTTAGGCTCTTTGCGGTACGATAGGTATGAAACCTCATACTTCGCAGGGTCGAGCTGGTTGATGATGCGGAAGGCTTCGTCGGTGTTTTTATACTCGCTCTTACTATCGCCCTCAACGAGGATTTTTATCTTGCGACCACTGTCAAAATCGCGCTCGCGGTATGGATAATACTCGATATCGATGCCGTTCGAGACATACTTCGCATCCTTGCCAAACATATCTTTGAGCCACTTCTGGCACCAGAGCGACATTGTTACATAGCGCACGCCCGACTGGTCGCAGTACGATGCGTTAGCCGCGAAGCGTGGCCCACCTGTGCCGGGGATATAAAAATCAGTCTCGAAGTTCTGGACGAAGTAGAGCCGATTGCGTACATTGGGGTGCTTTTTGATAATCTCTACCGTTGACCACAGTGTCGCCACTTGCGTGTCAAAGAAAGCCTCTATCTTCGTCTTGTGCGCTGTAATAACATTGAAGCCTGGCAGCTCGGAGCGGTATTGGTAGGTCTTTTTGGCCTGCTTGAGGGCATGTTTGCTCACCGCGTCGATCAGCGTCACATCCCAACCCGCCTTGCGCAGGATATCGGCATGTTTGACGGCAACGATCACTCCACCCGAGATATCCGTCGAAGGCAAGACAAAGCCAATATTGCGCGCCAAGCGCTCCCGTATAAACGATGCAAGCGTGTAGCCAGTATAGACCGTCGAATAATCATTGGTGGCAATCTTGTGTGCATTTTCACCCAGCTGAGTGCGCAGTGTTTTGTCGGTAATGAGGCGATCGAGCGCTGCATACCAATCGTTATCCGCGCCAACCAAGAGGCCCGTCTCGCCGTCCTTCACTTGCTCGGCAAAGGCCCCCACCTGGCTCGCCACCGTCGGCACCTTGACGAGGCCAGCCTCAAGCCATTTGTTCTCAGACTTCGCACGGTTAAAGATCGTATCGACCAGTGGTGCAAGAATAATATCGCAGTCCACCATCACCTTAGGCAACTCCCGCCAATCAACAAAGCCCGACGTCATCACCCGCTCTTTATACGGCTCAAGCGCGGCCGGTACATCGAGAATCCCGGCTATCTTGAGGTGGAGCTGCGGATACGCATCGAACAGCCGAATCAAGTCTGGAATCACCAGCTCGAAGTCCTCATTGTGCGTAATACTCCCACTAAAGTACCCGATGATAATTCTGTCTGCACCCTTGGCAATCTTCCCTTCAGCCAAATCTTCCAGCGCCATATTAGACGTCTTGATCATCTCATCAGAGGCAGCATTGCGGTTGATGAGGACATCACCAGTGGTGTATTTTTGCAGCTCATCGCGCAGTTGCGTTGTAGTCGTCACAACGTGGTCGCAGAGCTTAAGCGTTTCACGCATGCGGTTCACCCCATCGTCGTAGAGCTGTTTATCGGCTTGGTTCATCTGCTGGACGTATTTGATGCCGTTGGTGTACGTTTGATCGATGACAAGATCATCGATATCAAAGAAGCAGGTCTTGTTGAAGAACTTCGCTTGCTTAATAAACTCCCGCACCGTCTCTGTCACTGGGCAACGAAAGAAGACGAAGCCACGATAATACTTAAGGTCATCCAGCGAGAGTCGATCATAAAACACACTCTCCACCGTTAGCCCCTGCGACATCAGCTGTTCCATCTGATGCGCCACGCGATAGCGCTCGGGGTGTGGTAAGGTGCAGCCGTTGATAAAGAGGATATCTTTGTAATACTTCTGTTTGCGCTCGGGGAATTTACGATAGTAGGCATACTTCGTGGCACGCTTACCAAAGCCGACTACTCCATCGTCTTTGATAATCTTCATGCTTTTCTTGGCGGCTTTGTGTACTTTACCGATCATACGTCCTCCTCTGGCGTTACGTGCGGGTTATATAGTGTGTTGTATCCTTTACCACAGAGTGCAGCAGTTATCTGAGCACTGGTAAGCGGTGTATCTGGCGCAAGAGAGGCAAGTTTGGTGCGCGCCACCACCACTGTTGGTGCGTCGATAATACCAAGATTATAGCGGGCTGTCAAGTAGATATGTTTGGTAAATGAGCGCCGACTGAGCTGCTGAAGCAGATCCACCACCGATGGTTGTAAAATCGACGACAAATTTGCAATCACCTGCTGCTCATCGGTAATCCGTGGCGCCACCGCACCAATCATTGGGCGAGCGGCATCGGCAGCGAGGTGCTGCAGCGTGCTAGAAGGCAGCGCATTATGCTGCGTCAGGCATATCATGTCTGCAGCGACTACCCCAAGCAGCTGACCAACAGTGGTCGACTCATCGAATGGCACAGTGTGAGTGCTATATGGTCGATCCAGAATATAGCTCATCTGCCACTGAGCGCCATACTGCGGGTCGCGCTCCACCTGGGTCTTCACCTGGCGAGCGGCGCTGTCTGCCTCGAGGGCGCGGCGCTGCGCATCGATAACATAAGGTTTGGCATCAAGGTCTTTCGCTGTGGAGGCTTGGTGGACACGCCAATAGTAAAGGATCTGCGGCACATGAGCAATCTGCTCGGGCTGCAAAGCCCGCGTCAGGCGCAAGAACAACTCCCAATCCTGCGTGCCATTATACGACCCATCTTCGCCGCCAACTTCTGTGAGCAACTGACGTGACATGACGGCAAAGTGCGTAATGTAATTCACTGCGCGCAAAAAATCTTCGTTCCAATCGGGTTTGAAAAACGGCTGATACGGTCGGCCATGTTCATCCATCTTTGTCTCATCGGTGTAGACAAACTGCGCGCCAGTACGGCCGATCGCGGCCGCGACCCACAGAAGTGCATCAGGGTGGAGAGTGTCATCATGGTCAAGCAGTGCAATGTACTCGCCCGTAGCCTGCGCGATGCCGTAGTTGGTTGCACCGGCAATGTGGCGGTTCTTGTCCAAAAAGAATGGCTTGAGCTGCGGTATGTCCTCGGCTAAGTCACGGATCGCCTGGCGAGTAGTCTCATTAGTCGAGGCATCGTCAACGAGGATAAGTTCCCAATGTGGGTACGACTGCGCCACCACCGACTGTACCATCTCTCGCAGGAATGGAATCGGCGTATTATACGTTGGTACGATGATGGAGATACGCGGCTGCTCAGTAAGTGAGGCAAGTGCTGGCGGCTGCTCAGTATGCTGACGCTGCCATGCATCGTAGATGCGGCGCTGGCGAGCATCGAGATGAGCTCGATACGGCGCCAGGAGACAACGTACCGCGCGGTGGAGATGGCGATTGGCTTTGATAAGGTGCGTCAAACGATGTAATATATAC
This sequence comes from uncultured Candidatus Saccharibacteria bacterium, assembly GCA_938045445.1. GTDB lineage: Bacteria > Patescibacteriota > Saccharimonadia > Saccharimonadales > Saccharimonadaceae > Saccharimonas. The sequence goes on from CALIMM010000016.1 coordinate 116,742, forward strand.
GACATTTCTCCCTATTTCCAGGTATGCTTGAGCTTGGTAACACCACCCCACCGGCCATGATCATAATCACGTTGCACCGAAAAGTGCGGCCCCTCCTCAGTAAAGGCGATCGTCTTCGTGTCGTCCGCCCCCATCAAGCCAGCCTTGATGAAATAACTCCCCTCGTTGAGGTTGAGCTGCACCGTGTAGGTCGCGCGATTCTTGTCAGCAATCTTCACCTTTTCTTGGTAGGTGTTGGGACCATAGACATACTCACCATTCTCGCGGAAGATTGCTACACCAACGTGCTTGACCCCTGTTTGTTGCCACTCTAACTCCACCGTCATAGTTTCGTTATACTCATACACTGTCTGTTCGTTACCATCACTGCCGCGCAGTGTGATATCGAAGTCATCTGATATTTGCTCGTCTAGCCCTTCCGACTCGTTGTAGCTCTTAATGTTGCTCCGGCTATAGGCGGCGGCGATGCGGTATGGCTTGCCGATCATCTTCACCTTCCCATCCTCGATGAATACCGCCTTGTTGCAAAAGCGCTCCACCGCCGACATATCGTGCGTGACGAGGATAACGGTGCGCTTTTCGCGCTTAAGCTTATCGAAGTAGGCGTAGCATTTCTTTTGGAAGGCTTCATCCCCCACCGCCAAGACTTCATCGAGCAGCAAGATATCGGCATGGGCACGGATAGCAATAGAGAAAGCCAGGCGTACCTGCATCCCACTGGAATAATTCTTGAGCCGCTCCTCCATAAAGTCGCCCAGCTCAGCAAAGTCGACAATTTTATCATACATTGCCTCCATCTCGTCGTGGCTAAAGCCGAGCAGTGCACCATTGAGAAATACATTCTCGCGACCAGTGAGCTCTGGGTTAAAGCCAACGCCCAGCTCGATAAACGGCACCAGCGAGCCACCCACCTCGACGCTCCCGCTATTGGGGGTGTAGATGCCGGCAATCGTCTTGAGCAGTGTGCTCTTACCCGAACCATTGCGCCCAACAATACCAAAGAAGTCGCCTTCGTTGATGGTAAAGTCGATATCCTTAAGCGGCGTAAAAACCCGATATCCTTTGCGCCCCTTGAGGAGGTTAATGAGCTTCTGCTTGATGCCCGAGCTCGCCTCCAGTGGGATCTTGAAGGACTTGGTGAGGTTATTGATAACAACGATTGGTTGCGCCATCTAGATACTCTCCGCAAAATACTGCTGGTTGCGCCGGAAATAAAACACCGCCAGCAGGATGATAATGATAATCGAAACAAATGGTATGAGCACCATAGGGTATGCCACGAGGTCGTAGAGCTGGATGGTCTGGGGTGTTACCAGCACTTGCCGGACGTCTTGGATAATCTGGGCGGCTGGGTTAAGCATGAGGTATGGCGCAGCAGCCGGCATACGATCCACTACCATCTGCAGAGGATAGATAACCGGTGTAGCGTAGAAGGCCGCCTGCATGAATATCTCCCATAGGTAGCCAATATCGCGGTATTTCACATTGATCGTCGCAAGGAAAAACGCCACCGCCAAGGAGAGCACATAAAGCTCGAGGATCAGCGGCACTACAAGCAGCGCCTCCCACGACCAATGCACACCATTAAACAAACAAAAGCCCAGAATCACTACCATATTGATAGCGAGATTGATAAAGGCCGAGATGGTACCAGAGATAACGATGATATATTTGGGGAAGTTGATCTTGCGGATCAGGTCGCCCCGCGAGACGATCGACTGCAGCCCCTGCACCGTCGCCTCACTAAAGAAGTTCCACAGCACAATCCCCACCAGCAGATAGACAGGATAGTGCTCGATGTTGCGACCAAGGCCGAGGAATTTGTCGAACACGACAAACAAAATAATAAACAAAAATATTGGCTTGAGGATTGACCACAAATAGCCCAGCACCGAGCCTTGGTAGCGTAGCTTGAAGTCCGTTACGACTAACTCGCGCAGCAAGATACGGTTTTTTCGTTGCAAAAGATTTGTTACTTTCATAGTTTCTCTGGCCATTATATAATATGACCGTGGTAAAAAACAATCTTGCAATCATAGTTCTTAACTGGAACGGCGCCGATGATGCCCTAGAATGCATCGATTCGTTGGCGCAGCAGACGCTAGTGCCGACCATTATCGTGGTCGATAACGACTCGCATGATGACTCGGTGGCACGCTTCCGCTCATATCAAGCTAAACACCCTGCGCTCAGTCTCGTCATCATTGAGAATCAGCGCAACCTCGGCTTCGCCGGTGGTATCAACACAGGCCTGCGCTATGCTAAAGAACAGCAATTTCGCTTTGTTGGCGTGCTCAACCCCGACGCAGTAGCTAACACACATTGGTGCCAAGCCTTGGTGGACGAGCTGCGGGCTCATCCGCGCTGTGGCATTGCCACTGGGCTACTGGCGCGCCGCGATGGGACAACCATCGATAGCTCGGGCGACTTCTATACCACCTGGGGGTTGCCTGGCCCACGCCACCGCGATGAGCCAATTAGCCATGCGCCAACAGAGGCCGGAGCGGTGTTTGGCGCAACGGGTGGCGGAGCAGTCTATCGCACGGCATTGTTCGACACTGTTGACCTTTTTGACGAAGCATTCTTCATGTACTACGAAGATGTCGATCTCAGCTTTCGCACGCAGCTAGCGGGCTGGACGGTGCGCTTCACGCCGCATGCCGTTGCATACCACAAGGTTGGTGCCAGCAGCAGCAAAGTCCCGGGGCTAGCCGTGTACAACACCTTCAAGAACTTGCCGCTTATTTTCATCAAGAATGTGCCGGGGCGGCTGTTTTGGTCGATTGGTGCGCGCTTTTGCCTCACCTACTGGCTGATATTCTTAAGTGCACTGCGCCATGGCAATGGTTGGCCAGCACTGCGTGGTATGCTCGCTTCTGTTATCCGCCAGCCAGCGGCCTATCGGCAGCGGTTTGCTATCCAGCGGCAGCGCAAGGTGTCGGTCGATTATATCCGTGGTATTATCCACAACGGGCCATTACCTAACCAGACAGGCCTACTCAAGTTTCGGAAGTTTTTTACTGGTAAATAGTTCAGCTTGAGAGGACGGGTCAGCGCCAAAGAAGCGAATTTTAAAGACCGATTTTCGTATGATAACCGTACAAGAAAATATCTGGAGGCCAGTAACCCAGCAAGCGGAAAAGCACTATATAGGATCTGGCCGGAACATTTTCGGTACAGTTATTATACGAAAGAAGTACACTATATTCTATTCGTATGCAATTAACCTACTTCACCTCACCCCTGTTATGCACGCCATAATTTTGCATATTCGCCATCTATGCGTACAATAATACCTATGCGTCTTCTTGAATATCAGGCCAAGCAGTGCTTGGCTAAGGCTGGTGTGGCAGTGCCGCAGAGTAATGTTGTAGAATCTGCAACGGTAACACCCACTGCCCCCATTGTCCTCAAATCACAAGTTCCGATCGGTGGTCGCGGCAAGGCAGGTGGTGTGGTGATTGTCCACGAGCAATCCGCCGTTGTGCCAACCATTCAGCGTCTCTTTGCCCTCGATATTGGCGGCTACACCCCCACGAAGCTCCTTGCCGAGGAAGTCCTCTCCATCGCTCGCGAGTGTTACATTTCGCTTACTATTAATCGCGAGCACTCATCCATCGAGCTGCTCGCCCACACCAGCGGTGGCATCGATGTGGAGGAGCATGAGAGCGCAGCGTTCTTTCGCCAGGCTATCACGCCGCAAACGGTTTCTTCTGTAGCTGAAGCACTGGCGGAGTATCTGTCGCTGCCAGAGCAGGCCTTTGCGCTTGAGGATGTGATAGCGAATTGTTTGCGTTGCTTTATTGACAACGATTGTCTCTTACTCGAGATTAATCCACTCGTTGTGACGACAGATGGCCAGCTCATCGCTGGTGATGCCAAGATGACGATTGACGATTCGGCGCTATTTCGCCACCCACAGTGGCACGAAGTAGCCCTAGAAGATCATAATTTCGTCACGCTCGACCATAACGGGACGGTTGCGACGATTGCCAACGGTGCAGGCCTGGCGATGGCGACCGTTGATGCGGTGACTGCCCGCGGTGTGCAGCCAGCTAACTTTCTTGACATTGGCGGCACGGCCACTCCAGAGAAGATCCTGGCTAGCTTTGAGCAGATTGCCCGCTTCCCTGCCGTGGCGCTCATCATTATTAATATCTTTGGTGGTATTGTGCGCTGCGACGACGTAGCGGCGGCCATCATCAGTGCCAAGCAGCAGCTACCTGACCTCCCGCCACTCGCTGTCCGCCTAACGGGCAACCGCGAGGCCGAAGCCAAGGCGCTCCTTGCCCGAGAACACATTCCACTCTATGATAATCTCTCTCAGATCCTGGAGGAAGCTGTATGATGACCCCTGATATCTTTCGTGGTAAGCATGTTATCGTCCAGGGCATAACAGGCAAAAACGGCTCATTTCATACCGAGCGTATGCTAGCGAGTGGTGCGCATATCATCGGTGGCACATCGCCTAACCAATCGGTTACAGAGGTGCACGGCGTACCTGTCTTCCGGACAATTCGCGAAATTCAGGCGCAGCAGCCCGTTGATATTTCCGTCATTTTTGTGCCAGCAGCTCATGCCAAAGCAGCGATTATGGAAGCAATTGACGCAGAGGTGCCACTCATTATTTGTATCACCGAGGGTGTGCCTGTCCACGATATGTTGCATATAAAACAACGCCTGGCAGCTAGTTCTTCGGTTTTGATCGGCCCCAACTGCCCTGGCGTTCTCATCCCCGGCGTGCATAACCTCGGCATCATCCCTGCCGCGCTCGCCACGCCAGGCCACACTGCCATCGTCAGCCGCAGTGGTACGCTCACCTACGAAGCAATGAACCTCCTCACTCAGGCAGGCATTGGCCAGCGCTATGTGATTGGGGTTGGCGGCGATATGATTGGTGGCAGCAGCTTTATTGATTGCTTGCAGTTGTTTGAGCAGGATGCGGCGGTGGAGCATATTGTGCTGATCGGTGAGATTGGTGGCACGAGCGAGATTGCCGCGGCGGATTATATTAAGCGTCATATAAGCAAACCAGTCTATGCTTACATTGCGGGCCACAGTGCACCATCTGGGGTACAGATGGGTCACGCTGGGGCGATCCTTGGCACAAATGAGCTGGAGTCGGCCCAGGCCAAGACAGCCCGGCTCGAGGCCAGTGGCGCAGTGGTGGCATCGTCCATCCAGTCGCTCATCGCGCTCATACCAACCAATAAGTGATACAATAAGGCTACGATGAAAACAATCACCATTCTTATCCCTGCCTACAACGAAGCAGCTGTTTTGCCACAGCTATTTGCCCGGCTCGAGACGCTGCAGCGCAGTGTCGATCGCCGGCGCTACCAGTTCGAATTCTTATTTATTAATGACGGCAGCCAAGATCACACGCTCGAGCTCATTCAGATCGAGCAGCAACACAACCCCGCCATTGCCTACCTTAATCTCTCACGCAACTTTGGCAAAGAAGCTGCTATGCTCGCTGGCTTCGACCACGCCGCGGGTGATGCTGTCGTGGTAATTGATGCCGACCTACAAGACCCACCAGAGCTGATCCCGCAGATGATCGAGCTGTGGGAACAGGGGTATGATGATGTGTATGCACGGCGCCGAAGCCGCTCCGGCGAGACCTGGCTCAAGAAAAAAACCGCCGCGTGGTATTACCGTCTCCTCCAGAGTACAACGCATATACCCGTCCAGATCGACACGGGCGACTTTCGCTTACTTAGCAAACGCTGCGTCACTGCCATCACCCAGCTGCGCGAATCTCAGCGCAATACCAAAGCGATCTTTAGCTGGGTGGGGTATAAAAAGAAGGAGATTCTTTATGACCGCGACCCACGGGCTGCTGGCACCATCAAGCAAAGTCCGCGCACACTCATCAACCTCGCTATTGACGGCATCACGAGCTTTACCACCGCACCACTGCGCATCTCGGCTGTGCTGGGCTTCCTCATCGCCTTCTTGGCCTCTATCTATATCCTCTATCTACTCATCCGACCACTGTTTGGTGTGCCAACTGGTGCAGGTTATTCGTCGCTCATGGCGGTGATTCTCTTCCTTGGTGGAGTGCAGTTGCTGAGTTTGGGAGTGATTGGCGAATACATCGCTCGGATTTTTAGTGAGACGAAGCAGCGCCCACCTTATCTCGTTGAGGAGCATCGTGAGGCTCGCCATCGCAAATAACAGCGGTAAGTTGCTGCGGTTTGCGCTGGTTGGTGGGATTAATACAGCGATTGATATTGGCTTGCTGTTTGGGCTCACCGCACTTGGCGTGCCAAAGCTTGCGGCCAATACAGTATCGACAGGCACGGCCTTTATCTTTAGCTTTTTTGCTAATAAGTCGTACACTTTTCGTGCCCAGGGTAATGTGCGCCGGCAGCTGATCTTGTTTGTCGTCGTCACCCTGGCGGGCTTGTGGGGGCTACAAAACGCGGTTATTTTCTGTGTTTCGCCTATCCTGACCTCTGTTATTCATACTGAGCCGCTTGTGCTGCTGCTCGCAAAAATCATTGCCACTGGTGCATCGCTGGTGTGGAATTATTGTTTGTATGATCGTGTTGTTTTTCGAACAACGGATTAATGAGCCTTTCCCATATACTATGTTTTAAACAACACAGCGTGGCTGCACTATGTCATATTCAACTCTCAAGAATATCGCATATTTGCACACTTTGGCCCTAGTACACCAAGAGGATCTCTATCAGACAAAGTGTAAGCCGTTGTTTGTTTAACAACTAACTTATTCGGTAGCCATAAACTCACCATGTGGTTATAAGCAACTATTGACGCTGGTAATCATCCACAACCCGCACAATATCATCCTCTGTTGATGGGTGCGCTAGGTCGGTGTGTTGCCAGAGCTCAGCAATGATCGTTGGGTGCTGGGCGTCACCACAGGCACGGTGGCGCTCCCCTGCCGCCAACCTCACGATATCGCCTGCCTGAGCTGGTGTTGGCTGGGCTGGTAGCTCGTCGCTCATGTTGCGATAGTACGCACCAGCGGTCAGAAAACACCACAACTCCGCCCGCCGATGATGATATTGCCAGCTGAGGCGCGCTCCTGGCCGGACAAAGAGTATCTTAGGGCTAAGCGGTGCATCGACTTTATCCTTGATTTCTACCCCCGAAGCTACAAAGAAATCCGCCGCAAACCGCTCTGCCTGCGCCGGATCAATACAAACAAACCCACCCCATGGCCGTTGGCTGTCTACCCCGGTGATATGGTAGCCGGCCTGGCGAAGAACGTGCTCTATTTGCGCCACGCTTGTCTGAGCTGCTATATGTTGCGATAATTCCATCATATTACGATAATATGGGTATTATAGCACTTTTATGCAGAGTTGGGTTATTATTATCCGCCTTGACATACCCTCGCTCATCTGGCGCTTTTGGTGCAGGAGCTGTATACTAGAGGGTATGAGTTTTCATATTGCAATCGACGCCCGTGTGATCAATTCTGGCACGGGCACATATGTCGTGAAGCTGCTCGAGCAGCTGGAGCGGCTTGACACGACCAACCGCTATAGCATCCTTGTCCCCACCAAGGACCGCGACTATTGGCAGCCGCACAACCCTAACTTCACTATCCGCACGGTCGACTTTGCTAATTATTCGCTGGCAGAGCAGCTAGGCTTCCGCCGCTATCTGGATGAACTGAAGCCCGATTTAGTACACTTTTGTATGCCGCAGCAACCGGTTTTTTACAGAGGTAAGCATGTCACAACGGTGCACGATATGACCCTCCTCAAGACGTATAATTCCGACAAAAATTGGCTGGTGTTTCATCTTAAGCAGTTGGTGGGGCGCTGGGTGTTTCGGCGGATTGCCCGCACCAGCGAGCATATCATCACTATTTCTCAGACGACCAAGCAAGAATACCAGGACTTTACCAAGATCCCCGATAGCAAAATCTCGGTCATCTACGAGGCGGGCGAGGCACACCCTGGGCAGCTCACGCCGTATATCGACCTCCCCTTCAAGCGGTTTATTATCTACGTTGGGCAGCAGCCTGATTATAAAAATCTGCGCCGCCTCGCGGCCGCACACCAGCAGCTGCTGAGTCGCTGGCCAGACCTTGGCCTGGTGTTTGTAGGACGGATGAATGAAGACACCAAGCGCAACCAAGCTTACTACCAGCAGCAGGGCTACCGCAATATCCACTTCACCGGGTTCATCCCTGATGGGCAGCGCGATTGGCTGCTTAACAAAGCCGAGGCGTATGTCTTTCCGTCCCTCATGGAGGGATTTGGCTTGCCACCACTCGAGACGATGGCATATGGCACGACCCCTGTTATATCCAGCAACACCTCATGCATGCCCGAGATTTTGGGCGATGCTGCCGAGTACTTCGACCCACTCGACGTTGATGCCATCACGAACGCGATCGACCGCGTCCTCAGCCAACCAGCTCGCCGCCGCGAACTCATCGTCAAAGGCAAAGCCCAAGCTGCCCGCTACTCGTGGGAACGCTGCGGTGAGGAGACGTTGGCGGTATATGAGCGAGCGTTGCGGCAGGTGTAATAAATGTAATGGGAGAAAATAATATGCAATGGCGTTACTGTGGACTATACGATTACAAAGATGACGAACCAGCCATTGGTCGTTGGTTAAGCGAAAAGACGGCACAACGCCGCTATCATGATCCGACAAAAGATCTGACAATCGTGCCCCCAGCTGACCCTTCGACTGGTTTTGTTCCATACTATATTAGTGTTACTACAGCAGAGTATCCTTCTTTTAAGGCGACGATTCTTACACTGCCAGGACTCACAACCGAATCAGGCAAAGAAATCAAAGTTGGAGCTCCACATCAAGAAATTTTATGGAAGAATTGTCAAGATGGACGCTTGTTCTGTTTTCGAGCAGTCATCTACGAGTATCCTCCGGTTAACATGATGCCAACACCAGACACTATGTGGGCGATCGCGAGAACACAAATTGATAAAAATGAAGACGGCACCGGCCATCTCCAAGCGTGGTCTCAGACTGATCCAGATAATTTACTTACGGCCGATATGGGAGACTTTGATGTAAACGAGTTGTATGATCCGTTTCCTGAGTGGGGACATTGGGATGAATTGTTGAGAGACTAGTAACAGTAGTTGAACTACCGAACTACCCCTACACTATAAGTAGATATTTTTAGTATTATTGCAAAAATAACCGGCCATCACTGGCCGGTTATAAGATATATCATAGCGCGTAGCTTTTACTCAGCCTCTTCCAGCTGGATGATCACATGGCGCTCGCGGCCTTCGCCTTCGGAGACGGTCGTGATACCAGATGCATCGGCAGCAACTTGGTGGACAATACGCCGATCAGCTGGGTTGAGGTGGGCGGTGTAGGGCTCACCAGTTGCACGCACGCGCTCAATCCAGCCCCGGGCTTTGTCGGCGACCTTCTCCTCGTGCTGCTTTTTGTAGTCGGCAATATCAACGCTCACACGCACTATGGCCGCATGCTGCGCCCGCAGTGCCGACGAAACGATATATTGCAGTGCCCGTAGTGTCTCTGCCCCGCGGCCAATCAAGATACTATTAATGTCCGACGACTCCACCCGGAGTGTCATTACTTCGCCATCATCGTCACCCGATACCGCAATATTTTCGCCAAAAAACGAGATGATGTTCTGGAGATATTCTCGGGCAAATGTTACTGATTGGTATCGATCCATCGGGTTCTCCTCCTCTGTTATTCTTTGGCTTTGATGCGTGTGACGTTGGCTTCTGTGGCTGCTTTGGCGCGCTTCTTTGTCGACTTTTTCTTGGCGGGTGGTGTAATGTCTACTTCATCGGCAATTGCTTCGAGCTCTTGCTTGTCTTTGCGGAGGAGATACGACTGCTGCGCCACCGCTACGAGATTAGACGCTGTGTAGTAGAGCGCCAACGCCCCCGGCAAGCCCATCATGATCATAAACATCATCACTGGCATAAACTTCGCCATATTGCGCATCATTGCTGCGTTCATTTCAGAGGGGTCGGCTTCTTTACCGGCAGCCGTCTCCTTCATGATGTCGCGGAAGCGCTTGGTACTTTTGCCAGTTGGCATAGTTTGCTTGGTCATTACATACTGTGTGAGAGCTGAGATAATTGCGAGAGCGAGGAGCGGCCAGACAATGCCATCCTTACCAAGCGCTACCTTGGTGAGGTCGATAAAGCCCAGCATGGTGTGATTAAACTGCTCAGGGTGGTGAATGATCGTCTTGATGGCATCGATATTCTTAAGCGGCTCGTAGATGTAGCGCGCCACTTGGTCGCGGTGGAGCGAGATGATCATGATCACCTGGTAGAGGCCGATAAAGATCGGAATCTGAATGAAGAGCAAGAGAATCGAGCGAAATGGCTTGATGCCGTACTTCTTATACAGTTCCATCTGCTGCATCGCTTCTACTTGGCGATTACCATTAGCCGCTTTCTTGATCTTGGCCAGCTCAGGCTGCATCTTGCGCATCTGTTTGCTCTGGTGGAGCTGCCGCTTGAGCAGTGGATAGAGCAAAAAGCGGATGATGACCGTGAAGAGAATCACCGCTATGCCAAAGTCACCACCAGGGATGATACTATAGATAAGCAAAAGTGCGTTAAAAATGGGCTGTAAAATTATTGTCTCAAACATATTGACTCCGATTACTGCATTTATTGTATCATAGGTGGCCACGGAAGATGAATTGTGGCGAAGTATTTTTGGAAATCAATCGTTGATATATGCGATACACCACTGCTAGTGTTGTATATAAGAGTATTTATGACCCTAGAAAAGAACACTCACCTAGCTTGCCTTTCATTGGTATAGAATGACAAGAAAAGAATTTTGTATAAATATTTTGAGTTATGTTTACCACTGTTTGCAGAAAACTATTTGTCACTGATTTGACTCAAAGTACTATGAAGTAGGTCGCGCAAAGAAGACTGAGAGGATATAAGATTTTATTCTGCCTTATCTCTTTCATCACTTGGCGTTGCGTCGCCAGGGCAAATACCAGCTCGCACAAGCAGATTTGTCACTACTAGCGCAAGCTCATCATGCGGCGTGGTGAGTACCTCGCTTGAGGTGATAATTAGTGCAACGTCGTACACCCCTGTAAAGTGCGGCACGTGCTGGCGCAGAATTTCGTAGACACGGCGGCGAATGCGGTTGCGCCCCACCGCAGATTTGTGCACCTTTTTGCTCACCACGACGGCAATGCGTGGCATGCGCCGACGGCGATTAGCCACGTATTTGACGGTTAGCAAGCGCGAACGCTCGGCACTGGCATGGCGATACAAATAGCGCAGCCCGCCATAGCCATGAAACCGGTATCGTTGCTGTAGCATAGCTGTATTATAGCAAATCTGCCCGCAAGCAGAGATAAAAATAACCCACCAAGCAGTGGGTTATTTTCGTCATTTTGCTATCGTCACACTACGAGAGTGCGAGGCGAGCGCGACCCTTGGCACGGCGGCGCTTGAGCACATTGCGGCCTGCCTTGGTGGCAATCCGTGCCCGAAACCCGTGCGTCCGAGCGCGATGACGAGTGTGTGGTTGGTGAGTTCGTTTTGGCATATCATTGCTATTATACGCGATTGCCCCAGATCTTTCAACTTTTCACTCGCTTGGTGGATTTTATGCTCCGAGTAACCTCCGTCATAAGCATAGCCAAATTGCTTATCCACATTTGTTCGTGAGTTATCCACACTTTAACAGAGGTAATGCATTTTTGTGGAAAAACTCCACCCCTGTTGCTCTTTTCGGATTTACCCCGTTGTTGTATTTCTCACGGTTGTGGAAAAGTCGGTTTTTTCTTATACTAAAAAGAGTCATTGTATAACAAACAAGGAGCAGCAAAAGCCAGTGTACCACAGCCTGTGGAAGAGTGTTTTGGGTGAGATTGAAGTGTCGATACCAAGCGGTGTTTTTTCGACGTGGTTTGCCAATACCGAGATGCTCAGCAACAAAGACGGGGTGATTACCATTGGTGTGGCGAATATCTTTGCGATTCGCCAGTTTGAGGTGCGCTACGATAGCATCGTCAAAGAAGCGCTCCAGCACAGTGGCGTGGAGGTGTCGCGCATCGCCTATGTGGTAAACAAACAAGGCAAAAAACGCACTGTCATTAGCCGCGAAACCACTGGTCAGCCAGCCGACCGCGTCGAGGAACGAGCGGCGGCGCTCATCAGCAAGCCAACTACCCCATCACACTCTAGCTCTACCACACCAGCGACTAGCCTCAACGCGCGCTATACCTTCCAGAATTTCATTGTCGGCTCGAGCAACGACCTCGCCTACACTGCCTGCCAAGCGGTCGCAAACAGCCCTGGCACGAAGTATAATCCCCTCTTTATCTACGGTGGCGTTGGCCTTGGTAAAACACACCTCATCCAAGCGGTAGGCAATGAGATTCTTGCGCGCGACCCACGCAAAAAAGTCGCCTACCTGAGCTCGGAGACGTTTGTCAAAGAATTTATCGAGTCGATCCGTTTTAAAAAGGCTGGCTTTTCTGACCGGTACCGCAATGTCGACGTACTCATCGTCGACGATATGCAATTTATTGCTGGGCGCGAAAAGACTCAGGAGGAATTCTTTCACACCTTCAATGCCCTCCACCAAGCCAACAAGCAAATTATCATCGGTAGTGACAAGCCACCACACAGCATCCCTACCCTGACGGAGCGCTTGCGCAGCCGCTTTGAGTGGGGGATGGCGATTGATATTCAGATGCCCGACTTCGAGACGCGCTGCGCGATCGTCGAGACCAAGGCAAGCTTCGCTGGCGTAACGCTTGAACGCGACACTGTGGAGTATCTTGCCAAGAACGTCAAGACAAACATCCGCGAGCTCGAGGGTGCGCTCAATCAACTCCTTGCCTATGCGGAAATGCGTGGCGTCGCCCCTGATGTGATGACAGCAGAAGGCTTACTTGGTAATGTCCGGCGCAGTCGCCCTCAGCATCTCACCGCCAAGCAGATTATCGACAAGACTGCTCGCCATTTCCAGATCGACAGCAAAGAAATCTGTGGTGCTAAGCGGGCTAAACATATCGTTGTGCCGCGGCAGATTGCTATGTACTTACTGCGCAGCGAGCTTCACATGAGCTTCCCACAAATTGCTAATGAGCTGGGCCGCAAAGACCATACTACCGCCATCCACTCAGTCGAAAAGATCGAAAAATCCATCAAGCTTGACTACCTCATCCGTGAGCAAGTCGCTGACATCCGGGACAAGCTCTATGCCTAGGCCATGTGTTTTTTTCGCGACGCCTGTGGAAAAGCCGTGTATAGTGAGTCGTATAACCAGCGGACAGTTCGTGGGCAGCCATCCACAGCACCAAGAGCGCACCGCCCTCCAGCCTCATTGGCTGGTGGATAACCACCACTTCTCCCCGGCTTATCCACGCCAGCGATCACAGCGTTTTGCACAAGTAGTGAGCAGGTCGTACCTCTGTTATTCATCATGGTTTCCACAGTATCCACAGCACCTATTACTATACCAACCAGATAAAAAGAAAGGATTGTTGATATGAAACTGTCTGTCACACAAGAAAATCTCGCACGAGCGCTCGGGGTTGTCGGCCGAGTTGCGAGCAACCGAGCTGGCCTGCCAATCTTAAATAATATATTATTCCGCACTGAAGGTAATCGCCTTCTTCTCGCTGCGACCAACCTAGAGATTGCCGCCACCTACTATATTGGTGCAAAGGTAGAGACGCCGGGGGTAATTACCCTACCGGCTAAACTTGTGAGCGAATTTGTGGCGAATTTGCCGAAGGGGCCGATCGAGCTTGAGACCGATGGCACGCGTATGACACTGACGTCTGGTGGGTACACTTCGACGATTAATGGTGTAGTAGCAGATGACTTTCCGGAGCTACCGACGATCGATGAAGAACAATCGGTACGCTATAGCATTGCTGCTGCAGATTTTAAGCAGGCGGCAGCGCAAACCTTAGTGACGTGTAGTAATGATACGACTCGGCCTGTCCTGACTGGTGTGTATTGGCATACAGTGGATGGTGCGCTGTATATGGCGGCGACGGATGGCTATCGCCTGGCTGAGCGGCGTTTGATGGCAAGCCAGAGCCAGATTGCAGCTATTGTGCCAGCGAGCAGTTTGCAAGAAGCGCTACGCTCGCTCAGTGACGGCACGGAAGAAGTGGAGGTGCTCTTTGATGAGACGCAGGTGCGTTTTCGGTTGGAGGAAGTGGAGATTACGAGCCGCTTAATCGATGGCACCTACCCAAATTATCGGCAGCTCATCCCTGCTCAGTCCGAGACAAATGTAACGCTGGCAGCAGGCGATTTCTCGCGCGTAGTAAAGGTGGCAGGGCTCTTTGCGCGTGAGTCTGGTGGCAGTGTCACGCTTACCGCCGACCATGAGGTGCAGAAATTGCGGATTCACTCCGTTGCGTCCGAGCTGGGCGAAAATACTTCCGAGGCGGAAGCTGAGGTGTCGAGCGATGGGCAGATTACGCTCAATTCGCGGTACATTAGTGATGCACTAGGTGTTCTCGATGGCGAGACGATCACCTTCCGCTTTAGTGGTAAGCTCTCGCCCTGCGTCTTAACGGCCGCTCAGCCCGAGCCAAACTACATTCATATTATTATGCCACTGAAGAGCTAGCGATGAAGATAACGCGGCTAGCAGTGCAGCATGTGCGAATCCATACGCTCAAGACGCTTGACCTTGAGCCAGGTACGACGCTGATTTCTGGCCCAAATGGCTCTGGTAAGACATCGCTTATTGAGGCGATTCATATTGCGCTGCGTGGTACTTCCTTTCGCGGTAGTGATGAAGCAGTCTGCCAACATGAACAAAAAAGTTATACAATTGATCTTGCGACGGATGAACAACATTACCGCGTCCAGTATGATCGCCGACATGAAAATAAGCGCAAGCGTTTTATCGTTGATGGCACGACATACGGTCGCCTCCCCTATAGCAAAAAATATCCGATCGTCCTCTTCGAACCAGATACACTGCGGATCATTACCGGCTCGCCGCAGCGCCGGCGTGATTTTCTCGACACGCTCATCCAGCAATATGATGCACACTATAGCCACGAGCTGAGCCGCTATCACCGAGCACTTCAGCAGCGTAATAAACTACTCAAAGACCCTACCCTCAGCGAGGCGGCACTTTTCTCGTGGAATCTTATCTTGAGTCAGTATGGCGCGTCGATCATTGCCAAGCGCCAGCGGGTGCTGCGCTATCTTAGTGTAAAAAGCAGTGCTATGTATCAAAGTATTGCGGGCGCGGCGGATAGCGTTGCGCTGCACTACTCGGAGGAGCGCAGCATGACCGCCCAGCAGCTCCTTGCCGAGTATGAGCAAAAAACAGCGTATGATACAGTGGTTGGTGCGACAAGTGTTGGCCCACACCGGCATGATATCACGGTACTATTCCGCGGTAATCCAGCGGCCAAGACCGCATCGCGCGGCGAAATCCGCACCATTGTCCTCGCTCTCAAATTCCTTGAGGCGGCCTACATCCAGCAGCAAACAGGCCAAGCACCACTCATTCTGCTCGACGACGTCTTTGGTGAGCTCGACCAGCAGCGCCAGCAGCGCCTCCTTAGCGAATTTGTTGACAATCAGATCGTGATGACGAGTGCGGTGGGGTGAGGTGAGTAGGGATAATTAATTAGTCAGCCAATCCATCAATTTTTGAATCAAATAAAGGTGTTGATAGGCTTGTATCATCTTTTGAATATATTGACATTTCAATCTTATTTACGCCCGGCATAGCTATTTTAGCTACATATGATAATTGCTGATCACGATTAAGAATAATGTCAAAAGTAACTGTAGTTTCCCCTGTTTTTTTATCTATTATTTGTTTGTAGCTGTCGAAATTGATAGTTACTTCAGAAATTATTTTCTCTTTTTTGGTAGCACGCTTATCTGAGTATTTTTTGATATATACTTTATATTGACCAACTTGCGGTTCAGTAAAGCCATGATTTAGTAATTCAGACAGCCCAAGATAAACAATATCATTGCGAGAACGATATCGTTCGGGCACGCGACCTGGCGGGTTATAGACGGTTTCACCCGAGTAAGGGTCTGTATATGAATTTACTTTTGATTGATCTTCAGTTTTTTTTGGTTGCGATGGGGTGAGCCACCACCAAAGAAGAGTGACAACACTAAGAATTACTACGATAATAGCAGATAGTATAAAAAGCTGTTTTTTGACCGAGCTATCCATACTCTAATTTAAACCTCCATTATTTTGTTATAGCCCAAACATTACCCTGCCGTGCATAGGGAAGGATTGCATTGGGGTCCCACTCCTTTTTGCTGTTCTCTTGCCCAGCTTGTCCATTTGAATCAGCAATTTTCCACTTGCCGTCATTTGTTACTCCACGGATAACAATAAAGTGCCCGCCAGCAATAAAAGGTGAAGGACCAGCCCCAGACATATTAACTAGTGCACCACCACGGAGTGCTTCGTTGATTGCAGTGACATCATTTGCAATATTCTTGGCTTTAAGCCCCCAATGTTCGGCAAGCTTTGGACTTACATCCCAAGAGCTACCCCACTCATGGGCCATTCCGTTATCTGCAGCAAACTTTGATGTCTCTTCTGGTGTTACCTTTTTACCAGTCATTGCTGTAATAATGTTCGACATAGCAGAAGGGCCACATCCTGCTGAGCAAATAGTGTTGGAGCCATAAGAGAGATTAGCCCATGGTTGGTCACATTGGTTATGAACAATAAAGCTATCGTCCATATATGATCCCCCACCATTACTGCCTCCTATCCCAGTACAATTTGATCCTGAAGATTGAGATCCACCACTCCCCGATGATGAGCTACCACCTGACGAGGAAGAGTCGGGAATTTTTGATTGAAAACTGGTGTATATCTCGTTTGCATACTGTGCACGCTTTCCTTCTTCCCCAGCTCCGTATCGTTCAAATTTTTCTCCAAATTCGACAGCTAATTTGCCAACGTCAGAACCGGAATCGTTCTTAATGGCTTCTAAGCCGGCCTTCTCCACTCCATTTAACTCTTCCCAGAGAAACTCTAATTGTGTTTCAAGGGTATTGTAATTACTCTTTGCTTTAAGATTATTTTTGCGTCCGCCAAGCCATTGTGCGATACCGTAAGCACCAATACTATTTTCGATAGTTGGGTTAATTCTTGACTCTTGTTCTAGATTTCCTGCAATTGCTGCTGCTTGCTTGAGAGATAAACCTTTTCCGACAAAGAATCTCAAGACTTTTTCAATATTATCATTCCCAACAAGAGTGGTGCTGGCATCTGCGCCACCCTCGCCAACACCAGTGAGGCATCCTTTAATGCTATAAAACCTAATTGCCTGCATGGGGTATGAAGCTGGTGATAATTCGGCATAAACAAAAGATGGTTGGACTATTACCATAAGACTAGCAAAGATGAGAGCTAAAAACCTATTTTTTTTAGCCGTCGTAAATATGGAAAATGTTTTCTTATGATGCTGCATTTCCTTGTCCTAGATCGATATGTAAGTGGTTACAAGAATCATCAAACGATTGCCATCCCTTTTGAGTGATAGCATTGTTTAATGCGCCACGTGCTCCTCCACAGGTTGACTGGCCAATACCACCACCTTGAGGTAGCGCATTTGCATTGATCAACTCCTGTACTGCTTGAGCACATTCCTCACCAGCACCATCACCACAAGAGCCGATTGGGCTTAAGTCGACAGCCCTACCTCGAGGGTGCTGGCTATATCCTCCTGCTGTCATTTGTGTACGCATAAGAGACGATACTGTGATCTTATGTTTTTGGCCGATCAGAAGAATGACTTGAAGAATCTGTGGATCGACATTACGACTATATTGGGTTGGTACTGAGTCTGGTATAGCTGGCTGACCTTTTGCGGTATTTTCAATCTGGCTCTTAGGGGTTGTTTCGCCAGAATTCCAACCATAGTCTGCGACAGTGATGTTTTGGCTGTCTAAAATTTGCTGAGCAAGAGATTTAGCATCACCTGAGGGGAGCGATCCACCTTGAGATTGCTGTTGCCCTTGAGAATTGCTACCACCATCATCAACAGGTGGGTTGTCCATAGTGTCAACAACCCTTTGGTCGATAGTAAACAAAGCAGCCAGCTTTTTTTCCTCAGAATCAAACTTACAGTAACTAACATCAACACCATTTTCACCAGTACCTGAGCCACACTTCTCCTGCCATTCCTTAAGCGTACCACCAGTTGCCTCACCTGTCTCTTCGTTATATTGGCCTGCAAGAGCATCTGCGACTTCTGAAGGATCTTTATCTAAGTCTAGAGCTCCACGAGACACGCTACAAAATGATTCTGCGCCAACACCCTTTAAGTTTGGGTCGTCACATGAGTTCCAAATCTTTGCAACTTTATCATCTTCCGCATATGCTTGAGTGCCAAGTAGGGCAGGAAAAATATTTTTTGATAGAGAAAGCACACTATTAGTGAAATTACCTAAACTAGAGAAACTACTCATATAAGGTATGAATGAGCTGTAAATACTACCCATGAATGTGTAAGGTGATGAGATATCGAATGGACTATGATTGAGCCTATATTCTTGAGCATATGCTAAGTTAAGTTTAGCAGCTTCACGCTTATATGCGATCGTTTGATCCGTGGTTAATACACCATTACCACCAGCTGCAGCTGATTCAGAAAACATATGTAATATACCGCTAGACATTGCATCGCCAGCATCTTCGCCTATCGTAGAACTATCCACTAGCGTTCCTGCCATGGTATTAATAAGTTTGCCGAGAATTGGAGCCATAATACTTGATATGACAGGTGCAGCCATTTCTGATACAAGCTGGCCAACAATGCTTGTCCAACCTCCAGCTACACTCAGGAGGAGCTGACCTGCACTACTGTTGATGCCCGTACATGATGTTTTAAGGATACCAATATTAGCGCCAAGTGCGTTAGCAAGGCTATTCATTTTACGCGCCCATCCACCACCTGGAACATACTGCGTCCAGTTTGAGGTATCTGACGAAACTAAATCGTTATACATAATTTGCTTATAACCATGGCTTTCAGGGGCAGATCGTTTTGTAATCTTACCTTCTTTATTGACCCTTGTAGCCATAAATTTAGCTCCTAATTCGGCCATAGGTATATAGTTGTTTGTTCCAGCTCTTGCATGATCTGCGGCGACAGCAAACAAAGTTGTAAATTGGATGAATTGCTCCATTTGAATAGCTCGAATTGTTTTACTGATAGATTGGGCACCGTCTTGTACCATACAAAGCCCACCAGCAAGCATTGCAGCAATATTGCCATTTTTGCCGACACCCTCTTTGATGAGCTTGGCGGCAGCCTCTTTACTGACTGATTTTGATGCACCTTCAGCACCTTCGCCAACTATCTTTTTCGCTTCGTTGCCAATATCAGTATCTTCGGTTATCTTTTCTTTCCCTTCTTCGTCGGATTCCTTCGCTTCGTATTTGCCCTTTATTTCTTTGCCTTTGACGGCATTATCAATACCTTCATCAACTTGTTTTTTGTTTTTTGCTTCGGCTAGACGATCTTTTTTTGTAAGTTTCCACTTTTTTCTAAGATTGGCAGCTACTTTATCAGAAAACACTACCCAGCGAGGTGCGTAAACTTCGTGAATTATAGAGCGGACTTCCGTATCCTGGAAAAAGTTTTTTCTAAAGTCTGGCGAATCAATAACTTTTTTTGTACCATCACTACGCGTAAAACGCAATTGGTCTGGTTTTACACCTAATAAGCCAACATCCTCACTCTTTATAACCTTACCATCTTTGAGAGCTTCGATTCTTCTGTTTTTTTCAAACCGTTTAATCATATACTTTGACAAACGACCATAGCGTTGGCAGACACGAAGTGTGGAGCATATACCACCAGTCGCCTTGCCTTCGATACGCTGATACATAATCTTATGGGCACGCTTTTCAAAGCTAGTACTTTGTGAATCCCACTTGATGACTGAATTTTGCAACCAGTGTGAAATAGAAAGACTGGCAAAATTTGCTGGCGTCATAGCAAGGAAACTACCCCCGCCAAACATCATAATAGCGAGAGTGATTAAAGGCTTATTTCGTGCACCAGTTATTGTGCCGCGTACTTTACCAAAGAGAGAGGTTGATTTACTAGAAGCGGCAGTATTTGCAGGCGAAACATTTGTATCCCACCCTCCTCCTGGCGCGCCCTCCTGGCCTCGGACGGAGTTGGCATAGTCGCTGCCAGTTGCGCCAGTGCTGCTGGCGTTGCTATGGGCGGATGAGCCACTCCCGCTGTTCTCGCGCGACTGGAGGTCTTGGGCGGTGTTGGATTGGCTATAATCACCACTGCCAGCATGATTATTTCGGCCAGCGAAGGTGTCGTTGCTCCAATGCGTATTCCCCGGATTATGCCGGTCGAGATCGGGTTTTTGCTGGGAGGGGATGGGGGTAGGCATGGGACTACGACCTCACTGGCTGCTGGTATAAGCTGTTATTGGCCACCGGGTTGGTGGTGATGAATTGTGTCTCGGTCTCGCTGGCAAAAATGCGGATATGAACGTGGTTTTGCCCAGCAAAGAAGAGTCCATCGCCCACCGGGAAGTTAGACAGACGCTTACGCTCTTCCTCGGTGAGTTTGAAGACCTCAGCTAGCACATCTACCGCACTGGTCGATTGCTTTAGCAAAAGCTGGAGCGAGCTGTTTGCTACAATAGCCCGGCCCTTCTCGCTTCCCATAAAGTCCTCTACGTCCTGCGTGATGGTCGTCAGGCCCAGAGAGTACTTACGAGCTCGCTTGGCTAGGCTATGGAGAAACTCTGCCGAGTCTTCGTACTTCATCAGCTGCCAGGCCTCATCGACGATCAGCATCCGCCGGCGCTGCACAGTGCGAGCGATATTCCAGATGTGGCTCAGCACAATATACATTGCCACTGGCCGCAGGTCATCCTCGAGGTCGCGGATATTAAACACCACCATGCTGTTATTAATATCAACATTGCTCTGCTGGCTAAAGATACCAGCAAAAGTACCTGTGGTGTATTTGCGCAGGCGCTGGGCTAGCGATGGCCCTGCCCCACCCATGTGAAGGAGGGTGTCGTAGAGGTCAATGATCGTCGGTGGCTGAGAATTATGTGTTAGTGGATCGCTGGTGATGCCAGCCCGGGCGTAGGTATCGATGAGCGCTTGATCAAGGTCGGCCTCCTCAGCTGGGCTGAGCAAGGCAATCTGCTGCCCGCCCACCAATGTGCCACCCAGCATGAGCTTGAAGAGCCGCTGCAGGGTGATGAGGTTAGCGCGCAGGGCGTCGGTTGCTTCGTCGCTGTCGATCACTCGAGGGAGGTCGAAGGGGTTAATCCGCGTATCGCTGCTGAGGCTGAGGCGAATGTAGCTGCCGCCGACTGCATCGGCTAGCTTCTGGTACTCGTTCTCTGGGTCGATGACGAGGATGTCGGTACCAAGCATCATACTGCGCAGTGCCTCGAGCTTAACGGTGAATGATTTACCAGCACCAGACTTCGCAAAGACGACCATATTCGCATTCTCAAGGCTAAAGCGGTCGAAGATGACCAGCCCTTGGTTGTGCTGGTTCACACCATAGAGAATCCCTTCGCCATCACTGAGGTCGGCACTGGTAAAGGGAAAGCTCGTGCTCACCGCACCAGTGTTCATGTTGCGGCGGACTTGCAGCTGGTCGGTCATTTGGGGGATGGTACTGTTGAGGCCTTGCTCTTGCTGGTTGCTGGCGGTCTTGCTGTAGACCATATTTTGGCCAAAGATCGTCTCGATGACGTGCTGGACAAAGCTCAGCTCCTCGAGACTATCGGCATAGAGCGTGACGTAGAGCCCAAAGCGGAAGAAGCGCTCGGCCCCAAGCTGTAGCTGGTCGCGCAATTCCTCGGCATCAGCCAGAGCGGCCTCGCGGGCTGGGTCACGCACCTTACCCTTTTCGGAGTTAAGCGCCATATCGGCCTCAAGTTGTGTCACCTTCTTGCGGAGGTTGTTGAGGACGATCTCTGTCTCGACGGGGTAGATAAACATGCTGATATCGAGCACTTGGTCGATGTTGATCAATCCTGATAGCCAGCCTGTATAGAGCTCACGCGGGTAGCCATAGATATAGAGCGTGCGGCCATATTTGGTGCCAATGCGGAAGTACGTGCTGTGGATCTCGAGACTGCTAGGGGCGATTAGGTCGCGCAGTGTCGTCATACCTTTGATAAAGGCTTCTTCTACCTCTGCTTGCTCGCGCTCGCGCTGCTGGGCAGCAATGTCGATTGGATCAGGTCGTCGTGCCATTAAAAATCTCCTTTGTGATATGCTGTCGAGGTTGGGACGGCTCCCTCACCCTTGCGGACGAAGGTGGAAGTCACGTTATTAAAGTCGCCCAGTGGCTCGCGCACCGCCGTGTCGGGGTTGTACATGTTGTAATAGAGGGTACCGAGCTCTTTAGTCTTGAGCTGCACTGCCCGCACACCAATCTGCATCAAGCCATTAAGGATGGTGTCAGCGCGGTTGCGGATCTCCTCGCGGGCTCGCTCGTAGGTTTCTTTGCTAATCTTCGTCACGGTGTTGGTGTTCTTGGGAGCGAAGAGCTTGGTGAAGAACCCTTTACTCTGGTCGAGAATTGTCCCCTCCCCTGCTGGGTAATACGGGATGACGACGTAGAAACTCTTGTCCATGATGTTGGCGTTTTGCGAGAGGTCGTCGATGAAGTTGATATAGTCTTCCATCAGTACGCTGAGCAGCATGTTGTCTTGAGTACGCTGGATGGCGACCAGCTTATCGAGGTACGGGCCGATATCGACCCGCTGCGAGCGGATGCAGATTTGCACCGGGAAGTACAGTGCATTGAGAAAGTTCTGGTAGCTATACTCTACCCCCTCGCGCTCACGAGCGCTCATGAGGTCAAAGTTAATCGACTCACAGGCAATGACGGCGCGAAAGCTGCCATCGCCCATGATGATCATATCATCACGCAATTCCGAGAGGAGGAGGCTATTCTGCGTGGTGGCGGGCTTGGGTGGGGCTTTTTTCTTGGTGTCTTGGGTGGGCTGATCATTCGTATTGCCTTGCACAGCTGGTGGCTGAGCTGGTGCTTGCACGGCGGGGTAATTGCCCTGTGGCGGAGCAGGATACTGCGGATAATTAGCTGGTGCCTGGCCCGCTGGCGCAGCGCCCTGGCCTTGGCTATAACCAAACTGGCTGGGTGGCCCAGCTGGTGGCTGTTGATTGTTGGGTGAATTTGGCGACACCACTCTCCTTCTTATTTCTTAGCGCAAAGGGATGACAATCTCATCGTCATCATCCTGATTAGCCTGCTCTTGATGTTGAATCCGGTTGGCTTCATTGGCAATGGCAGCAACGGACAAATCAGAGTTGCTGGCTAGTCTAATTATATCAGGCGAGACGGTGTTTGTGCTAGTGTTTGGCGGCAGATTGTTGCGTTGCTGGGCGAGCTGCTCCTCACGTAGGCGTTCCTCGCGCGTGGGGGTTGTCTTGGCGTAATAACTGGGGTCGAGCGGCTGGATGACCGACTGGTGAATACTGGGGTATGGGTTGTAGCGCACAGCCATATCGATGACATTTTTATCATCAGCCAGTGCTGAGCGATCTCGGTAGGATACTGCGGCTGGGGTGGGTGCGAGAGCTAGCGTAGGCTGAGCCTGCGCGACGGGTGGCTGCTGAGTTGGTACTGGCTGCTGGGAAGGGTGTGGCGTAGGAGTGTGTGGATAATTGGGAGTTGGCGCTGCTGGGGTCGATTGCTCTGCAGGTGTTGAAGTGAAGGATGGCTGAGTATCGGTAGGAGGTGCTGCTTCAGCTGATGGGTAGCTGGGTGCAGTTGTGGTGCGCGTGGCTGGCTTTTGGGGTGGCACAAGCGGCACGGCATCGGTGCTGGGAGTGGCGTGCTGGCGCAGGTTAGCGTAGATCGCTTCGAAAGATGGTGCTTCTTCTGGTTTGGGCTCTGGCGCAGCTTCTGCTGTGGGCTTGGTCGGTGTGTAGGGCTTGCTCAGGGCATCGGGCAAGACCGAATCGTGTGGAATAACGGCCGGCAGTGCCATTGGCAGAGACTGGAGTGAGTCACGCTCTCGCGGCATAGGCTGGGGCTCGGCAGCAGGTGCTTCGTCACGCGGCGTGTCATCCACTGGAGAGAGCTCGTATACCTCGGTAGATTGCTGAGGTGGGTATGGGTTTGGTTGATCCTGGTAGGCGCTAGCATCGGGCAAAGGAGCTTGCTGATGCGACGATGCAGTGCGGTTCTCGGGGAAGCTCGTGGACGAATATGACACCGCTGGGCGCTGAGGCTCTGGTGCTGGGTATGGCGGCTCTGGCATACGAGGCTGAGGCGGCGACACCGGCGCAAAGCCAGCATCATCAACGGGTGGCTGGTACGGAGGTGTAGCCTGTGGTGGGATAGTTGGAGCTGGCTGTGGTGCTGCCTGGTATGGTTGCGGCTGAGTCTGCGGCCATGCTGGCTGATATGGCACAGGAGCTTGCTGGAGTGGCTGCCCATCAGCTACGGCAGGCAGCGCAGCCGCTGGGGCTTGCATGCGCTCGATGGCGGCTCGGCGCCGGGCTTGGTTTGATTGCTCAATGCGCCGCGTCATCGCCCGTGCTTCGCTACTGTTATCATCAAACATATCTGAGGTCTGCTGCGCCTCGAAGTATACATCACTAATCATCGACCCCTGTGCATCGGGCACACGAGTATGGCGGATAGACCAGCCATGAGTATCGGCCAACTGCGACAGATACGCCAAGCGGCGCTCGGCCTCGTCTTGGCTGAGGTTCTTCGTTCGCTCAATCTCCACCTTCTCGGGCACTGTAATCTCGATGAGTGAGCTGATGCCATCGGGCTGCCACATGCGCCGGCGTGGCTTGGTGTAGAATGATATCACCGCCGCGAGGTAAACCTCCATTGGCTGATCCTTGCGCAGCGGCAAAGCTAGCGCACCAAACAGCAGAATAATCGGCACCGGAATAACCGCCAGTGGCAAAAACACTTGCGACAGCCCCCACGCTAGCGCAATCCCCGCCGCCGCAACCAGCAGATAAATAAACTGGCGAAAGCTAAACGGCCCAAGAATCTTATCCTCTGCCTCTACATCCTGCGCAACCTTATATCTCGACATAGCTTATGTATTTATTATAGCATGAGGGGGATGAGTGGAGAGAATACAGCAATACTTCGTTATTTTATTTTTTACGACCTCGCCAAGAGAAGCGACCACCCCCACCTCCTTGGTTTTGGGTTTGATTCTTGAACGCGTTGTCAATATTATTTTTTACAGCTTCCTCGGCTGCCGAGACAAGTTGACTTTGCAATGCGGCTAGATCTACCTGATTTGCTCTATTGGCAGTCTCTACAGCCTCTTGTTTAATGTCGGCAGCTTTATTAATACGGTCAGGATCGCTGGCATCGAACCCCATAATATTTGCAACAGTTGCCTCTGGTGTTTCTTGACCACGCTCAGTTTGTAGGAACGTATTAAAGTTGGAGCGGACTCTTTCTTGGGCAGTATCGTTAAGTTTTTCCATAGCGTCCTTAATAATTTTACTTTGCCCAGCACTCTTCGATGCTATCGTCTCGTTAGACATCTCACCATTATTGAGCCTGCTTGCTACTGCACCAATAAGGCCATTCTTTGCAGCGAGTTCAGTACTAAATGCGCCATCTTCTATTTTACCAAGAGTACCAGCACCATACACATCGGCATCACCTCTACTGCGTGCACCAGATGCTGCAAGATATCGCATGTACCCCACTTCCTTACTGTTATAACTATCGTTGTTGCCAAGATCGCCAGTAGCTTTCAAAATCTCAAACCTTTGCTCAGAATTGCCACCTGACATAGCATGGTCAATTGCAGCAGCCCGTTCCATAGCTGTCAAGTTTCTTAAGCTGCCTGTTTTCTTGTCTCTAATACTGCCCGAGACCGCTGCATCTGCAATATCCGTGAATGAATAGTTATTAGCGAGCCATGTTTGAGCTTCGTCTTTTTGCTGGTTGCGTTGTTCGGTCTCAAACTTGCTTGCAATCTGAGAGCGACGGTCGCTTGCTTGGCGACCACCAAGAGTATTATATAAGAAACCACGAGCTCCTGTTGCGTTAGCAAACTGCCCCATCATCTTTCTGTTACGCTCTTGTTCGCGTAATAACCTTGCCTGCTGGATACCGTAGCCAATTGATGTTTTGCCCATATTTTCGCGAGTCTTTGCTAGAAGTTTTGCATTGCTTCGCATACCCATATGCTGTAACTTGGCTCCTAATGCTCCCATCGCTCCCATCGCTCCCATAAGTAAAGCTGGAGAAGCAAGAAGTGGAATAAACATAACACCAAGAGCTGTAATTTGGCTTGTTACATCATCCTTCGCGATAAAGATGGAGGCTGCTACTTTAGACATACCAAATATAACAGCAATCGTTGGATACACTGCAAGTAAGCTTAGGAACATCTTCCACCACTTGTGGTAGAGTTTTTCAGTATTAGGAAGAAGAAGTGCCACAAAAGCAAGTGGTGAAATGACTGCCAATATAACAATACCAGCATTGCGACCTAATAGGATAATGAAAGCTAGTAAGAGTCCGATAAGTGCACCGAGTGCAATAGGGCCAAGAAGAGATATATTTGCAACCAACAGAGAACCCTCTGCCGCAACAAAGGTGCCAGCTGCAACGGTGCTACCACCAGCGAGAGCTACTTGAGCGGTCCTCTCGGCAAAACTTGTTTTGTCAGCACCACCAGAAGCTAGAGTATTAATGAAGCCATACAAAGATCCGCCGAGAACATTAGACATATCAATAAGGAATTGACAAACAATAAATGAAACATTAATTAAGATAGATATCATAATCAATCTTGGTAATATCCGCTTAATTCCATAATTGGAGATACCAAGACTTGTGACGTGTGAATATATGACAAACAGGAATGCAGCAATAAGTAGAATATTAGCTATATTGCGAAATGCCGACCATGATTCATTTGCAGCATCTTTTTGGAATATTTCGTGATCAAGAGACAAAAAGTCACTAATAATTCCATACAGCCCATCAATTACTTTCCCCATAAAGTTGACGACAGGACAAACCATCCATCCGATAGCACCTATTGCATCAGAGCATGTATTTATATCTTCATCCTCTTTATCGCTATCATATGTACCAGTAGCACTATTTGCGGTGCCGTCGCTTTTGCCCATACCAGCCAGACAGTTCTTGTATGCCTCGTCGTTATCAGGGAACTTATTCTTGCAGTCGTCAGCAGTCTTTGCTGACCGCCCTTGCTTACACTGGTCTACACCAGCTTTATTACCTGAAAACTTTTTCTCACAGGTATCTTCTTTGATCCATTTTGAATAGGCATCAGCTTTTGCAGCCATCGCTTTTGCTATGTCTACACAAGTTAGATTCGAGTTATTTCCATTACTGTCGAATGCTTTTGTTTTTATGGTTTTATCCCAAGGCCCTCCTTTGACAGGGTTCATGTAGTAGTTCTTATTGCTGACATTCCCCTTGCCATCAGCTGTTTTAATGTTTTTAATAGAATACTTATCACTGTCAGGATAATCCTTGTCTGTTACTTCAGCACCACACCCACCTCGCAGTACATTGTACCAATATAAATACTCAGCTGCATCACTCATCCTTAATTTAGCATTTGTAGAGTGGGCTCCTTTTGCTTTTAGTTTATCAGCAATGGTTTGTGAAATTCCACCAAAACCTTTTGCTAATGTAAAATCAACAGTGAATGGTCCAGTGCCGCTAACACAATCTTCATCATGGCCTGGGCTACTAGGAATGCGCTTTGCTCCAAAACTACACAACATTTCAGTTGGTGACTTATAACCCCACAGTGTTGCTGCATCCTTTACCCAAGACGATTTCTCATCGAGGTCACAATAAAAAACCTGTGAGGCTGCATGATTACCCCATGCCTTATCGTTCCTAACATACTGCGAACCAACGTATTTTGATAAACTCTTAAAAAACCAAGAAGGGCCTGAAGTATATCGCTCTCCTGTGAACCAATTACCCGCCTCAACTTCGTTTGCATCTATTTGATTACCATATATCTTCATGGTGTACGGCGTATTGGTTTCTTTAGAGTCGTTTATGTGTAGACAAAAGCTAAGAGCCTGCGCATATGCCCAGCTTGCAGCTTGCTCTTGTGGAGCCATCTGCGACTCTTCCTTTGCGTGGACTATAGGAGAAAATGTTGTTGCCAACAAAGAAGCTACAAACAGAACCACTGTAATAAAAAGAGAAAAACGAGAGAGTGAGAAACACTTCTTTTTGTTACTTGTCATATGTCTATTTAAGCACAGATACAAACAAAACAAAAGACACAAAGTTCATCTAACAGGTGAGAAGCAGAAAACAATATCATATAGATATTACCCAGCAATTCTAATACTGGTGCTAAACACTATAGGTGTAAAATAATATTTACGTTTGCTATTTTTAGGCAAAGTAAGATACTAAGAATAACACTAGTCTAGTAGAAACATTTGTTCTTGCCTTTTGCGGCAGCATGCCCAAAGATTGAGCTCTCTACGAGGGCTCGCTGATTGCTTGCGTTTAGTGGGCTGATAGGATAGTACGTGATCTGCTCAGCGCCATCATTAGTGCTAATAGCGCAAGGAACATAAATAATAGTTGTTGCCTTTGATGGTTGATCATCTTGACCATTGTCATTAGCAGGTAGATCATCTTTGACTGGCTCAGTTCTTTGGCTTGTGACTGCTTTGTTATAAAAAATAGAAGTTCCCTCGATGCGCTTTTGGTCTGGGAAAAGAGGATTATCATTGTCATAATATAGAGGGATCTGCCCAATAGGCTCCAAATCATCCCTTGTAGAGGATGGCTGTATAAAGTTTTGTAGTGTCATACTTGGGGCGCCTTCTGACTCGCCCGCCCAAGCAGACGTAGAATACTGTATCATCTTGATAAGCTCATCTCGATAACTTGTTGCTACAGAACGGTCTGGTGCTTGTATGAAGCTCTTGCTTGAGAGAACACAAGCATCAAGCAGTTTCTGTGCTATGCTAATAGCTTCATCTTTATAGCTACTCGCCTTATATTTTTCTACAATAGTCTGAGCAACATTAAAAACAAGAGCATTGTGATCAATGATCTGTGGTAAGCTATAACCAACATCTACACTTGGCTTCATGGTGGCATTTTGCTCAAATTTTTCAAGTTGCTCACTATTCATTATTGGGTATCGATCGGTCATCTTGTGTAGAGTTTCGTCTCGATATTGGCCAACAACAGCTTCAAGAAGTACTTGCTTGGTGCTTTCCCACTGAGGCGCTTTCCCAAAGTAATCATTTGAAGGGCTGTCAACGGGTATCTCTAGCAGTGACTTAAGGCTTTTTTGGTCTTCTGCAGATAAACTGGTAACATAATCCGAGTTAAGCAAGGCTTCTTGCGGGGATGAGAGTGGCTCATATGTTTGTTCGGATGAGCCTGGAGTAGTATTAAGATCAAGCTGGGGTGTGCTAGTATCACGGCTAGCTTTTACGGAATCGTCTAAATGAGCAATTGCTCCACCGAAAATGGCACACGCGGCTAGGAAGCCGATAGATAAAACCTTTCGTCGATTCCATTTTTTATCAGAATCTTCTTCTGTAGGGTTTGGTGTGTCTGCTTCGTTTTTAGGTTCGTCGTTCTGGTCGTTCTGTAATTTCTGGAACTCCCAGGGTGTATTGGGATCACTTGGGTCGGGGTCGTAATCGGGAAGACGCTCAGGACTGAGGTTTCCTTGGGTAGGCTGCAAATCAATGCTGTCAAGGACTCTACTTACTAAGTCGCCTTCTGTTTGTGGTGTTTTATCTTCTGGTTGGTCTGTTCGTCGTAGTATTTCTGTCATAAGCTTCAATCCTCCCCAATACAGGATTAGTGGTTATGTGTGCTTATTATATGCGCACTTGCGTTTCATGCTACCATTGTTTGCGCGGCAGGTCAAATATTTTTTGGCCTCTGTTGAGAAAAATGAATGACGCATGCACACAGAGGTTGGTATAGAAATATATTCGAACGATATTTTTTGGCAAAAATGGGAGATATTTTATACATACCGCATGATAAAGAAAGTATGATAGTTTGCAACCCTCCAATCGTACAAGAATAATTATTGATCCTTCCCTATACATTTATATTTAAAATAATTAACGATACAGACTGACAAATATAACACCAATACACACTCTCATAGGTAAAATACTTGCATGAGCAAATTGCAATATATCCGAGCAACTCATACATATTGCCACCCCACCCCACATCCGCTATAATACAGAGGTACGGAGAGGTGCAAGAGTGGTTGAATTGGCACGCCTGGAACGCGTGTGTGGCGGCAACGTCACCCAGGGTTCGAATCCCTGTCTCTCCGCCATATCAGCGCCAGGTAGCACGCTGCTATAGAAATGCGCTGCTGATTCGTCTTTTGGCATGATGCGTGGCTATACTGCATATTTTTGTGCAGATTGGGCTTGCAGAAATGTTTTTTGACAGTTTATACTAAAGGATAATTATGGTACGATCTTCTACACCAGTTATAGAACTCCGAGGCCTCACCAAGCAGTATGGTCTGGGCGACGCTGCCCAAAACGCCTTGGACAACGTCGACCTGCGAGTCGAAAAAGGCGAATTCATCGTCATCATGGGCCCCAGTGGCTGCGGCAAGACGACATTACTTAATATCATGGGTTTGCTCGACCGCGCCGACAGCGGCGAGTATTTTCTTGATGGAACATCGGTCGCAACGCTGAGTAAGCGCCAGCACGCCCGGATTCGCTCGCGGCAGATTGGCATCGTCTTCCAGAGTTTTAACCTGATTAATCGCCTAACGGTGCTCGAGAACGTTGCCCTTCCCCTGAGTTATCGTGGGGGGATGCGCCGCGTCAAGCGCCTGGAGCAAGCCAGTGCGGTGCTGAAGAATTTCCACCTCCAAGAGCGCGAATATTACATGCCGTGGCAGCTGAGTGGTGGGCAGGTGCAGCGCGTGGCGATTGCTCGCGCATTGGTGAATCACCCGTCGATTATCCTAGCTGATGAGCCAACTGGTAACCTCGATAGCCGTTCGAGCCATATCATCATGGAAGAACTGGCTCAACTACACCGCCGAGGCAATACCATCATTATGGTGACACACAACCCGAATCTCACGAGCTACGCCAGCCGCGTGATTAAGATGCTTGATGGGCAGATTGCCAGTGATGAGCAGATGCGCACCACTGCCGCTACGCCAACACCAGTGGCCCGCAAGCCACGAGTTCGCCGGGCAGCACCTGCTGGCAAGACTGCGTCGACGATTGCGCAGAGCACGGCATCGGCCGCTCAGTCAGCTGCGCTAGTCAAGGCAATTGCTCGCGGTCGGCCCGCTAAGGTTACTACACCAGCAACGACAGCACCAACAGTAGTCGACTACGAAGATCCGCATACCCAAGATGGTCCGACTATTGAGCCTATGCCAGTTGCTCCACCAGAGGCGCCGCCAGCCTTGCCCGCCGCGCCGCAGGCTCCGTCGGCAGCCCAGCCTACTCCGGCTCACTATCTCACACCAGCTCAAACGGCCTCAGCTACCCCAGCTCAGCCAGCAGCGCCTGCGTCAACACAGTCTGTAGCCGCACCACCCAAGCCGGTTGCACCACAGCCCGCTAGTCAGCCAGCGCAGCCTGCAGCACCAGCAGCCCATATTGCGGTGCAGCCATCATCTGCAGCATCTGCTCAGCCAATCAAGGTTACACCGGCCCAGCAGACCGCTGCACCATCGTCTGCTCACCAATCTAGCACAAAGGAGCCCCAGGCATGATAATCATCGACCATTTCGAAAATGCAAGCAGTAGCTTCCGGCGCAATCGCGGCCGTAATTTGCTGGCGACGCTGGGTGTGGCAATTGGCGTGGGTAGCATCGTGGCAATCTTGGCGCTGAGTGGTGGCCTGCACAATATCATCTCCCAACAGGTGTCCGACCTCAACAATAACCTCATTGTGGTGCGCCCGGGCGTGCAAGACAAGAGTTTCTCGTCACTAGCAAGCTCGGTCGCACAGTATAATTACAATACCAGCACCATCACCGAGTCCGACGTTGAGGCAGTGCGCAAGATGCCACATATCCGCGCTGTAGCGCCAATGATGACCTCTGAGAACAAGCTCAAGAGCAACGACCGAGAAGCCACCACTACTGTTGTGGCAACTTCGCCCGACCTTGCTATCACCAGTCAGCTCGAACTACGTGAGGGAGACTTCCTCGAAGGCGGCACGCACGACGCCAAGCCAGCAGTGCTTGGGCCAAAGCTGTCGGTGCAGTTGTTTGGCACCGAGCAGTCAATTGGCCAGACCTTTAAGATCCGCGGCAAGGAATTTATCGTGGTGGGGGTGATGCGTGCTACAGAAAATCCGCTGAATTATAACAACGTCGATTTTGACAATGCAGCTATCATCACTACCGAGGCAGGCAAGAAAATCCACAGTGGTCATACGCAGATCCAGCAGATCAACATCCAGGCCGATGCATCGCAGCAGGTCGGGCAGATTGCTCAGCAAGTTAAGGACAAGATTAAGCAAAATCACCAAGGGGAGGAAGACTTTACTGTGGCAACGGGCGATGCAATTAGCCAGCCAACCAA
Organism: uncultured Candidatus Saccharibacteria bacterium; assembly: GCA_938045445.1. Lineage (GTDB taxonomy): Bacteria > Patescibacteriota > Saccharimonadia > Saccharimonadales > Saccharimonadaceae > Saccharimonas. The sequence continues at coordinate 149,307 of CALIMM010000016.1, forward strand.
CCGACTCTTTACCGCGCTGACTCAGGTGCTGACGCTAATTGCAGCCATCTCGCTGGTGGTTGGCGGCATCGGCATCATGAACATCATGCTGGTGAGCGTGGTAGAGCGCACGCGCGAGGTAGGTATCCGCAAAGCGGTTGGCGCAACTGATGGTAATATCATTACCCAGTTTGTGATCGAGGCGCTGGCGATTAGCTTGCTCGGTGGTATTCTGGGCTACATCCTGGGCTACATAGTGGCACTGAGCTTTAGCCTGTGGCTGTCCTTTGCGCCATCGCTAGAGTGGCAGACGGCGGTGATGGCAATTGGCCTGGCACTGGCGGTTGGCCTCACCTTCGGCCTCTACCCAGCCATTCGTGCCGCGCGCAAGAACACGATTGAGTCGCTGCGGCAGTACCACTAAACAAGATAGTTACTTTGATACAGAACCCGCCTGGAGAGTGGCGGGTTTTTATGTGAGCTATGGTATTTCTGGCCCGCCCTGCCCTGTCCATTTACAGAGTAAGATGATAGAATTTCTGCACATATTGTTCCAGATTAATCGTCACATGTAATGTTTGAGATGATGAGCGATTTCGTAGGTGAATTTATTGTAGCAGCTTGTTGTTTATGTAACATTTTGCGACAGCGAGTTACTATACAAGATCATGACAAGGGCTTAAGAATTAGAATAAAAAACAAAACACTACGATTCTCAAAAACCAAAACACGTTAGGTTAGAATTTCTAAGACATGCCGCCCTTCCCCTGCTTCACGCCATTCAACACGCCGAGGTAGCAGCTAGCGAATTCTGCTAGTATCATGCCGTGCAGCACCTGCTCTACCTCTGTCTCGCCCGCAAGCAAGATAGACTTCGCGTGGGGGCGGCGGCCACTGAGGCGGCGATCGAGCGCTGCCATGCGCTGCTGGGTAGTGGCGTCATTCTCACTCGCGAGGTCGAAAAGCGCGAATGGCTTATCCACCGGATGGCTTAGCCAGCCATGAGCGCCGGCCTGCTCGGCTTCGGCAAGAGTGGTAGCGAATGCCACATTGTGCGCCCGCTTCTGCCAACACCACTGCCACCACTGGGCCACTGGCGCGAGTGCCTCACTGCCACAAAACACCGCCGTCTTGCCCGCTGCCTGGCGTGCAAGCTGCTTGGCGAGATTGTGAGCGGTTGGCACGGCAGTGCCCCACTGCTGCACCGCGTTCGCTGCGTTCGCTGCGCCATCTGCTATTGCTTCCACAAGATCATCATCTGGCAATTGATAGGCCGTCAGTAGCGCGCTCAGTGTGCTGAGCATGCGTAGTGGTGCCACCTGCCCTTCCCTCCTGGCGACTGGCACAACGGTAGCTGCAGGGTATGCTGTGGTGCACTCAGCCACGGCAGCATCATGAGTGAGCAGAACAGTCGGAGCACTGTGCTGCTGTGTATAGCGCAGTATATTCTTCACCTGGTCAGGTGAGACGCCAGTCTCGATAATAATCACCAAGCTGTGCGCGTCCACAAATGCGGGCATTGCCGCTGCCTCGCAGCACAGCACAGGCACAGTCATGTGAGGCTGCACGAGCTGCTGAGCAACGCAAGCTAACACCACATCACTATCCGTTGCTATAATCACAACATTATGAATATCATGCTGGACTGATATATGTGAGAGCTGGCTGGCTACCTCTGTTGGTAGCGTCGTTTGTTTCCATAATGTTGCAATGTGATGCAGAGTGGCCTCGGCACCGCGTTGGCGCAATGTGGTCTGATCATCAAGCATAATCGTCTCCTTCTGCTTGCAAGAGCATACCCTCCCATGATACATTAATTAGCAGAGAATCATAAGCATATTTGGAGACAGGTGGGAACCATGAATATCAGCACTACATCACAATCAATTACCGACGATCAAGAGCTTGCCAAGGTGCTCGCTGGGATCGGCCCGCAGGTGGGCACAGCAGCGTCGCAGCGGTCGCAGGCGATGATGTCGGGGCAAGGTGCTGGCCGTTCGTCACTCTCGGGTATGTCGGGCAATATGGGCTCGTCTGTGCCGGTTATGTCGTCTCAGCAGCAGCCGTCACAGCCTGCCCCTAGTGGTGAGGCGCTCAATGGCGTGAAGCAGTCGGCCATCAAAGAGCTGCGCCCACTGGTGGATAAGCTCAACGTTAGCCCAGATGAGAAATTCGATACCTATCTCCTTTTGATCCGCTCGACGGACGACAAGAGCTTGATCGACCCAGCGTACCAAATTGCCAAATCCATCCGCGACGAAACCCGCCGCGCCCAAGCGCTGCTCGACATCATCAAAGAGATTGACTATCTGTCGCAGCGGTAACAGCTTATACGATAAGAATAGGCATTATCACCACTGATGTGGTGATATGTTTTATTGACAATTTATCTAAATTATGTATAATACAGAGCTATGAGAACTGCAGAGCTACTTGATACAAAAACTAGCACTGTGCCTGCCCAAGAGACAGAGCAAGCGCAGCCGAGACAAGCGACGCCAGACACCTTGCGCGGGCAGTTTATGAAAGTGGCGAGTGATATTATAGGGGCGCCAGACTATATTGAATACCTAAAAATGGTGAGAAACCCGAATGTACGCAAAGTAATTAGCGAGCAAGAGTTAAAATCGAAGAAAGCACGGGCGATTGGTAATGCAGCACTCCGTTTGGCTGAGGCGTATCCAGAGGAGAAGTATAAGCAGCGAGATATAGCCAAACTCATGAGTGCATATCCGGGCTGGGTGATGGCAGAGCAGCGGAAGAAGGATGAGGAAAAGGGCTTTCTTGACAATAGAGTATATAATCACCATGGTCGGCGCATAAGACAGCAAAACACCGAGCGGTTTACTGAGTTTAACCATGCTCTGCGCGAAGTGATTGATGACTGGGGTGCAACGACGTCTCTCCAGGAGTTGATTCACAGTATGCATATGATCCACCCATATCGGACAGATCTAGATAAGCCAGAGAATCTTGAAGAGAAAAAGGAATTCTATAAATCTATAACAGCAACAGTGCGTGGTATTCGCAACGAAATAGCCTTTGAACATGTCTTGATTCGAGCTGGTGTTGATTTTGAACCAGCGACTGCTGAGGAAGATGCGCGTGGTGTTGATTATTACATCAATGGCAAGCCAGTTGACGTGAAAGCATCTATCTTCGCGGCGCAGGAGGCGTTGCAAAAGATAGCAGAGCGTGGTCGCAGTAGTGATACAATTATCTTCTACCCAGGCATCTCGGATAGTGACTTTGATGGCAAGCTGACACTTCCGCAGGCAAACCCAGATAGAGTTGCTGAGCTGCAACCAAAGATTATACGCCGTATGCGATCAGCAGGCATTATTTAAGGTCGAAATCATGCGATTAACAGATGAACCACATGAGGACAAACAAGGCGCTAAGACGCACGACAATGACAAAACTATTCCAGAGCATTATGCTCAGCTAGTGGAGTACTCGATACGGACTGGGAAAGAAGTCAATCTCTCGATTCCTCGATCTCTCCAAATGGGGCAATGTGCCATGGTGCTTGCTGACCTTGACAATGATGATAAAACGAAAGCAATAATGACAGCTCTCATTGCTGATGATGAACAACCAGGGCTGTCTCGAGCAGTGGGCTATACCCCAGATGGGGATTTCGTCAAGATTACAATTAATAATAACAATGGCACTGTTGTGACAGATATCAAGCACGGTGCTGTTGGTGACGACAGTTTGATTCCGCCAGAAGATTAATCTTAAATTGTCTCGTGGTGAGAAAACCATTCTTGTATATGACGCAGCAGATTGAAATAGAAGTGGCTAGTTATTGACCAGTATAGTAGATTAGCTATAATACAAACACAACCATGACAAAAACACGCCACTATAAGCCACACCATAAACGCAAACGCTATGATGTTGGTACAATGCCATCGCCTATATCGCCGAGCCAGTGGTCGACGTCTTCTTCGAACATCAAAAAGCAGCTTGTTACCGTTGATGCAGCGCTGAAGAGCCAAAAGCCATATCTCACCTACCTCGTCGAGCAGCAGGGTCGCAACTGGAGTAATGAGAAACGCCGCCTGCGGCGCTCGGCTGCCCTAGGAGAGAGTGCTGTGACGCTTGTGCAGCACTATGCGAGCAAAGAACAGTGGTCGCATGTGGATATGGCGCGGCTGCTTGCAGCGTATCCTGGCTGGGTGGAGGCGACCGAACAAGATGATACGGCGCTGACTCGGCAAGAAAAGAAGCAGCGGATCAAGAAGCTCACGCAGTTTAATCATGTCCTGCGCGATGTGATAGACAACGCCACACACGCCTGCGAGACATGGAAGTCGATACCGTCTGTGTCGGATATAGTTAACGGCTTAGAAGCCGTGTGTCCAGGCAAGAAGCATGCTCAAAACAAGCAAGATCGAATAGGTATGTTGTATGCGACAGTAGCGGGCATTCGCAACGAAGTGCTCTTCATGCGGGTGCTGGATGAAGCGGGCATTGCCTATGAGCCAGGTACGGCCAACCAGGATATGCGCGGGATAGATATGATAGTGAATGGTAAGCTTATCGATCTCAAGTCATCTGAACACTATGTGCATGAGGCCCAGGAGGATGCTGCTGAGCATGGCGATGACAGACGGATCTTTTTCTTCCCTGGTGTGGAACGGTATGAATATCGCAATAAACTAATGCTGCCGAAGGAAAAAATTATCCGGGTTATGCCACGGGTGGTAGCCCGCATGTATAGCCATGGTATCCTAGATAAGCCAACGCAACAGAGGTAGATCTCACCACAGACATGCGACTATAACAGAGGTAAAGGAGGTGTATGCCATATGCCACACGAAATACCACAGCAGCCGTCAAATGAAGAGCATGAGAGACATGCAGTGCTCAAAGAGTCAATTGCTCAATCGATCCTTAAGAAAAGACCATGGCCCTATGGTGGGTCTGAAGACGAGCCAGGGCCGCTCTCTATCCAGTGGATGTCGTTGCAGTATGCCGAGGATGGCTGGTCAGCAACTGGCTTAACCACTGATAGGCGCTATGTAAGAGTAGACATCAGCAACGATGCAGACGATGTGATACTCGAAGTGGAGGCTATGCAATCCGACGGAGAAACAGACACCCCGCAGAGCAGTTAGCCGCGTGCACACACTAGCTCGCTGATGTCCGCTTGCTGTGGCGCGAAGCTGGCTTTTTCTTACGCTTGGCTTTGTCTTTGGCTTTCGGGCGAGGTTTGCTGGCGTCTTTTGTGCGCTTGCGCTTGCTCTGGCCTTTTGCTGGCTTCTTTTTTGATGTTTGCCGCTCGCGGATGGCATTCCGCACCTCTGTTATTTCGTCCCAGGGGTGGGTGCCGTCGGCGCGTTCGATGGTCTTCTCGTGGCCTTTGCCGAGGAAGACGACGGTGTCGCGGGCGGTGCGGGCACGGCGGATGGCAAAGCGGATGGCCTCGGCGCGGTCGTGGATGAGGAAGAGGTCGGTATCTTGAGTCTTGCCAGCGGCTTCTGCGCCTTTGGCGATTTGGGCGAGGATGTGCTGCCCGTCTGTATCGCGGTCGTCTTCTTCGGTGATAATAAGCTCGTCGGCGATTCGCCCTGCGATCTTGCCTTGGATGGCTCGCTTCGACTCATCGCGCTGACCAGCTGAGCCAAACAGGACGATCAGCTTGCCCTTGGTGCTGGCTCGCACACTGCCCAGCAGCCGCTCGAAGGCGTCGGGTGTGTGGGCAAAATCGACAATAGCGGAGAATGGCTGCCCAGCATCAACCACTGTCATACGGCCCTCCACCCCAGTGAGTGCAGCCAGGCCCTGCTCGATCTGCACCCGGCTGAGGCCTACCTCGTGCCCTACTGCTACCGCAGCCAGGCTATTGGCAATGTTGAACTCACCCGGCATGTTGATGGTGATGTGATGCATCTGCCCCATGAGCCATACATCGTAGCGGCTGCCTGAGGCGGTTTGGGTAATGTTGGTAGCGCGAATGTCGCCGCTCGCGATGCCATAGCACAGGCTGCGCGGCACCGCTTGCTCGAAGACTGCCGCCGATGGGTCATCCGTATTGATAATGCCAACCCGCCGCGCGAGCTTGAAGAGACGTATCTTGGCGGCGCGGTAGCGCTCAAATGTCTTGTGATAATCCAGATGCTCGTGGGTGACGTTGGTCATGACGGCAATGTCGATCGGGACGCCAAAGATGCGGTGCTGCGCCAACGCATGGCTCGTCACCTCTAGCACTACCCACTGCACATTACGCCGCCGAAACTCCGCCAAACGCTGCTGTAACAGGGGTGCAGATACGGTAGTCATGTGCTCGGTTTGCGATGTGATGTCGTCGTTCACTCCATACGCCACCGTCGTCATTAGACCGGCATTGTAACCTGCTTCGACCAGCATGCGGTGAATCATAAAGCACGTCGTGGTCTTGCCATTTGTCCCCGTTACGCCAATGACGTGCATACCCTGGGCTGGGAAGCCTTGGTTGGCCGCTGCCGCAGTGGCTTCGAGCAGCCGATAGCTTGGCTCCAGTGCCGCCAGCACGCTGGGTGGGAGAGCATTCTTGAGTGTTTGTTTTAGAGAAAATGCCATGACACATATTATACCACTTTTGATAGTATTTAAAACCATGAGAGGCATGATTTTTTGAGTAAGCAAATATGCTACGATTGTGATCACAAAAGCCTCGCTTATCCTCGCACTCCACCTTCCCACACTCCCGATGACGGAACACTATAAGGATGAATATCTCTCTAGAATATTCACCTCTTACACCAGAGCACAAAATAGTTATTGCAACGAGCCTTCACATTCCACTGGGAGCAGTGATTGGTTGGTGGAGCTAGCGCTAAGAAAGTGAGATTTGTCGGTATTTTGCCTCGTTATCTTATTTTTATATAGCCATTCCATAAGTTTTCCTCATTACATGCCCCTCCTTTGCTATAATAACCCTATGAAGATTCTTGGGATTGAGAGCAGTTGCGACGAGACGGCGGCTGCGGTGGTGGCCGATGGGCGGCGCTTGCTGAGTAGTGTCGTGCACTCGCAGATAGATATTCATGCCCAATATGGTGGCGTAGTGCCAGAGGTAGCAGCGCGGAGCCATATTGAGATGATTACCCCGGTGATTGACCGCGCCTTGGCCGAGGCAGCGTGCAGCTGGGATGAGATTGATGGCATTGCCGTGACGTATGCGCCTGGGCTGGTGGGGTCGCTGCTGGTTGGGACGCTGGCAGCGCGGACGCTGGCACTTGTGCACAAGAAGCCGCTCTACGCGATTCATCATGTGGAGGCGCATGTCTATGCCAACTTCGTGGTGGAGGATGGCCGGCCAAAGCCCGAGCCTGCTCTCTCGCTTCCTGCTGCGCAGCCAAGCTTCCCCATGCTGGCGCTGATCGTTTCTGGTGGGCACAGCCAGTTGGTGTTGTTTCGGGCGCATGGTGACTATACCTTGCTTGGCCAAACACAGGATGATGCTGTGGGCGAAGCCTTCGACAAGGTAGCGAAGATCATTGGCCTACCCTACCCTGGCGGCCCGGCTATTGCTGCCGCCGCTATGCAGGGCGACCCGCAGCGCTACACATTGCCCAAAGCGCGGATGCAGGGCCAGTACGATTTCTCCTTCTCGGGCCTCAAGACGGCCGTGCTGCGCCGAATGCAGGCCGAGGTGGGCAAAGATACCTCTTTTCCTTCGCACGAGCTTCCAGCGCTTGTTACGCCGCAGCAGCGCCATGATATGGCGGCGAGCTTCCAGCGTGTGGCGGTGGAAACATTGGTGGATAAGACGGTGCTGGCCTATGAGCACTATGCGCCGCGCTCCGTTGTGATTGCTGGTGGTGTGGCGGCCAACCAGGAACTCCGCCGCCAACTGCGCACCGCCCTGCCCTGCTCCATTAGCTACGCACCAATGGCCTTTTGCACCGATAATGCTGTGATGATCGCCACCCTCGGCTACTACTACGCCCAGGCTGGCCGCACAGTCGACCCATACCTGCTCGAAGTGCAGCCAAGCTTGTCGATGCGCGAAGCGGTGTGGGCTGGCCACGAAGCATAGCAGATATGTTTTGATGATATTCGAAACGATGATACTAGCGTGTAACTGCTTGTAGCAGATTACCATTTGCGCGTTGGCACAGATTAGTCGTTAGTGTTTGGAAATAGTCGATCTCTACCGACCGATCACACCACGCATCGCACGCACACAGCGAATCACCTGGTGTATGAATGGCCGAGCGATATATTCATAGCAGCCAGCGCGTTCCTCCAGCTGACCACCAAAACCTTTCTTGAAGTGATACACCCCCTCTTGCTCGGGGAAGCCATTGAAGTTTCCGCTTGTGCCGTAGAAGTTATAGCGCTGAGCGCCAAGGCTGATGGCGCGGCGCATTGCTGCGTATTGCAGGGCGTATGAGCCAGAGAACTTGGCATGCTGATCGTCCGATCCACTGAGGAAATACACCACCTCGTTATCGCTTGTGTGCATGAATATGGCGGCGGCCAGCGGCAGGACGTCCCCATTGGCTGCCTGGCGTAGCACCTCGTAATCTGCCAAGCGTTTGGATACCGCAGTGAGCTGGTTATCGAGCTCCTTCACCTGCCCTTGCTTGTCTGGCTCAGTCGCCAGCATATCGCGCTCGGCTTGCAGGCTATCATGCTGAGTGCTGAGGCGAGCTTGGTAGCCAGCAAGGTCGAGCTCGGCAATCAGGAACCACGCCTGCTTACGGTGAAAAGCGTGGAACAATTGCTGATAAAATTCCTCGCTGCGTCCTGAGAAGCCACGCCGCGTGCCAGTATCGATTAGCAGCTTCGTAAACGGGGCGAGATCGTCCACTGCAGTAATCTCGCGTACCACCACACCGTACTTGGTAGCCGCCTTGACGCAGCTGCGTGTCTTGGCGTCGAAGCTCTTGAGTAGTGCTGCATCGTCGTGATAGGGCGAGAGATCTTTGGCAAAGAACCAGCGCACGTAGCGCGCGTTGCGGTCGGTCTGCCGTGGGGGGATGGCGCGAAAGCCCGTCTGTGTGAATTGTTGCAGCGCCTTGGCCGTGCCTGCTACCTCGAGAAGCTGAGTGGGGTCACTCTCCTGCCGTAGGATGAGTGGCGGCTGCAGGCGAAGCAGAATACCTTTATGCGTTTTGACATATTTCTTGAGTTCTGTCAATAGTGTACTGAGCACGGCTGGGTTGTGATAATCCACCAGCGGCCCCTGCAAACATTCAAACTCGCTATAGCCCAAGGTGCGCCACTCATATAATACGGTGGTAGCCACCAAGCGCTCACCCTCAGCAAACAGCCCCAAATAATGTGGCTGCCAGCCCAGCTGTGCCACTCGCTTGGCATTAGCGGCCGACTGGACGAAGCTCCCCAGCGGGTGTTGCGCGGCAAAATGCTCGAGAGTGGATGGATCGATGGGTTTTAGCTGCATAATGATAGCGATAGTATAGCATCTTTGAGTGGTGAGAGGAAGAGACGTCTAATAGCGAGGTATATCAGCCTCAGACTTCTCACAGCGCACGCACCTTTGGGCCGAATCGACAATATGTTGCACTCTATTCCCCATTTTGTCGCGGTATATGATAGAAATTTTTGCAACAATCATCAGTGAAAATCCGCTACAAAGTTGCTATACTAATGTTATGAAACATTTTTTACAGACTGAGGCATGGGAGGCCTTTCAACAAGCGCAGCAGCGCCATACGGTGCGGCGAGTAGACAAAGGGTGGCAGTATTATGGCATTATTGAGCACGGTCGGCTCAACCATCGGTTGTATGTGCCCTATGGGCCCGAAGCAGATAATGATGCAGCCCAGGAAGCTGCACTCAAGGATATTATTGCCACTGGGAGGCAATATGGTGCAGATTTTGTGCGGGTCGATCCCCGAACGACGCGACTTGAGCAGTTGCAAAATCTTGGCTTTCGCAAAGCGAAGAGCCTCCAACCAGATCGAACGATTATTAATGATGTGACGATGGATCACGATGCCATTCTGGCCAATGCCAAGCAAGCAGTGCGTTACACGTGGCGCAAAAATCAGAAGGCAGGGGTACGCTTCCATACCAGTTATGAGCCGGCGGATATTGAGATCTTTCTTGATATGATTCACGATGTTGCCAAGCGTACTGGCATGCAGCCTCATAGTGATGCCTACTTTCGCCAAATGGCAGAGGTGCTCTTCCCGCGCAAGGCAGCTGGCCTGATGTATGCCACGCTGGAGGATAAGCCAGTTGCTAGCCTGATATTCTTTAGTGACGGCACGACGATGGCCTATGCCCACGCGGCGTCCTACACCGCCCAGCGCAACCTCAGCCCAGCCACAGCACTGGTGGTGTCTGCCCTCTTCTATGCGCACGATACCGGGCACAAATTTTTCGACTTTTATGGCATTGCGCCAGACGATGTGCCGAAAGATCACCCCTGGGCGGGCTTTACGCACTTTAAGAAGTCGTTTGGGGGTACGCCGGTGGACTACATCGGCACCTGGGAGAAGCCGCTTCACCCGTTGCGCTACCGGCTGTATCACCTCTACCAAGCGCTGTACCAGCACGTGCGTAGCCTGCGCCAAGCATCGTATCGTCGTTCGCATAAGTAGCAGCATGGTGTTGCTCAGAGAAAGACGCTCTAGCGGGGCGTCTTTTTTATGTTGCCCTCCCCTGCTCTATAGATGTAGTTTCTAATGTGAGGTAACACGTGACGTGTATATACCGGTGTGAGACTATCAAGCTTGACGAAGTTGTGCGCATTATTCACGTGAAATGAGGATGAATGTGTGAGATATATGGCTTAGACTCCCCTATTGCAGCTCAATTTTGACTATGAATATAAGCTCGCTTACCTCTGACTTGCAGATATTTCACCTTACTTTTTGTTATTAATGAGCTGGAGCTGACGAAGGTAGCATAATGACAAACATGCCACAATATGTAGGGTAAAAACCGCCTCTTTCTCTTTGGTTACTTCCCTTTTTTGTACCCTGTGTAGATAGGATCATAAGATGTTAAGGCTGTAGTATAAGCTTGGCACGCAGCACCTTCCACGTGAAAACCGCAAAAATACCGAATCATCATAACAAACTACTCAGCAATAGCAGCTAATTTGTAAAATAAGACGTCTCTATTACCATCATAATTCGCAATACCTTACCCTACTACCAACCCCTGTCACCCCTGCCATCTTGGCGCCAAACGTGCTATACTGGGTAGCTGAAGTTGCACCAAAAAATCGGCTAGATAGATGCTCCATGCACATTTTCACGTGAAGCATCGACCGCGCCGTTTTCGTGTGAAAAGTATCAATAATCTGTAAGGAAGCCACCGCCATGAAACTTGCCAAGACCTACAACCCTAACGAATATGAGCCAAATATCTACGCTATGTGGGAGAGCGCTGGCGTGTTTCGGCCAAAAGGGGAGGGCACACCGTATAGTATCGTGATGCCGCCGCCCAATGCTAATGGCAACCTGCACGTTGGGCATGCGCTGGGCTCGGCTTTGCAAGATATTTTGGTGCGCTACCACCGGATGAAAGGTGACGACGCGGTGTTTATCCCCGGGGCAGACCACGCTGGCTTTGAGACGTGGGTGGTGTATGAGCGCGAGCTAGAGAAGCAGGGCAAGACGCGCTTCGACTACTCGCGTGACGAGCTGTATGCACAGGTGTGGAACTTTGTCGACCAGAAGCGGGGCGATATGGAGCTCCAGCTGCGCGCCCTCGGCGTTGGGGCGGACTGGGAAGATATGGTCTTTACACTTGACCCTAAGGTGGTGGAGACGGTCTACGGCACCTTCAATAAGCTGTGGCAGGATGGGCTGATCTACCGTGGTGAGCGGATCGTCAACTACTGCACCAAGCACCAGACCAGCTTTGCCGACATAGAGGTAGTGCACAAGACGGAGAAGTCCAAGCTGTGGCGCATTGCCTATCCGCTACTCGATCATATTGGTGAGATTATCGTCGCTACCACGCGGCCCGAGACACTACTGGGCGATACCGCCATTGCTGTCAACCCGGCAGATGAGCGCTACAAGAAGCTGATCGGCACCAAGGCGCTGCTCCCACTGGTGGGGCGCGAGATCCCGATTATTGCTGATGAATATGTCGATGCGTCGTATGGCACCGGTGCGGTCAAGATCACGCCGGCCCATGACCCAAATGACTTCGAGATGGGGCAGCGGCATGGGCTGCCAGTGGAGCAGGTAATTGGCTTCGACGGGCGAATGACCAATGTGCCTGCGCCATTTGACGGCCTCACCACGACGGAGGCACGCCAACGGGTGCTGGAGGCGCTGGAGCGAGAGGAACTGCGCCGCGGCGAGGAGGAGCTGGAGCACTCGGTGGGGCATTGCTACAAGTGCGACACCGTCATCGAGCCGATGGTCAAGGAGCAGTGGTTTATCTCAATGCGGCCCTTGGCGGATGCAGCGATTGCTGCCATCGAGCGTGGCGATGTGACCTTCACCCCCGCCAACAAAGGCGAAGTCGTCATCAAATACCTGCGCGAGATCAAAGACTGGAATGTCAGCCGGCAGATCCCGTGGGGGATACCCATCCCAGCCTTCCAGAGCACGACCGACCCAAGTGACTGGATCTTCAACACAAATGTCAACGAAAAAGAAATAGTTGTAAATGGCACAACATATCGTCGGGAAGAAGATACGCTTGATACTTGGTTTAGCAGTGGGCAGTGGCCATTCATCACCACCGACTATTTGCAGGATGGGCCGCTAGCGAAATTCTACCCCAACGCGGTGATGGAGACAGCGGGGGATATTCTCTTCTTCTGGGTGGCGCGGATGATGATGCTTGGCCTGTACTGCACGGGACAGGTGCCGTTCCGTCATGTCTATCTCCATGGGCTGGTGCTGGATGAGCGCGGGCAGAAGATGAGCAAGAGCAAGGGCAATGTGATCAACCCAATGGAGGCGATTAGCCAATATGGCTCGGACGCACTGCGCATGGGGATTATCGCCAGCCGCTCAGCCGCTCAGCCGCAGGCCTTTAATACCGGCAAGGTGGTGGCAGCGCGCAACTTTTGTAATAAATTGTGGAACATCGCTCGCTTCATTGAGGCGCAGGTGGGGGATACGCAGCCGGTGCATGTGCCAACGCCACAATCTATGGCCGACCATTGGATCATCCGCCAGCTGAGCCGGGCAGGGGAGACGATGGAGCAGCAGCTGGCGCAGTATCGCTTTGCCGAGGCAGCAGAGACGCTCTATCATACGGTGTGGGATGATGTGGCCGATTGGTATATCGAGGCCGCCAAGGTGGAGCAGCACGCTGATATGCTGGTGTGGGTGCTCGACACGTGTTTGCGCTTGGCTCACCCATTTGCGCCATTTGTGACGGAGACGATTTGGCAAAGCCTGAGCTGGCACAATGACCTCCTAGCGGCAGCACGATATCCGCAGGCTGAGGAATATAACGAGCTGCAGGCGGCTGAGTTTGGCCGGCTCAAGCGACTCGTGACAGAAGCGCGCTATGTAACGAGTGAGTTGCCGGGCAATGAGCGCTACACACTGCTCTATATGGATGACGCGCTCGTAGCAGATAATGCTGAGCTGGTGCGGCGCTTGGCTGGCTTGGCGGCAGTGGAACATACTGACGTAGCACGAGGGCTGCGTCTGGCCGCCAGTGGTCGCGATGCCTGGCTCGACGTAAGCGACGAGACACTCTATGAGCACCAGACGAACCTCGAGAAGCGTTTAGTTACAGCACGCAATGATGCCGCGAAGCTTGAGGCACGCCTAGCAAACGAACGTTACACCAGCCAAGCACCCGCTTATTTAGTGGAAGAATCGCGCCAGCAGCTGTCAAGCAGGCAGGCGTTGATCGAGCGGCTGGTGCAGGAGCTGCAGGTGATAGAATAGTGTAGTATTGCAGCATAGACCGCTATACAAAGCAGAAAAGGCTACCATCGATGTGTGATGGTAGCCTTTTTGACAAGTAGAGATATTGAGAATGTTGATTTAATCTCTCGGGCTCTAAATGACAAACAGGGTACTTAGTAGGGGAAGGAAGCGCGAGCACAGACAAAGGGGTTATTGTGATGATGAGCTATATTAACCTGAAGCTGAAAAATCTCACCGCATCACAAATCTGTTCCTATCGTTCTTTTTCTGAGGCTTGTGGTGAGTGAGGCTTACGAAGAGGGTTCATCGCATGGATTTATATAAGCATACATATGCTGCAACAAACAGCTTTCATACCTCATTTAAGCGAAATGATAGGGGGAGAGTTAATGAAGAAAAGAAGGGTATACCTATATCTACACAAAACATACTTGACAAAAAATAAACATCCTGCTACCATGAATATGAACAAAAATAGAACTAAGGAAAATTACACATCCAAAAAACACAATGAAACACACACATCACACTACTTCACCCAAAACTATTCTCGCGCAGGTGGCCGTGGCGGTCTTTAGCTTGGCGACTGCGCTGGGGGTGTTTTTGCACGATGGGCAATTTGATAAGATCACCACTGCGCTCCTTACGCTCGAGCCTGCTGCGCTGCGCAGCCGTGGAGCACCAGGATCGGCTGAGCCCGATAAGCTAACAACCGACCCACACGTCCATCCGCATCATACGTCGCTTGGGCATAAGACAGCGCATCACGGGCAGCACCACACGCCGAGTGTGCCACCGCGCGATGATGAATACAACTATGTGACGCACAAGCAGCGAGGGACGCGCCACGCCTTTGATAATCAGTTCTTGCCGATTGTTGGTTAGTTATTGATGGTGATACGGATGCCCAGCGGCAATCTGCTGCGCCCGGTAGAGTTGCTCAGCTAAGATGAGCCGCACCAGCTGATGGGGAAACACCAGGCGAGACAGCGACCACACCAGGTTAGCGCGCTCCATCACTGCCTCTGTCACACCGTATGCGCCACCAATGATAAGCACGAGTGATTTGCCTTGCGCCATTGGCTGATGCAGGCTGCGCGAAAGGGCGGGCGAGTCGAGCATTGTGCCGCGCTCGTCCAGTAGTACGACATATGCTTGGGGCGAAAGCGCCCGCAGAATCTGCTGCGACTCCTCACGGCGCGCCGCATCGCCACTGTGCGAGCTGGTGGGGAGGAGCTTCCACTGCAGCTGCCAGGCACGAGTCATGCGCTGCTCGTAGCGTGCAATGCCATCAGCCAGCCAGGGCTCGTGCCGCTTGCCAATGGCGATGATGGTGATCACGCGCTGGCGTCTCCACCACTATTTGACACTGCAGCAGCAAGACGCTGAGCGGTGGTAGATAGGTGAGCATTGCTAGTATCAGTCGGGTAGCCATGATGGAGCTGCAAGACCTCGCGGTCATATAGCGGCACAAGATGAATATGAGCGTGCGGCACATCAAAGCCCTCCACCACCACGCCGACTCGCTCAGGCTTGAGCTCCGCCTCCATCGCTTGAGCAATCCGCTGCGCTACCGCCCAGAGGTGCTGATACACCTCAGTGGGGAGCGCCCACAGCGAGTCAATCTGCTGCTTGGGTACCACCAGCACATGGCCATCACTCAGCGGGTTGATATCGAGGAAGGCTATCGTGTGCTCGTCTTCATACACCGTATGGCTTGGTATTTCACCTTTGATAATCTTAGTAAAAATAGAATCCTGCATGACTTTAGTATACGCGAAGGTGGGGCAAGAGCTCAAGGACATCTGCTGCGCGATATTTCCGTTCGGCACCACATCTGTTATAATGAGAGCAGACCACGTGGAGAGGTGCAGGAGTGGTTGAACTGGCCGCTCTCGAAAAGCGGTAAGCCGCAAGGCTTCGAGGGTTCGAATCCCTCTCTCTCCGCCATATCTCTGATACTGGTAATCTGCAGGCTGATGATGCTTGTAGGTTTTTTATTACAAAAAACATGCGATTACTTTTGTGCGCTGTGCTTGCTTTATTTCTGTTTTTTGCAAACTCGCTCAAGAGCAATAAAAAGCGCACACCGCGATGGTGTGCGCATATGTTTGTGTGAGAAGAGAGCCAAGTATTATTGGCTAGGTGGTTGAAGCACCAGTGTTGCTGCTATTGGTAGTAGTGTTGATGTTACCACCAGGGATGATAGTGTTGATGACAAAGTTCACCGCCGCATAGGCTAGTAGCGCCACCACAACACCGACAAGAGCGTACATGATAGTATTCTTCGCTCCCTGCACCTGCGATGAATTACCACCAGAGACGACATAGCGAATACCACCGAAGATGATCATGATAACCGCGATAGCTCCAACGAGGAAGAGCATGATGTTGCTTACTCGTGTGAAGATACCGGCGTCACCAAAGAGATCGGCTGGCTGGTCTTTGCCCCGTGAGCGGCTGGCACCATCTGATACGCCGCCGATTGCAGCGCTGGGCGGTGCAGCGGCAATTATCCCACCCCCGATGAGGGCAAGAGCACTGATAGATAGTAGACATTTTTTTAGCATAATAAACTTAGCTCCTTTTATCTTGTAATTATACGATATGGCGTTTTTTTTGTCGAGAGGAAAGCGGCGAAATTTCTCAGCTTGCGGTACTGTGGTAACTCGCTTCCTTCATCTCTTTTGCCGGTGACGTCTTGAAAACTTGCTGTTATGACGATATCCTGAACCTCAACGTGAGGAATTGGTATGTTAGTGAGACGCGCTTGGCAGTCTACTTATTTATATTGCTTGATAAATGGGAGGGGAGTGCAGGAAATATATGGCTAACGACACTGCGGCGAAGTAGGGATAAAATTGTATCTCACAAATGTCTAGCGCAATTGCCTGACCTATGCTACAATAGCCAGTGCACATTGGTGCACAATCCGACACGCTGGAGGAGTACCCAAGTGGCTGAAGGGGACGGTTTGCTAAATCGTTAGTGTGGGGAGACCTGCAGCGGGAGTTCGAATCTCCCCTCCTCCGCCAGGATTGTTTTTGAGATATCGCCATATGCTGGGCTTCGTCTCGTGCAAATAGTGACGAGAAGCGACAGAAGAAGCAACCACGCAGTAGCACTGATAGCTCGATAGACACATGAAAGACCATATGAATGCTGAGACTGCTTAGTAATCTATAATTTTAACATAAAACGCAGCACAACGAGAGATAAACGAATCATTGTAGATATTACAATGATATTTTTATTTGTGTAGAATATAGCAAAATATACAATGCTATCAATACATGCGAAGTATCATAAATGTCAAGAGCACTATCTGGGGTATGATCTATATATGTACGATATACGTGCAAGACTGGCGAGAGGGGCGAAGTATGGGTGTTGGGTGGAGCTTTGGCCCGATAATTGCGCAGGTATGCAGGTTATGGTTAATTGACCAGTGCGGCCATTATGATAGAATAGTCTTTGTAACGTAAATCTAACGCCAACCGACAAGGGGAGGAAAGAGCAGTGAAGATTAGACGTCAAAAACGTGGGATCGTCATGCGCATCGCATCGGTTGTGGCTGTGAGTGGGCTCGCTATAGGCGGGCTTTTTTATGGCCTCAATTCGGTGAACGCAGCCGGTCTGAATAAAAACTATAGTTATATTAAGGCAAACTATGCTGTGCCAAATAGCAACGTAGCCTGGGTGTCACCCAACGGGGATGACAACAAGGGCAACGGAAGCGAGTCGGCACCGTACAAGAGCTTTGGTCGCGCCGTCACGAAGATTAGCGACGGCGGAACAGTGGTGGCAAAGAGTGGTATCTACCGCGAGCCACACTTTTTTGTGACAAAGAAGAATGTCACCATGCAGGCAGCACCTAACGCCGAGGTATGGCTCAAGGGTAGCGATGTGGTGACCAACTGGTCGCGCGAGGGCAATATGTGGAAGGCCACTGGCAACTTCCAAAACTTCTGCCACGTCTGTACGACCAACATCAAGCCAGAGGTCGAAGGTATGGCTGCCTACCCAGAGCAGGTCTTTATCAACGACAAGCCGCTAACGCAGGTGGGGAGCAAGGCTGAGGTCGGCCCAGGCAAGTTCTATGTGGAAGACGCCACCCAGACAACGCGTAGCGGTGGGCACTTCAACCCAGGCCGGCAAGACACCGTCAGTTACTACCTAGGCTCAGACCCAACGGCTGGCACAACGGAGATCTCGCAGCGCACCCGTGCCTTTACCACAACAGGTGAGAACTTCAAGCTGCAGGGTATTAACATTTCGCAATATGCGCCAAACCAAACTTGGGGCTTTAAAGACCCTCAGCTGGATGACAAGGCTGGGCCAATCGCCATCTCCATCAACGGCAAGAACTCGCTGGTGCAAGATGTGATCGTGGCGCAGAACTCGAACTCGGGGCTATTCCTCGACAAAGCATCGGGCAGCGTGGTGAAGAACAGCCAATTCCTCGACAACGGGGGTAATGGTGCTGGCGCAAACCGCATTGAGAATGCCGTATTTGAAAACAACACCTTTAGCAACAACAACGCCGCTGGCTTTGAAACCAATGGTAGCTACTGTACCTCATGGTGTGGCATGGCTGATGTGAAGGTGACTCACGCCGAGAACTTCACCTTCCGCAACAATGTGGTGGACTACTCGAAGTCTGGCTCGACCAACTCCGACATCGCTGTGGCTAAGCGCCACCAGCTGCCAGGCTTCTGGTGTGATGAAGGATGTATCAACACCAACATCGTCAACAACTACTTTACCAACGTGCAGATGGCGATCTTCTATGAGGTGTCGCACACTGGTATCATCGCCTCGAATATCATCGAGAGTTCGGGCTCTGGTATCCTCGTGTCGGGTAGTAGCAAGACGAAGATCTACAACAACTCTATCTCACGCACCGCCTACCCAATCCGCATCCGTGAGGATACCCGCAGCAAGGGTTGTAACGCCTACCAAGGCAGCACCTGTACTGCACCAGAGAGCTGGTCGCAGGCTAAGGGCCTGAGTTGGGATACGACGGGCACAGAGATGTACAACAATATCATCTCATCGCGTGCCGCAACTGCCAAGGATAGCGATAGCCCATACTGGGCGTACGGTGTCCGCACCAAGGGTGGTGCCAACATTGGTGGGCCAAAGGTTGGTACGAATGAGATGTTTGCTGGCCTCGACTACAACGTCTACTACCGCAACGATACTAATGTCGACAAGACGGTCTTTACCTGGGACTTAGCCCAGACCGACGCACCAATCGACGTTCTCTTTAGCAAGACATCAGACATTGCTAAGGATGGTCGGGTCAGCAAGGCGATCGATGGCCTCGAGCGCAACTCGCTCGACCAAACTGGCTCACGCAGCGCCAACCCATTCTTCACCAGCGAAGCTGCGAACAACAACGACTACAACAAGAGTAACTACACCATCAAGGCCGGAAGCCCAGCTGCCAACAGTGGTAAGGAGCTGCCTGCCGACGTGGCGAAGGCAATCGACCCAAGTGGCGCGACTGTGAAGGCCGGCACTAAGGTGAACCGTGGTGCACTGGTCAACGCCAACATGACCGGCGGTGAGCCAAACATCAGCAGTAAGAGCAGTAGCACCCCACAACAAAATAACGCCAATGGCGCAACGACCAACGGGCAAGCAAACCCAAAAGCGCCGGGCATGGGCAGCGCCAGTAAAGCTGACACTGCTCATGCAGCCCAAACCGCTGAGGCCGACACCAAGAGCGACAACAGCGCTGTGTCGATCCCAGACGCTCACCTCAAGGCCGCAATCAACAAAAGCCTGTCTGAGACCCTTGGTGCACGCCGGGGCGCCTCACAGGACGTGACAGCGGGTGAGATGCAAAAACTGACTGGCTTATCACTCATCTTGCCTGGTAACGCAGCAGATGACCGCAAAGCCACTGACCTCACCGGCCTCGAGGCAGCAACGAACCTCGACTGGCTGGCAATCGACGGCAACAAGGTGAAGAGCCTTGCGCCGCTTGCTAAGCTGACGAAGCTGACGTCGCTCACAGCGTATTCCAACCAGATTGAGTCGCTCGACCCAATCGCTAGCCTGACGAACCTCAAACTCGTGATGGTCTCGGGCAACCCAATTGCCTCAACCAAGCCGCTTGCCAAGCTTACACGGCTCAAGCGAGTCGCTCTCTCGGGCAAAGATGGCTTTGTGCTAGACATTGCCGACGTCGCAGCCAGCAAGGGTAGCCTGGAGTCACTCTCGCTCTACGACTACAGCCGCAAGACCACGCTAGCCAACGGCAGCCAACTGGCGACATTTGGCAACCTCAAGAAGCTTCGCCTCACAGGCGTTACGCCAAGTGCTGCCGACAGCGCTGCAATTGGCTCACTCAAACTCGAAAAGCGCCGCATAGACTAGGTTCCTCCCCATCAGCCAAGTCTGGTAGCGTATACAAAAGGCCGAGCAGAAATGCTCGGCTTTTTGGTGTGAAAAAGAGTGCACTTCGAGCTGCTGGCGCGCTCTATCGTAGGCAATATTTTATACCCATGGCTGCTATAAATCATGCTATGAGGAGGTGTCTCTAGTTATTCTACAGAAGCAAATGCGAGAGAAGCGATATGAGAATGGCTGAGATTTTGAGCCATAGGTATGGTGGACCCGTAATACTGCAAGGGCAAGAATTAAAACGAGACGTGGGTCTAGTATCTCTAGGTATTTGCCAAATATGTATTCTATTCTTGTGAATAAAAAAACTCAGCATGCAACAACATACTGAGTTAGTATTCTCTATGGTACAACTCCGCACCATTGACCCTAACAACCTGATGGTGCTGCTGGACTTCCGAA